>NZ_BCQR01000246.1 GCF_001552175.1 Actinomadura kijaniata NBRC 14229
TTCCGTCGCGCCTGGGCTACCTGCTGGACCTGGCCCCGAAGGATCTCGAAAAGATCATCTACTTCGCGGCCTACATGATCACCAGCGTGGACGCCGAGCGGCGCGACCGCGACCTGCCGACGCTGGAGGCCCACATCTCCGTGGAGCGCCAGCAGATCGAGCAGGCCCGCGACGCGCAGATCGAGGCGCGCCAGCAGAAGCTGGAGGCCGACCTGGCCGAGCTGGAGGAGGCCGGGGCCAAGGCCGACCAGAAGCGCAAGATCCGCGACGGTGCCGAGCGCGAGATGAAGCAGCTGCGCGACCGCGCGCAGCGCGAGCTCGACCGGCTCGACGAGGTCTGGAGCCGTTTCAAGAACCTCAAGGTCCAGGACCTGGAGGGCGACGAGCTGCTGTACCGGGAGATGCGCGACCGGTTCGGCAAGTACTTCGAGGGCGGCATGGGCGCCGCGGCCATCCAGGCCCGGCTCCAGAACTTCGACCTCGACGCCGAGGCCGAGAAGCTCCGCGAGATCATCCGCACCGGCAAGGGCCAGAAGAAGGCCCGCGCCCTCAAGCGGCTCAAGGTCGTCTCGGCGTTCCTCAACACCCGCAACAGCCCGCTGGGCATGGTGCTGGACTGCATCCCGGTGATCCCGCCGGACCTGCGTCCGATGGTGCAGCTGGACGGTGGCCGCTTCGCGACCTCCGACCTGAACGACCTGTACCGCCGCGTGATCAACCGGAACAACCGGCTCAAGCGCCTCCTCGACCTCGGCGCGCCCGAGATCATCGTGAACAACGAGAAGCGCATGCTTCAGGAGGCCGTGGACGCCCTGTTCGACAACGGCCGTCGCGGCCGTCCCGTCACCGGTCCGGGCAACCGCCCCCTGAAGTCCCTCAGCGACATGCTGAAGGGCAAGCAGGGCCGGTTCCGCCAGAACCTGCTGGGCAAGCGCGTCGACTACTCCGGCCGTTCGGTCATCGTCGTCGGCCCGCAGCTGAAGCTGCACCAGTGCGGTCTGCCCAAGCAGATGGCGCTGGAGCTGTTCAAGCCGTTCGTGATGAAGCGCCTGGTCGACCTGAACCACGCGCAGAACATCAAGAGCGCCAAGCGCATGGTCGAGCGCGCCCGCCCGGTCGTGTGGGACGTGCTGGAAGAGGTCATCACCGAGCACCCGGTGCTGCTCAACCGCGCGCCCACGCTGCACCGTCTGGGCATCCAGGCGTTCGAGCCGCAGCTGGTCGAGGGCAAGGCCATCCAGATCCACCCGCTGGTCTGCACCGCGTTCAACGCGGACTTCGACGGCGACCAGATGGCGGTGCACCTGCCGCTGTCGGCCGAGGCCCAGGCCGAGGCCCGGATCCTGATGCTGTCCACCAACAACATCCTGAAGCCGTCGGACGGCAAGCCCGTCACCATGCCCACCCAGGACATGGTGATCGGCCTCTACTGGCTGACCACGCTGAAGGAGGGCGCTCCCGGCGAGGGCCGCGCGTTCGGCTCGATCGCCGAGGCGATCATGGCCTACGACCGCGGCGAGCTGACGCTCCAGGCCAAGGTGCAGCTCCGCCTGAAGGACGTCCCGCCGCCGCGCGGCTGGCAGGCGCCCGAGGGCTACGAGCCGGGCCAGCCGTACCGCCTGGAGACCACGCTCGGCCGGGCGCTGTTCAACGAGACCCTGCCCGCGGACTTCCCGTTCGTGGACGCGGAGATCGGCAAGAAGCAGCTGTCGGCGATCGTGAACGAGCTGGCCGAGACCTACCCCAAGGTCGAGGTCGCCAACGCGCTGGACGCCCTCAAGAGCGCCGGTTTCCACTGGGCCACCCGGTCCGGTGTGACCATCTCGATCGAGGACGTCGTGACCCCGCCGAACAAGGGCGAGATCATGGCCTCCTACGAGGCCCGCGCCGACAAGGTGCAGCGCGAGTTCAACCGCGGTCTGATCACCGATGACGAGCGCAAGCAGGAGCTCATCGAGATCTGGAACAAGGCCACCGCGGACGTCGCGATGGACATGGAGAAGGCGTTCCCGAAGGAGAACCCGATCTGGATGATGATCCAGTCGGGCGCCCGCGGTAACCCGCTCCAGCTGCGGCAGATCGCCGGTATGCGCGGTCTGGTGTCGAACCCCAAGGGCGAGACCATCCCGCGTCCGATCAAGTCGTCCTTCCGTGAGGGCCTGTCGGTCGTCGAGTACTTCATCTCGACGCACGGCGCCCGCAAGGGTCTGGCCGACACCGCGCTGCGGACCGCCGACTCGGGTTACCTGACCCGTCGTCTGGTGGACGTCGCGCAGGACGTCATCGTGCGCGAGGAGGACTGCGGCACCGACCGCACCATCCCGTTCGAGGTGGCCGAGCGCCTGTCCGACGGCACCCTGGTCAAGCTGGCGACCAGCGAGACCAGCCTGGTGGGCCGCACCATCGCCGAGGACGTCGAGGTCGACGGCACGGTCATCTTCCCGGGCGGCACCGACCTGTCCGACTCGGTGATCACGCGGCTGGTCGAGGCCGGGGTGGAGAAGGTCCGCACCCGCAGCGCCCTGGTCTGCGAGGCCAAGATCGGTGTCTGCGCCGCCTGCTACGGCCGCTCGCTGGCCACCGGCAAGCGCGTGGACGTCGGCGAGGCCGTCGGCATCATCGCCGCCCAGTCCATCGGTGAGCCCGGTACGCAGCTGACCATGCGCACCTTCCACACCGGTGGTGTCGCGGGTGGTGACATCACCCACGGTCTGCCGCGTGTCCAGGAGCTGTTCGAGGCCCGCATCCCCAAGGGTGTGGCCCCGATCTCCGAGGTCGCCGGCCGCGTCAAGATCGACGAGACGGAGAAGACCCGCAAGGTCGTCATCGTCCCGGACGACGGCTCCGAGGAGATCGCCTACCAGGTCCCGATGCGGTCCCGGCTGGCGGACGGCGTCCGCGAGGGCGCGCACGTCGAGGTCGGCCAGCAGCTGATCGTCGGTGCCCAGAACCCGCACGAGGTCCTGCGCATCCTCGGCCCCCGCGCCGTGCAGCTGCACCTGGTCCACGAGGTCCAGGAGGTCTACCGCTCGCAGGGTGTGTCGATCCACGACAAGCACATCGAGATCATCGTTCGCCAGATGCTCAAGCGGGTGAACATCCTGGAGTCGGGCGACACCGACCTGCTCCCCGGCGACCTGGTCGAGCGTCCCCTCTTCGAGGAGACCAACCGCGCCGTGGTCGCCGAGGGCGGCCAGCCCGCGGCCGGCCGTCCGGTGCTGATGGGTATCACCAAGGCGTCGCTGGCGACCGAGTCCTGGCTGTCGGCGGCCTCCTTCCAGGAGACCACCCGGGTCCTCACCGAGGCGGCCATGCACGCCAAGAGCGACCCGCTGCTGGGCCTCAAGGAGAACGTCATCATCGGTAAGCTCATCCCGGCCGGTACCGGCATGCCGCAGTACCGCAACGTCCGGGTCGAGCCCACCGAGGAGGCGAAGGCCGCGGTGTACTCGGTCGGCTCCTACGACGACGGCGCCGACTACTCCTTCGGCCAGGGCTCCGGCGAGGCCGTGCCGCTGGAGGAGTACGACTTCGGTCAGTACAACCGCTAGGCGGTTGATCAGGGGGCGCGCGGCCCGCGCCGTGCGCCCCCGGCCACCAGCCGTATCAGCGGCTCAGAGGCCCCTTCCGAGTGCATCGGAAGGGGCCTGTTTGCTTTTGGCGGTCCGGCTGTCGTTCGCACGGGTCCCGTTGCCGACCACCGTTCCGCGCCTGTTCGGCACCTCGTTCAGGGGCGCGGTTCCCTTCCGGGCCGGTGGCCCCGTCGGGGCGCGAGGTCAGCGGTCCCCCCGGTAGCGGCCCGGGGAGACCGCGAACTCGCGCTTGAAGGCGCTGGCGAACGCGTACTCCGAGCCGTAGCCGACGCGCCCGGCCACAACGCTCAGCGGCGCGTCGGACGCGCGCAACAGCCGGGCGGCCGTCGCCAACCTCCACCAGGTCAGGTAGGCCAGCGGCGGCCGCCCGACCAGGGCGGTGAAACGCCGCGCGAACGCCGAACGGGACAGGCCCGACCGCGCCGCCAGGTCCTGGACGGTCCAGGGGTGGGCGGGGTCATAGTGGACCGCGTTCAGGGCCGTACTGATCGCCGGATCGGCCAGGGCCGCCGCCCAGCCGGTGCGGGCCTCGCACACCGGCTGCCGTTCGAGCCAGGCGCGCAGCAGGTAGAGCAGGAGCGTGTCCAGCAGCGCCGGCACGATGGCGCCGGCGCCCGGTCCGGGGTCCTCCAGCTCGGCGCCGAGAAGCTCCACCGCGGCGCGCAGGCGCGGATGGCGGCCGGGGCGGGCCGGGACGTGGACGACGCCGGGCAGCTCGTTCAGCAGCGGGTGCCCCCGGTCGGCGTCCAGCAGGTAGGCGCCGCAGAGCATCACGGCGTCGGCGGGACGCGGATCGTCCTGCCCGGAAGGGTGGCCGGTCACCTCGTACTCGCCGGGGTGCGGCAGGAACACCACGTCCCCGGTGCGGAGCGCCACCGGCGGGCCGCCGGGCGGGACGAGCCGGTAGGCCCCCTCCAGGACGACCTCGAACCCCGCCGTTCCGGGGGAGAGCCGGAACCGCCGCGACCACGGGGCGCGGAGCTCGACGCGCGCCGACTGCGGGGAGCCGGTGCGCAGCACGGTGATCACGTCGCTCAGCATGTCCACACCGGGACTCTAGGCGTCCTGGTGCGAGGACGATCGCTTATCAGGAGCGGACTCTGGCGCATTGGCCGTCCCGATCGCCGGTCCTAGGGTCGTGGAAGTCGTTGCCGTGACCGAGGAGAACCGGTGATCGTTCTGATTCTGCGCTTCAGCTTCAAGCCCGATGCCGACGAGGAGACCAGGGCCGGGGTCCTGGCGGCCATGCGGCGGACCGCGGGCGTCGAGTCGGTCGCGTTCTCGGTGGTCGGCCAGGACGTCGGCGATCCCGCCGAGGGCTACACCCACGGTTACTGCGTGGGCATCGAGGACCTGGACGCGCTGGAGCGCTACATGCACGACCCGGTGCATCTCGCCAGCGACCCGGACATCCTTCCGCATCTCGCCCGGCTGTCTCCGGGGCGGATGTCCGACGACCCGGATCCCGGGCTGGGCCGGCGGATCATGGAACTGCACCTGGAGAAGGTCGCCGCCTACCCCGAGTGGGGGCGTCTCGTGGACGCCATCCCGCGCTGACCGCGCGCCGGCGGTCACGGCCGGGGCTGGTCGACGTCGAGCCGCCGGGCATGGAGCGGTTTGGTGTCGTGGCGGTACCGGGTCGCCCCGCGCAATCGACGGACCGCCTCGCGGGAGGTCGAGGAAGAGACCGGCCGGCGTCCGCATGGCCTGGAGCACCAGAGTGGAGTCTCCTGGTGCCAACCAGCCGACCTCCCCGGGCGGGCGCGGAGAGCCACGGCGGTGGCCGAGGGGGAGGGGATGCCGGGGATCGCAGGTGTCGCTGGGCAGGACCGCGGTCTTCTCGACAGCGATGCCCAAGACCTGCGCCAGCGTGCACGTGGTTCGCGTGCGCTCCCCACTGGGGAAGCGCCCATGGCCCTGCCGAACCGTCCAGGAGCACAAGGACGACATCCAGGTCATCGCGGTCGGTGCGACCGCTCACACGTGACCGGCGGAGACGCGGCGGGGCCCTTCGGCGTTCCGGGGCCGGAACGGGACGTGGCGTTCGTCATGGGGAGAGCAAGGATTTGTGGGGCGGAAGGTGGACCCGGACGGAGAAGATCGAGATCATGGGGCGAGTCGGCCGCTCCGGTACCGGCAGGGTGGTGATTTGCGATACCACCGGCTATCGGGGCAGGCTGGTAGACCGGTGGAACCGCCGGGCGGTCGCGTCCGTCAGGTGAGGAGACCGGTGACAGGGCTTGGGGACGGCGTTACGCGCCACGCGTCCCCGGGCGCAGAGACAGGCACGACCCGGGGCGGACGCCCGGGGCGACGGCGCTGAAGGAGCCCGACGATGACCGAGCACGACGGCACGCAGGGACCGCAGTGGCCGCAGCCCGACGACAAGGAACAGGCCACCGAGGGTCCGGCGCCGGAGCAGCAGGACCAGCCGGGCCGGCCGGTGCGGCCGGCCGGTGACCGGACCGTGGTGTTCGGCGCGCCGCAGCTGGGCGGCGCCCAGCAGCCGCCCGCCCCGCCGCAGCACCCGGGCCAGCAGCAGCCCGGCGGCCAGCAGCAGCCTCCCGCGCAGCACGACCCCTACGGCGGGCAGCAGGAGCACCAGGCGCCGCCGCCCGCGACGCGCGTCGAGCCGACGCCGTACGCCGGGCAGCAGGACCAGCCGCCCGCGCCGCCGGCCGAGCAGTTCGCGCCGCCGCAGCCGGAGCAGTCGCCGTTCGCGCAGCCTCCGCAGCAGCCGCAGCAGGACTTCGCCCAGCCGCCCGCCTACGGGCAGCCGCACGAACAGTACGGGCAGCAGTACGGCCAGCAGCCCGGGCAGCCGCACGAGCAGTACGGTCAGCAGCCCGAGCAGTATGGCCAGCAGCCCGCCTACGGGCAGCCGGAGCAGTCGCAGTACCCGCAGCAGCCCTACGCCCAGCAGGGCTACGGGCAGCCCGACCCCTACGGCCAGGGCTACGGGCAGCAGCAGCCGCCGCAGCAGGACCAGTTCCCGCCCGCGTTCCAGCAGCCGCCCGGCCAGCACCAGCAGCACGCGCCGCAGCCGGAGGGCGGGCCGCAGCAGGGGTCCGACGAGCGCACGATGATCGTTCCGGGGCCGGGCGCGGAGCCCGAGCGGCCCCGGCCCGTGGTGGACGACGAGGCCACGCGGCACTGGTCGCCGGGGACCGACATCCCCGTCGCCTCCGGTCCCGCGCGCGAGCACGCCGACCACCAGCAGCAGGGCCAGCAGGCGCAGCAGGGCCAGCAGGGTGGCGACAACGAGCGCACCATGATGGTCCCGCCGCCCGAGTCGGGCTTCGGCGCCCAGCCCGCCCCGCCGCCGATGGGCGACGAGCCCTCGCCGTTCGGCGCGCCCGAGCAGCAGGGCGAGGACGCCCGGCCCACGCAGGCGTTCGACCCGTCGGCGCACCAGCCGGGCGGTCAGGCGCAGGGGCAGGGCCTCGGTGACCAGACCCGCATGGACGTGGGCCAGCAGCAGTGGGGCGCGCAGCAGCAGTACGGCCAGGGCGAGGGGCAGCCCCCGCAGGCGCAGTACGGGCAGCAGGGCTTCGGCCAGCAGGACCAGTACGGCCAGCAGCAGGGGTTCGGCCAGCAGCAGTACGGCCAGCAGCCCTACGGGCAGCCTGACCAGCAGCAGCAACAGCAGCAGTGGGGCGCGCAGCAGCAGTACGGCCAGGGCGAGGGCCAGCCCCCGCAGGCGCAGTACGGCCAGCAGGACCAGTACGGTCAGCAGCAGGGCTTCGGCCAGCAGCAGTACGGCCAGCAGCAGTCCTACCCCGGGTACGAGAACGCGGCCCAGGGCGGCGAGTCCGGCGGCAAGGGCAACAAGAAGCTCATCATGATCGTCGCCGCGGTCGTCGCGCTCGTGGTGATCCTGGTCGTGGCCTTCCTGGCGTTCGGCTAGCGAAGGAACGAAAGACCTTCCGCCCGGCGGGGCGTGATCACGGGACGCCGACGGGTTCTCCGGTCTCCGGACGGGAACATCCGTCGGCGTCCGGCCGTTGGGAGTGGCGGGAAGATGGTTCGCCAGGGCCCCGTCGGCTTGCGCCGGAGGGCCCCGACGCGATAGTGCACGCTCCGCTTTGACCTTTCGCGCGACGGTCGGTAACCTTTCTACTCGTGCCCGCAGTATGCGGGCCGCTCTGCGTGCGCGTGGGCAGGACGCCGATTTGACGGCCACGCCCGGCGCCGCAACTTACTCCCCGGCTTGATTCGGCCCTGCATGGGCCGGGCGGTCCGTGTCAGGTCCACGACAGGACGACACGCCCGACCGCGTGGGTCGGAGAGGTCGGGAAACCGGCAGGTCACAGCCTCAGACGAGGTGGTGATGACGGGTCTCACGCCGTGAGGCCCAGGCAGAACAAGACTTACCGGCTCGGTACGAGGAAGACGGAGACGCGGTGCCCACGATCCAGCAGCTGGTCCGAAAGGGCCGCCAGGACAAGGTGACCAAGAACAAGACGCCGGCGCTCAAGGGCAGCCCCCAGCGCCGGGGTGTCTGCACGCGCGTCTACACGACGACGCCCAA
The DNA here is from genome assembly GCF_001552175.1 of Actinomadura kijaniata NBRC 14229. GTDB lineage: Bacteria > Actinomycetota > Actinomycetes > Streptosporangiales > Streptosporangiaceae > Spirillospora > Spirillospora kijaniata. The sequence continues at coordinate 8,125 of NZ_BCQR01000246.1, forward strand.
GAAGCCGAACTCCGCGCTTCGCAAGGTCGCTCGTGTCCGGCTGACCAGCGGGATCGAGGTCACGGCCTACATCCCCGGCGTCGGGCACAACCTGCAGGAGCACTCGATCGTGCTCGTGCGCGGCGGCCGTGTGAAGGACCTCCCGGGCGTTCGGTACAAGATCATCCGGGGTTCGCTCGACACCCAGGGTGTGCGGAACCGCAAGCAGGCGCGCAGCCGCTACGGCGCGAAGAAGGAGAAGTAATGCCGCGCAAGGGCCCGGCTGGCAAGCGCCAGCTCATCGCTGACCCGGTGTACAACTCGCCGCTGGTCACCGCGCTGATCAACAAGGTGCTCCTGGACGGCAAGCGCTCCATCGCGCAGTCCATCGTGTACGACGCCCTGGAGGGGTGCCGGGAGAAGACCGGCAACGACCCGGTCGTCACCCTGAAGCGCGCGCTGGACAACGTCAAGCCGACCCTGGAGGTCCGCAGCCGCCGTGTCGGTGGCGCGACCTACCAGGTCCCGGTCGAGGTGCGTCCGGCCCGCTCCACCACCCTCGCGCTGCGCTGGCTGGTGCTCTACGCCCGGCAGCGTCGCGAGAAGACCATGACCGAGCGTCTGATGAACGAGCTGCTCGACGCCTCCAACGGCCTCGGTGCGTCCGTTAAGAAGCGCGAGGACACGCACAAGATGGCGGAGTCCAACAAGGCTTTCGCCCACTACCGCTGGTAACCCGGCGGTTCCTGACTTACGACGAGACGACGCGAGGACACAGTGGCTACCAAAACCGGTGTAGACCTGAGCAAGGTCCGCAACATCGGCATCATGGCCCACATCGACGCGGGCAAGACCACGACGACCGAGCGCATCCTGTACTACACCGGGATGAGCTACAAGATCGGCGAGGTCCACGACGGCGCGGCCACCATGGACTGGATGGAACAGGAGCAGGAGCGGGGTATCACCATCACCTCCGCGGCCACCACCTGCACCTGGCCGGTCGAGGACGTCAAGCACACCATCAACATCATCGACACTCCGGGCCACGTCGACTTCACGGTCGAGGTGGAGCGCTCGCTGCGCGTCCTGGACGGTGCCGTCGCGGTGTTCGACGGTGTGGCCGGTGTCGAGCCGCAGTCCGAGACCGTGTGGCGCCAGGCCGACCGGTACAACGTGCCGCGCATCTGCTTCGTCAACAAGCTGGACCGTGTCGGCGCGGAGTTCCACCGCTGCGTCGACATGATCAAGGACCGTCTGCAGGCCACCCCGCTGGTCATGCAGCTGCCGATCGGTGCCGAGGCCGACTTCAAGGGCGTCATCGACCTGGTCCGCATGAAGGCCCTGGTCTGGAACGAAGAGGCCAAGCTCGGTGAGATGTACGACATCGTCGACATCCCCGACACGCACGTCGAGGCCGCCCGCGAGGGTCGCGACAACCTGATCGAGACGCTCGCCGAGGGCGACGACGAGATCATGGAGATCTACCTGGAGGGCGGCGAGCCCACCATCGAGCAGATCTACCCGGCGGTCCGTCGCGCCACCATCGCCGGCAACCTGACTCCGGTGCTGTGCGGCACCGCGTTCAAGAACAAGGGCGTGCAGCCCCTGCTGGACGCGATCGTGCGTTACCTGCCGTCGCCGCTGGACGTCGAGGCCATCGAGGGCCACGCCGTCCGCGACGAGGAGAAGGCGCTCGTCCGCAAGCCGAGCGAGGACGAGCCGTTCTCCGCGCTGGCCTTCAAGATCGCCTCTGACCCGCACCTGGGCAAGCTGACCTTCGTGCGCGTCTACTCCGGCGTTCTGGAGTCCGGGTCGACCGTGATGAACTCCGTCAAGGAGCGCAAGGAGCGGATCGGCAAGATCTACCGGATGCACGCCAACAAGCGTGAGGAGATCGACCGCGTGGGCGCCGGCGACATCGTCGCCGTCATGGGTCTGAAGCAGACCACCACCGGTGAGACCCTCTGCGACGAGAAGGACCCCATCGTCCTCGAGTCGATGAACTTCCCGGCGCCGGTGATCCACGTCGCGATCGAGCCGAAGACCAAGGCCGACCAGCAGAAGCTGGGCACCGCGATCCAGCGCCTGGCCGAGGAGGACCCCTCCTTCCAGGTGCGCACCGACGAGGAGACCGGCCAGACCGTGATCTCCGGTATGGGCGAGCTCCACCTGGAGATCCTCGTCGACCGGATGAAGCGCGAGTTCAAGGTCGACGCCAACGTCGGCAAGCCGCAGGTGGCCTACCGCGAGACCATCACCAAGAAGGTCGAGAAGGTCGAGTACACCCACAAGAAGCAGACGGGTGGCTCCGGCCAGTTCGGCCGCGTGATCATCGACCTCGAGCCGCTGGGCGAGGGGAACGATGGTTACGAGTTCGAGAACAAGGTCACCGGTGGCCGCATCCCGCGGGAGTACATCCCTTCGGTGGACGCGGGATGCCAGGAGGCCGCCGAGTTCGGTGTTCTCGCCGGCTACCCCATGGTGGGCGTGAAGGTCACCCTTCAGGACGGTGCCTACCACGAGGTGGACTCCTCGGAAATGGCGTTCAAGGTCGCCGGTTCCATGGCGTTCAAGGAGGCCGCCCGCAGGGCCGGGGCGACCATCCTCGAGCCCATGATGGCGGTCGAGGTCACCACGCCCGAGGAGAACATGGGCGACGTGATCGGAGACATCAACAGCCGCCGCGGTCAGGTCCAGCAGATGGACGAGCGCGCCGGCATGCGGGTCGTCAAGGCTCTCGTCCCCCTGTCCGAGATGTTCGGCTACGTGGGTGATCTGCGCAGCAAGACCCAGGGCCGGGCTGTTTTCACCATGCAGTTCGACTCCTACGCCGAGGTTCCCAACAACGTCGCGCAGGAGATCATCTCCAAGGCGCGGGGCGAGTAAGTACCCGGCCTGTCACAGATCACCAGGCAGCACATCGAAGCGGCCGCCAGTCGGCCGAGGATCGCAACAAGGAGCAACAGTGGCGAAGGCCAAGTTCGAGCGGACCAAGCCGCACGTGAACATCGGCACCATCGGTCACATCGACCACGGTAAGACCACCCTTACCGCGGCGATCACCAAGGTGCTGCACGACAAGTACCCGGACATCAACCCCTTCACGCCGTTCGAGGACATCGACAAGGCGCCGGAGGAGCGCGAGCGCGGTATCACCATCTCCATCGCGCACGTCGAGTACCAGACCGAGTCGCGCCACTACGCCCACGTCGACTGCCCCGGTCACGCCGACTACATCAAGAACATGATCACCGGTGCCGCCCAGATGGACGGCGCGATCCTGGTGGTCGCCGCGACCGACGGCCCGATGCCGCAGACCAAGGAGCACGTCCTCCTGGCCCGCCAGGTCGGCGTTCCCTACATCGTCGTCGCGCTGAACAAGTGCGACATGGTGGACGACGAGGAGATCCTGGAGCTCGTCGAGCTCGAGGTCCGCGAGCTGCTGTCCGAGTACGAGTTCCCGGGCGACGACGTCCCGGTCGTGCGCGTGTCCGCCTTCCAGGCCCTGCAGGGTGACGAGAAGTGGGCCGAGTCCATCCTCGAGCTGATGAACGCGGTCGACGAGAACGTCCCCGAGCCGCAGCGTGACACCGACAAGCCGTTCCTGATGCCGATCGAGGACGTCTTCTCGATCACCGGCCGCGGCACCGTGGTGACCGGCCGCATCGAGCGCGGTGTCGTGAACGTCAACGAGGAAGTCGAGATCATCGGCATCCGCGAGGAGCACTCGAAGACCACCGTCACCGGTGTCGAGATGTTCCGCAAGCTGCTGGACCAGGGTCAGGCCGGTGACAACGTCGGTCTGCTGCTGCGCGGCATCAAGCGCGAGGACGTCGAGCGCGGCCAGTGTGTCATCAAGCCGGGCACCAACACCCCGCACACCGAGTTCGAGGCGCAGGTCTACATCCTGTCCAAGGACGAGGGTGGCCGCCACACCCCGTTCTTCAACAACTACCGTCCGCAGTTCTACTTCCGGACCACGGACGTCACCGGCGTGGTGCACCTTCCCGAAGGTGTCGAGATGGTCATGCCGGGCGACAACACCGAGATGCGCGTCGAGCTGATCCAGCCCGTCGCCATGGAGGAGGGCCTGAAGTTCGCCATCCGTGAGGGTGGCCGGACCGTCGGCGCCGGTCGCGTCACCAAGATCCTCAAGTAACACCCTCGTGCAATGCGGCGGGTCCCGGCCGCCGGAAGACCGGCCGGGCCCGCC
>NZ_BCQR01000247.1 GCF_001552175.1 Actinomadura kijaniata NBRC 14229
GGCGGGCGCGTCCGCCGCCCGCAGCAGCGCCGGGCCGCCGACGGCGACGCGGCGGCCGTCCACCCGCATCTCCACGCCGATCCCGGGCAGCGACCGGAACCCCGTCGCCGGCGGCGGGTGTCCGTCCCCGGCCGCGCGGACTATCGCGCGGGCCAGGGGGTGCCCGCTGCCGGACTCGGCCGCGGCGGCCAGCGCGAGCAGCGTTCCGGCGTCACCGTCGGCCGTCGTGCCGGTGACCTCGGGGCGGCCGGTGGTGAGGGTCCCGGTCTTGCCGAACACGACGGTGTCGACGGCGCGCATCCGGTCCAGCGCCCTCCGGTCGCGGACCAGGATCCCGGCCCGCGCGCCGGCCGCCGCGCAGACCGCCACGACCAGCGGCGCCGCCAGGCCCAGCGCGTGCGGGCACGCGACGACCAGCACCGACACGGCCCCGCGCACCGCCTGCCCCGGCTCGCCCAGCACCAGCCACACCGCGAACGCCGCCCCCGTCGCGGCGGAGTACAGCCGGCCCGCCGCGCGGCCCGCCGACGCCCGCCGCGCCTCGGCCGCCAGGGCGGTGTCCTCGCCGACGGCGGTGACGCGGGCGTGGACGGCCGCGTCGGTCGCGACCGTCCCGGCGGCGATCTCCGAGCCGGGACCGCATTCGACCGGCCGGGCCCGCCCGGTCAGCGGCGACTCGTCGAACGCCGCCGTCCCCTCGGTGACCGTCGCGTCGGCCGGGACGCGCGCCGGGCCGCACGAGCACGGTGTCCCCGACCCGCGGCTCCCCCGCCGCGACGGTGACGGGCGTGCCGTCCTCGACGCGTTCGGCCACGTCGGGCGGCGGCGCGTCCGGCGTCCGCCCGAACGCCCGCGCCTCCAGCCGGTGGCCGAGCAGCAGGACGTCGACCAGCAGCGCCAGTTCCCACCACAGGTCCAGGTCGAACAGCCCGAACGCGGCCGCCAGGCCCGCCGCGTACGCGGCGGCGAGCGCCTGCGCGATCAGCAGCATCGTCCCGGGCCGCCGCGCCGCGGCCTCGTCGACGGCCCCGCTCAGGAACGGGCGCCCGCCGTGCAGGAGGACCAGCGTTCCGAACACCGGCGCGATCCAGTGGGAGCCCGGGAAGCGGGGCGCGGCGTACCCGAACCAGTGCTGGAGCGTCTCGCCGTAGACCAGCACCGGCGCCGACAGCGCCAGGCTCCCCCACAGCCGATCCCGGAACCGCGCCGCGCGGTCCCCGTGCCCGTCGTGCCCCATGGGATCGGTGTGCCCCCCGCGGTCCGTGGCGCGGCAAAGCGGGGCCCGGGAGGCGGCAAGGGAACGGCGGCGAACGCTTCCCATATTTCGCCTGCTGATATATCGTCCCCCGTATGGTCAAACGATCACCAACGATGAGCGAGCCCACGTACTTCGTGCTGGCCGCCCTGCTGGACGGGCCGTCGCACGGCTACGGGATCATCAAGCGGGCCGAGGAGCAGTCCGGCGGGCGGGTGCGGCTGGCCGTCGGCACCCTCTACGGGGCCCTGGACCGGCTGGCGGGCGACGGGCTGGTCGCCGTGGACCGCGAGGAGACCGTCCAGGGCCGTCCCCGCCGCTACTACCGGCTGACCGAGGACGGGCGCGCCGCCGTCGTCCGCGAGGCGGCGCGGATGGAGCAGGCCGCCCGGGTCGTCACCACGCGGATCACCCCGGCCACCGGGGCGGCGCCGGCATGAGCGCGGTGGTCGCCGAACGCTGGTACCGGGTCTTCCTGCGGGCCTTCCCGACCCGGCACCGCGCCGAGTACGGAGCCGAGATCCTCGGCACGCTGATGAACGACGCCCCGCGCCGCCCCTCGCCGAGGGAGACGGCCGGGCTCGTCACGGCGGGCCTGACCGCCCGCACCCGCGAGGCCGCCGGGCGTCCCGTGCCGTGGTGGGCCGACGGCCTGCACCTGGGCCTGCTGGTGGCCGCCCTGGCGAACCTGTCCTACAACGTGTCCGACCGCGTCTCCCCGTGGTGGCTGGTGGTCTCGGCCGCGCTGGTGGTCGCGCTCCTGCGCGGCCGGGCGCTGGCGGCGCTGCCGCTGGCCCTGCTCGTGGCGCTCTCGACCGGCCGGGTCATGCTGTTCGGGATCGAGGCCGCGAACTGGTCACCCCTCCTCGGGCCGACCTACCACAACTGGGTGTCGCTGATCCCCTACGGGGTGCTGGCGGGCGGGGCCGTGGTCCTGGCGGCCCGCCGGTCCCGGGACCTGCGCGTCCGGCCGTGGTGGTGGCTGGCGATCCCGGCGCTCGCCCTCGTCCTCGCCTGGGCGCCCGGCGACTGGAGGTACGGCCAGCTCTGGCAGGCCACCAGGGCGGGCACCGAGGGCGTCGTGCTGCTGGCCGGGATCGCCGCGACCGCCGTGGCGCGCAGCCCGCGCTGGGCGCTGGCGGCGGCGCTCTACGTCCTGCCGGGCGTGGTCTCGGCCCTGGTGTACCCGCCGGCGAACGCGCAGAACATCACCTACTGGCTGACCCTCACGGCCCTCCTGCTGACCATGGCCGTCACGGCGTGGAGGCCCGCGGCCGGGTCCGAGGGCGCCGGAGCCTGAGCGTCAGGACCCGAGGCGCCAGGAGCGCAGGTAGTCGTCCTGCTCGGGGGTCAGGACGTCGATCTCGACCGACATCGAGGCCAGCTTCAGCCGGGCCACCTCGGTGTCGATCTCCTTGGGGACGTCGTGGACGCCGGCCGCCAGGGTCGCGTGGGCCTCGGCCAGCCACGCGCAGGTCAGGGCCTGGTCGGCGAACGACATGTCCATCACCGCCGCCGGGTGCCCCTCGGCCGCCGCCAGGTTCACCAGCCGCCCCTCGGCGAGCAGGACCAGGCGGCGGCCGTCGGCCAGGACGTACTCGTCGGCCTGGGGGCGGACGCCGCGGTGGACCGTCACCGCCAGCTCCTCCAGCGCCCGGACGTCGATCTCAACATCGAAATGTCCGGAATTGGCGAGGATCGCGCCGTCCTTCATCGTCGCCAGATGGACGCCGTCGATGACGTCGCGGTTGCCGGTGACCGTGATGAACACGTCGCCGTGCCGCGCCGCCTCGGCCATCGGCCGGACCTCGAAGCCCTGGAGCGTCGCGTCCAGCGCCTTCACCGGGTCGATCTCGGTGACCACGACGCGCGCGCCCATGCCTCGGGCGCGTTCGGCCAGGCCCCGGCCGCAGTAGCCGAACCCCGCGATGACCACCGTCTTCCCGGCCAGCAGCGTGTTGGTCGCGCGGATGATGCCGTCCAGGGTGGACTGGCCCGTGCCGTAGCGGTTGTCGAACATGTGCTTGGTGTCGGTGTCGTTCACCGCCACCATCGGGAACCGCAGCGCGCCCTCGCGGGCCATCTGGTGCAGGCGGATGACGCCGGTGGTCGTCTCCTCGCAGCCCGCCCGGACGGTGTCGAGCAGGTCGGTGCGCTCGGTGTGCAGGATGTTGACCAGGTCGCAGCCGTCGTCCAGCACCAGGTCGGGGCCGATCTCCAGCGCCTGGTGGATGTGCCGGTAGTAGCCCTCGCGGTCGGTCCCGGCGCGGGCGTAGACCTCCGCGCCGTACTCGTGGGCGAGGGCGGCGGCCGTGTCGTCCTGGGTGGACAGCGGGTTGGAGGCGGCCAGCGCCACGCGCGCGCCGCCCGCCTGGAGGGTGCGGATCAGGTTCGCGGTCTCGGTGGTGACGTGCATGCACGCCGCGATCCGCAGGCCGTCGAGGGGGCGTTCGGCGGCGAAGCGCTCCCGGATCTGCGCCAGCACCGGCATGCTCCGGTCGGCCCACTCGATCCGCCGGACCCCCGCGTAGGCCAGCGAGGCGTCCGCGACGTCGCTCATCTCCGCCCTCCCCTTACGTGAACGAGAGCCGCCGCACGGCCGGTGCGGGCCGTGCGGCGGCTGTGCGCCATCCGATCAGAACGGGATCAGTAGCGGTAGTGGTCCGGCTTGTACGGGCCCTCGACGTCGACGCCGATGTACTCGGCCTGCTCCTTGGTGAGCTGGGTCAGCTTGACGCCCAGGGCGTCCAGGTGCAGGCGGGCGACCTTCTCGTCCAGGTGCTTGGGCAGGACGTACACGCCGACCGGGTACTCCTCGGTCTTGGTGAACAGCTCGATCTGCGCGATCACCTGGTTGGTGAAGGAGTTGGACATCACGAACGAGGGGTGGCCGGTGGCGCAGCCCAGGTTCATCAGGCGGCCCTCGGCCAGCACGATGATGGAGTGGCCGTCGGGGAAGCGCCACTCGTGGACCTGCGGCTTGATCTCGATCTTCTCGACGCCGGGGACGCGGGCCAGCCCGGCCATGTCGATCTCGTTGTCGAAGTGGCCGATGTTGCTGACGATGGCCTGGTGCTTCATCCGCTCCATGTGGTCGGCGCGGATGATGTTGAAGTTGCCGGTGGTGGTGACGAAGATGTCGGCGATCTCGACGACGTCCTCCAGGGTGGTGACCTGGTAGCCGTCCATCGCGGCCTGGAGCGCGCAGATCGGGTCGATCTCGGTGACGATCACGCGGGCGCCCTGGCCGCGCAGCGCCTCGGCGCAGCCCTTGCCGACGTCGCCGTAGCCGCACACGACGGCGACCTTGCCGCCGATCAGCACGTCGGTGGCGCGGTTCAGGCCGTCGATCACCGAGTGGCGGCAGCCGTACTTGTTGTCGAACTTGGACTTGGTGACCGAGTCGTTGACGTTGATCGCCGGGAACGCCAGGGTGCCGTTCTTGTGCATCTCGTAGAGACGGTGCACGCCGGTGGTGGTCTCCTCGGTGACGCCCTTGATCTCGGCGGCGGTCGCGGTCCAGCGGCCCGGCTTCTCGGCGATGGTGCGGCGCAGGGTCTCCAGGATGATGCCCCACTCCTCCGGGTCGTCCTCGGAGGCGGTCGGGACGGCCCCGGCCTTCTCGTACTCGGCGCCCTTGTGGACCAGCAGGGTGGCGTCGCCGCCGTCGTCCAGGATCATGTTCGGGTAGGAGCCGTCGGGCCACTGGAGGGCCTGGTCGGTGCACCACCAGTACTCCTCCAGGGTCTCGCCCTTCCAGGCGAAGACCGGCACGCCCTGGGGGTCCTCGGCGGTGCCGTTCGGCCCGACGACGACCGCGGCGGCCGCGTGGTCCTGGGTGGAGAAGATGTTGCAGGAGACCCAGCGGACGTCCGCGCCCAGCTCGACCAGGGTCTCGATCAGCACCGCGGTCTGGATGGTCATGTGCAGCGAGCCCATGATCTTGGCGCCGCGCAGCGGCTTGGAGTCCGCGTACTCCTTGCGGACGGCCATCAGGCCCGGCATCTCGTGCTCGGCGAGCCGGATCTCCCGGCGCCCGAAGTCGGCCAACGAGAGGTCGGCGACCTTGTAGTCCATGGTTTCGGTGCTCCTTGGTGTCACGTGGGGTTCGGCGCCCTGTCCCGTTGATCCCGTTCGGCGGGGCCGGGGTCTGCTCGGAAGTCTAGGGCGGGACCGGAGCGGGAGGCACGGTCGTCCGCCCGTTTCTGACAGTGATTTGTCAGAATCGGTCCCATGCGCATCACGGAGGCCGCCCGGCGGCTCGGCACCTCGCCCCGCATGCTCCGGTACCGGGAGAGCCTGGGCCTGCTGCCCGCGACCCGCGACACCGGTCCGGGCGGCCACCGCCGCTTCGACGACGCCGAGCTGCGCGCGGTCGCGCTGGTGCTGGCGCTGGAGAAACGCTACGACATCGGACCGGCGGAGCTGGCGTTCGGGCTGCGGGTGCTGGCCGAGCCGGAGGTGCAGGCCCGGGTGCGCGAGCTGGGCGAGCGCATCGGCCGCCTGTCCGCGCCGCCCGCGCGCTACCTCGACTTCGAGAAGGAGAAGGCGCTGCGGCTGCTGCAACGCCGCCGCTGACCTCCGCCGCTGACCTCCGCCGCGACCGTGGATCAGCCGCCGTGGACGGGGTCCTCGGCGTCGCGCAGGAGCATCGCGGCCTGGACGCGGTTCTCGCAGGAGAGCTTGGCCAGGATGCGGCTGACGTAGGTCTTGATGGACGCCTCGGTCATGTGCAGGCGCCGGCCGATCGCGGCGTTCGGGCGGCCCTCGGCCAGCAGGCGCAGGACCTCGGTCTCGCGGGGGCTGAGCGCCGCCAGGCGGGCGCGGGCCTCGGCGCGGCGGCGGGCGGCGGCCGGGTCCACCAGCGACAGCACCATCCGGGTGATCGCCGGGGAGAGGTAGGCCTCGCCCGCGTGGGCCGCGCGGACCGCCCGCACCAGCTCGTCGGGGGCGTGGTTCTTCAGGACGAAGCCCGCCGCGCGGCGCTCCAGGGCGCGCACCACGTTGGGTTCGTCGCCGAACGCCGTCAGCATCACCGCCGGGACCGCCAGGTGCTCCAGCGCGGCGAGGCCGTCCATCACCGGCATCGTCACGTCCAGCACCGCCACGTCGGGACGGTGGCGGCGGGCCCGCTCCACGGCCTGGCGGCCGTCGGCGGCGGTGGCGACCACGCGCAGGTCGGGCTGGGCCTCCAGCACGGCGCGGACGCCCTCGACGATCAGCGGTTCGTCGTCGGCGACCAGGACACGGATCATCGGACCCCCGTCGCGGGCAGCAGGGCCAGCACCAGCGCGCCGACGGCCAGGGCGGTGGTGAGGGCGCGGGAGCGGGCCGGGTCCGGCTCGGGGGCGGGGTAGGGCAGCATCGCGGCCAGGCGGAACTCGTCGCCGGCGGCGACGTGCAGCGTTCCCCCGGCCTCGGCGAGGCGTTCGCGCAGGCCGGTGAGCCCGTGGCCCTCGGGGGCGCCGGGCGCGCCGGCGGGGTTGGCGACCGTGATCAGCAGGGCGTCGGGCTCCCAGTCGAACGTGACCGTGACCGGGGCCCCGGGGGCGTGCTTGGCGACGTTGGTGAGGCCCTCCTCGACCACGCGGTAGGCCGCCCGGGACGCCTGCGGGTCGAGGTCGCGGCGGTCCCCGGCGTGGCGCACCGCCAGGGTCAGCCCGGCCGCCCCGGCGCGCGCGGTGAGGGCGTCCAGGTCGGCCAGGGTCGGCGACGGCGCGTCCGGGGCGCGCAGGGAGCCGACCAGGTCGTGGAGCTGGTCCACGGCGCGGCGGGCGGTGACGGCGAGGTCGCGCGCCTCGGGCGTGCGGGTCTCCAGGGCCGCCGCGCGGAGGGTGAGCAGGCTGAGCTGGTGGCCCAGCGAGTCGTGCACGTCGCGGGCGATGCGCAGGCGCTCCCGGGCGGCGAGCAGGTCGTGGGCGGCGCGCAGGCGGCGGTTGCTCTCGGTCAGCGCCTCGACCAGGCGGCGGTGGCGGGCCAGGTGGTGGCCGACCAGCAGGGGCAGCGCGACGAGCATGAGCAGGCGCGGGAGGATCTGCGCGGGCACCGTGAACGCCTGCCCCGCCGCGTGGACGGCGGCCGCCGCCCCGGCCAGGACCGCGTCGCGGCGGGTGCGGGCGTGGTGGCCCGCGTGGAACGCCGCCCAGACCAGCAGGACCACCGGGCCGTCCGGCAGCGCCGCCAGGGCGGCGACCAGGACGAGGCCCGGCAGCGGGGCGCGCCAGGCCACGGCCGCGGCGGCGGCGGCCGCCAGGGCGAACAGCGCCGCCGGAGGGGACGGGTCGGACAGGAGCCGGGCCACGTCCAGCAGCACGGCGAGGACGACCGCGACGACTCGGACCATGCCCGGAGCGTAGTTCGTCAACGTTCGTCGCGGGGATCGGCGACTTTCGGGGACGGCGCGCGGCGGTGGCCCGTCCCTACCGTCGGATCCCGTGATCGAAGTACATGACCTGAGCAAACGGTACGGCAGACGGGTCGCCGTGGACGGGCTGACGTTCACGGTGCGGCCCGGGAGGGTGACGGGGTTCCTCGGGCCCAACGGGGCGGGCAAGTCCACCACCGTCCGGATGGTCCTCGGGCTGGACCGGCCCACGCGGGGACGGGCGCTGATCGACGGCGTCGAGCACCGGCGCTCCGCCGCGCCGCTGCGGTCGGTGGGCGCGCTGCTGGAGACCTCCACCCTGCACGGCGGGCGCACCGCGCACGACCATCTGCGGTGGCTGGCGCACGCGGGCGGGCTGCCCGCCCGGCGGATCCCGGCGGTGCTGGAGCGGGTGGGGCTGGCGGAGGCGGCGCGCCGGAGGGTCGGCGGGTTCTCGCTGGGGATGCGGCAGCGGCTCGGCGTGGCCGCCGCGCTGCTGGGCGACCCCGGCGTGCTGATCCTCGACGAGCCGGTGAACGGCCTGGACCCCGAGGGCATCCGCTGGATCCGCGGCCTGATGCGCGCCCTGGCCGCCGAGGGCCGCACGGTCCTGGTCTCCAGCCACCTGATGAGCGAGATGGCGCTGACCGCCGACCACCTGGTCGTGATCGCGCGGGGGCGGCTGGTGGCCGACTGCGGGCTGGCGGAGTTCACGGCCGGGTTCGGCTCGCTGGAGGAGGCGTTCATGCGCCGGACGGAGGCGGTCGCGTGAGCGCGTTCCGGGCGGAACTCACCAAGATCCGGTCGCTGCGGTCCACGTACTGGACGCTGGCGGCGGCGTTCGCGCTGAGCCTCGGGCTGGGGGCGCTGGCGTCCTTCTCGATGCGCGACGGCTTCGACCGCATGACCCCGGACCGGCAGGCGGACTTCGACCCGACGGTGTTCGGCTTCTACGGGCTGGCGTTCGGGCAGCTCGCGCTGGTGGTGTTCGGGGTGCTGGCGGTGACCGGCGAGTACTCCGGCGGGACGATCCGCATGTCGCTGGTCGCCACCCCGCGGCGGGGCCGGTTCCTGGCGGCGAAGGTCCTCGCGGTGACGTCGGTGGCGGCGGCGTTCTCGCTGGTCACGGTGCCGGTGCTCTTCGCGGTGTCCCAGTGGGGGCTGGGCCCGCACGGCGCGGACCCGGGCGATCCCGGCGTGCCGCGCGCGATCGCCGGGGCGTGCCTGTACATGGTGCTGATGTGCGCGCTGGCGACCGGGGTCGCGGCGATGCTGCGCGGCACCGCCCTGACCCTGGGGATCATGATCCCGCTGCTGTTCCTGAACGGCCAGGGCCTGGCGAGCATCCCGGCCGTCCGGAGGTTCACGCAGTACCTGCCCGACCAGGCGGGCTACGTGATGATGGGCACCAGGCCGGAGGGCGGGATGTTCGGCCCCTCCGACTTCGGCCCGTGGACGGCGCTGGCGATCCTGCTGGCCTGGACGGCCGCCGCCCTGGCCGGCGGCCTGCTGACCCTGGAACGCCGCGACGCCTGACCCGGGCGGCGCCCGTCAGCGGGGCTGCCGGCCCTCCGCCCGCAGGGCCAGCAGCCCGAGGGCCGCGTAGCCGCCGGTGAACGCCGTCAGGCCCGCCGCCGAGGCGCGCGGCACGTCCCCGCGGACCAGGTGGGCGGCCCCGGCGGCGGTGTCGCAGAGATCCACCACCAGGCAGAGCCTGCGCCACCGCCGCCGCGCCTCCGGGTCGCTCAGCAGGTAGCCGAGACCGAGCGCGAGGGCCCTGCTCCCGAAGACCCGGATCAGGTAGCGGATCTCGGGGGTGTCCCGGTCGCCCGCGCCCGCCAGCCTCACGTTGAGGCCGGGCGCGGCCAGTGCCAGCACTCCCCAGGCGATGCGGCCGCCCGCCGCCGCCTCCAGTACGCGTTCCATGCCGCCGACCCTGCCTCCCCGCGGCGCCGGGATCGATTACCTCGCGGGTAACCGACCCCGGCGGATCAGGCCGGGACGGGGACCAGCGCCGGGTAGTCGGTGTAGCCCTCCGCCGTGCCCCCGTACCAGTGCTCGGGGCGGTTGTCGTTCAGGGGCGCGTTCCGGCGGAGGCGGTCGACCAGGTCGGGGTTGGCCAGGAACGCCCGGCCCAGCGAGACCAGGTCCGCGCCCGCCGCCAGGAGGCGTTCGGCCTCCGCCCGGCCGCCGTCGGCGGGGAACGGGGTCGGCCACGGCAGCGCCGGGTTGGCGATCAGGGTGGTCGGCCACAGGCGGCGGAGCTCGCGGAACAGGGGGGCGTCCGGGTCGGCGAAGACGACGTGCAGGTAGGCCGGGTTCCGGGCGGCCAGCTCCCGGGCCAGGGCCGGGTAGACGTCCTCTACGTCGGTCTCGCGCATCGCGTTGGCGGTGACGCCGGGGGCGACGCGGACCCCCACGCGGTCGGGGCCGACGGCGTCCACCACCGCGTCCACCACCTCCAGGACGAAGCGGACGCGGTTCTCGACCGGGCCGCCGTAGGCGTCGGTGCGGCGGTTGGTGTGGGTGGACAGGAACTGGTGCAGCAGGTAGCCGTTCGCGGCGTGGACCTCCACCCCGGCGAAGCCCGCGGTGATCGCGTTGCGGGCGGCCGTGGCGAAGGCCGCGACGGTCGCGCGGATGTCGTCGGCGGTCATCTCGCGCGGCACCGGGGCGGGCCGCGGGCCGTTCGGGGTGTGGATCGCGTCGGGGAACGCGACCGGGGACGGCGCGACCGGGACCAGCCCGCTGTTGTCGGGGTGGCCGATCCGTCCGCCGTGCTGGAGTTGCAGGAACGCCCGGCCCCCGGCGGCGGAGATCGCGCCGGTGACCCGCCGCCAGCCCTCGGTCTGGGCCGCGTTGAAGATCGCGGGGATGTCGGGGTAGGTCTGGCCCACCCGGTCGGGCGTGGTGGCCTCGGCGACGATCAGCCCGGCGGTGGCGCGCTGGGCGTAGTACTCGGCCATCAGCGGCGTCGGGACGCCGTCGGCGGTCGCGCGGTTGCGGGTCATCGGGGCCATCACCAGGCGGTTCGGCAGGGTCAGCGAGCCGAGGCGGGCGGGGGTGAACAGGGTGGTCATCGCGGGTCTCCTCAGTTCGGGCGCTTCGCGGGGAAGCCGTGCGTGCGGGACAGCAGGACCACGGCCAGGACCGGGGCCAGCAGGATCAGGACGGACGGGGGGAACGCGGCGGTCCCGGCCAGGTCGAGCAGCGCGCCGCCGAGGACGCCGCCCCCGGCCATCGCGACGTTCCAGAGGGTGACGAGCATCGCCTGCGCGGCGTCGGCGTGCTCGCCCCCGGCGTCGCCCACGGCGGTCTGGAGCAGGGTCGGGACGCCGCCCCAGCCGAGGCCCCACAGGACCGCCGCCAGGTAGACGAGGGCGTGGTGGTCGGCGAACGCCGCCAGCAGCGCCGCGGCGACGGCCACCAGCAGCGTGCCGCCGACCGTGAGGGCGCGGAGGCGGCGGTTGATGTGCGCGCCGACCGCCCAGATGCTCACCAGCGACGCGACGCCGAAGACCAGCAGGACCAGGTCGGTGTCCCCGCCCATGCCCAGGTCGTCGAGGAACGTCGCGATGTAGGCGTACAGGATCGTGTGCGCCAGGACGAAGACCAGCGTGACGAACAGGACCGCTACGACGCCGGGCTCGCGCAGGGCGTGCCGCATCGGCGTGCGCTCCCCGCGCTCCTGGCCGGGGAAGTCCGGGACCGACGCGATGATCCAGAAGAACAGGGCGACGGTGAGCGCGGTCATCGCCAGGAACGCCGACCGCCACCCGAACGCCTGCCCGACGAAGGTCCCGGCCGGGACGCCCAGCGACAGCGCCACCGGGATCCCCGCCATCGCGATCGCGATGGCCCGGCCCTGGAGGCGCGGCGGGGCCATCCGGCGGGCGTAGCCCGCCAGCAGCGCCCACGCCACACCGGCCGCCACCCCGGCGGTGAACCGGGCCGCCATCGTCAGCACGTAGACCGACGACAGGGCGGTGACGGTGTTGGCGACCGCGAACGCCGCCACCGCCGTCAGCAGCAGCCGCCTGCGCCGCCAGCCCGCCGTGGCCGCCGTCAGCGGGATCGCCAGCAGCGCCGTGCCGATCGCGTAGATCGTCACCGTCTGGCCCGCCGTGGACTCGCCCACCCGCAGCGCCGCGCTCATCTGCGGCAGCACCCCGGCGGGCAGCGTCTCGGTCAGGCTCGTGATGAACACCGCCGTGGCCAGCGCCAGCAGCGCCGACATCGGCAGCCGTTCGGAGGCGGCCCCGGCGGGCCGCCGCGCGGTCATCGTCATGATCGGTTCTCCAGGTCTCGGTGCAGGGTGAGGCCGCCGTCGACGGGCAGCCGCGCCCCGGTCGTGAACGTCGCCTCCACGGCCAGGAACAGCGCCGCGCGGGCCACCTCGCCGGGCGTGCCGAGCCGCCGCAGCGGGGTCCGGGCGTCGCAGCGTTCCCGCAGGTCCGCGTACCGGTCGAGGGGAACGCCGGGGTCGGGGTCGAGGAAGCCGGGCGCGACGGCGTTGACGCGGACGCCGCGACCGGCCAGCTCGGCGGCCAGCGCGCGGACCGGCGGCCACGGCGGCGGCTCGGCGGC
>NZ_BCQR01000248.1 GCF_001552175.1 Actinomadura kijaniata NBRC 14229
GTGCAGCGGCGCGGGCGCGGGCGGCGGCATCTCGTCCACCGCGACCGGCGGCTGCGGCATCGTGTCGCGCAGCTGCGCCGCCCGTCCCGCCGGGGTGTCGGAGGCGCCGGGTCCGCCCGGGCCGCCGGTCAGGTCGGGGGGCGTGGTGTTGGCCGCCGCGCCGACCGCGTGGCCCGCCTGCGCCTGCGGGGCCTGCCCGCCGAGGTCGACGACGTCGGCGACCACGCAGGTGATGTTGTCGGGGCCGCCGCCCCGGTTCGCCAGGTCGATGAGCTGCCGTACCGCGTTCTCCGGGTCGGCCACCTCGGTGAGCACCTGGAAGATCGTCTCGGCGGTGACCACGCCCGACAGCCCGTCGGAGCACAGCAGGTAGCGGTCGCCGACCCGGGCCTCGCGCAACGAGAGGTCCGGATCGACCTCGCCGCGTCCGTCCAGCGCGCGCAGCAGCAGGCTGCGCTGCGGGTGCGACGCCGCCTCGTCCGGGCTGATCCGCCCCTCGTCCACCAGCGACTGCACCAGCGTGTGGTCGTGGGTGATCTGGAACAGGCTGCCGTCGCGCAGCAGGTACGCCCGGGAGTCCCCGATGTGCACCAGCGCGACCTGGTTGCCCGCCCACAGCATCGCCGTGAGCGTGGTCCCCATGCCCTGCAGGGCCGGATCGGACTCGACGATGCGGTGCAGGTTCTCGTTGGCGGCCTTGACCGTCTTCTCTAGCGCCGCCAGCAGCTCGGTGGCGGGCAGGTTCTTGTCCAGCTTGCGCAGCGCGTCGATCGCCGCGGCGCTGGCGATCTCTCCGCCGACGTGGCCGCCCATCCCGTCGGCGACGGCGAGCAGGTAGGAGCCCGCGTAGGCCGAGTCCTCGTTGCCCTCGCGCAGCATTCCCACGTCGGAGCGGGCGGCGTAGCGGATTCCCAGGGTCATTTGCGCAGCTCGATCACGGTCTTGCCGATACGGACCGGCACGCCCGGGGGGATCGGCATGGGCCGGGTCACCTTCGTGCGACCCAGATAGGTGCCGTTGGTGGAGCCCAGATCTTCCACGATCCACTGACCGTCCTGCGCGTAAATGCGGGCGTGCCTGCTCGAAGCGTAGTCGTCGGTCACGACGAGCGTGGCGTCATTGGCGCGGCCGATGGTGACGGGGGCGCTGGTCAGGTCGATGACGGTGCCCGCCCGTTCCCCCTGGACCACCACCAGTTTCGTCGGAGCGTTGTTCGCACGCGGGGCCTGCGGCGGCTTGGGCGGCCGGGACGCCTTGGCCGGACGCGGCTGGGACGCGCGCTCGGCGGCCCGCGCCGCGGCCTTCGACCCGAACAGGTCGGCCCGGATCACGCCGACGGTCGCGATGACGAAGAGCCAGAGCACCGCGAGGAACGCCAGCTTGATCAGCGTGAGGGTGAATTCGGACATCGGAGTCGGGGTTACTCCCTATCGCGGCGGAAGACCAGGGTTGTCCGCCCCATCGTGACGCGGGAACCGTCGACGAGCGTCACCCGCCGGATCTGTTGCCCGTTCACGAAGGAGCCGTTGGTCGACCCTAGATCCACGAGAACGATTTCGGGACCTTCTACGCGAATCTCGGCATGGTGCCGGGAGACGCCGGGGTCGACAAGACGCAGGTCACAGTCGGTGCCGCGGCCCAGCAGCGTCACCGGAGTGTTGATCTCATAGGTGCGTTGGGTGGCGTCGGCGCCCTCGAGGGCCGTGGTCACCAGCAGCCGGGGATGACCCCCGAACGCGCCGCGACCGCCCGGCGGGACGTCGCTCGCCGGACGGCGGATCTCCCCGCCCTCGACGGTCGAACCCCGGATCACCCCCGAACGGATCCGGAACATGCCCGTCGCCAGGTCGCCGGCGTTCTCGAACCGCACCCGCACCGGACCGACGAAGGAGTACCCCTGTTCCTTCGCGTACTCGCGCGCCAGATTCGCCAGCTCCTGGCTCAGGCTGTCGGCGTACACCTGGAGCCGCTGCCCGTCCTGCTGCGAGATCTCGACGACGAAGTCGTTCGGTACCAACGTGCGGCCCTGGGCCACGATGGCGGCTCGGTCGTCCATCTCGCGCTGCACAGCACTGGCCACCTCGACCGGCTGGAGCTCCGACTTGAAGGCCCTGGCGAAGGCTCCTTCGACCATGCCCTCAAGCCGTCGCTCGAAGCGCTGAATGACGCCCACGGGCACCTCCCTTCCCCACTGGTAGACGATCGTATCGGTGCGAAGGTTCGCTTGAAGTATCCGAGTTCCTATCCACCCCTCCACCCGTGCTAATCTCATCGAGCACCCGGAAACGGGAGCCGCACCCGGGCGGGTGGCGGAACGGCAGACGCGCACGGTTCAGGTCCGTGTGTCCGAAAGGACGTGAGGGTTCAAATCCCTCCTCGCCCACTCGATCCACGGAGCCACTATGCCCACGGAAAGCGTGGGCCATGGTGGCTCTCGTCGTATCTGCCTGGGGGGCGACCCCCAGACCCCCGATGTGGGGGCTCCGCCCCCACGCCCCCCTGGTGGTCGCTGTGGGGTGGGGAAGGTTGCGGTCGCTGCCTCTTCGCTTTGGTGACCTTCTCGTCAGGGCGTCTGCTTGGTCGGGTTTTGGTCCGGACTTCTTCGCCTTGTCGGGTGGCTTCTTGTGGCCTTGGCTTGTGGGTGTGGGGCAAGGGGGCACTGACTCCCGGAGAAAGAGCTGGGGCTCGGAGTGTGATTTCCAGAGTGTTCTGGGACACATTTCATGCCTTGAGTGACGTTCCGGGACATGTTTCGGTGCCCGGCGGCGGCGGGGCCTGGGACATGTCTCTACTGTCTCCCGGCCGGGGTGGGCCTGGCTAGCGGTGGGACGAAGCTGTGCTGAGGTGCGTGTAAGCTCGTGGCCGCTGGAAGTCGGCGACGACACCCGGGCGGGTGGCGGAACGGCAGACGCGCACGGTTCAGGTCCGTGTGTCCGAAAGGACGTGAGGGTTCAAATCCCTCCTCGCCCACAGACGAGAGGCCCCTCCGCGAACGCGGAGGGGCCTTCTTCGTTCGGGGCGTCTGCTAGCGGGAGGCCGTGGCCTGGCAGAGCGCCGTTTGGACGGTGGTCCTCATGTCCTCGCTCTGCGCGTCCGAGCCGCCCGGGTCGAGGTTCACCATGACCGTCGCCTGGGCGCCGCCGACGGTGGCGCCGCTCGCGGTCTCGTACCCGAAGATGTCGCCGCCGTGCCCCCAGTACAGACCGCCGCAGGGCAGTTGCCTGCTCTCCAGGCCGAGGCCGTACGCCCGTTCGCCGGAGTCGCCGGTCGGGCGGGTCCGCATCATCTCCCGCTGCTGGGCCGGGCGCAGCAGCCTGCCGTTGACGAGCGCGCCCAGGAAGCGGTCGACGTCGGCGCCGCTGGAGATCATTCCGCCGGACGGGCCCGCGACCGAGGGGTTGATCGCGGTGAGGTCCATGAGCGGCGCGTCCTTGCCCGGCCGCACGTACCCGCGCGGGTGCGGTCCGGGGATCGCCGGGTCGTCGCCCGGCGCGGACGTCGCGCGCAGGCCCAGCGGGGTGATGACGCGCCGGCGGACCTCCTGGGTCCAGGTGCGGCCGGTCACCTTCTCGATGAGCATGCCGGCGAGCATGTAGTTGGTGTTGGAGTAGTCCCAGCTCTCGCCCGGCTTGGAGGTCGGCGGCTGGGCGAGCGCGAGGTTCACCAGGTCGCGCAGGTCGTGGTGGGCCAGCGGGTCCTTGAGGACCTCCCGCGGGTCGAGGTGGTCGAGGTAGTCGGGCAGGCCGCTGGTGTGCTGGAGCAGCTGGCGGACGGTGATCTTCCGTTCGGGGTCGCCGTACCCGGCGACGACGTCGGGCAGGTAGCGCTCCACCGGCGCGTCGAGCGAGACGCGGCGCTCGCCCACGAGCTGGAGGACGACCGTGGCCACGAACGGCTTGGTCAGGCTGCCGATCCGGAACCGGCTGTCGCGGGGGATCGGCGCCCGGCTGTCGACGTCCGCGACGCCGCTGGTCAGCACCGTGTCGCCGTGCCGGTCCCGTAGGTGGAGGAGCGCTCCGGGCCCGCCGTCGACCGTGGTCAGCCGGTCCATGAGCCGGTCCAGCCGGGTCTGGTCGGCGTCGGCCCGCGTCGCGGTCGCGCCGGTCAGCGCGACGACGGCCGCCAGGGCCAGGGTGAGCAGTCCGCGCTTGTTCTTGGTCATTTCCGCTCTCCGGAGTGGTGGCCGGTCGGCTAGGCCGCCGCGGGGGCCCTGTGGCGGGCGGGGGAGGACGGGCTCGGCTCGCGGGTGGCCAGGGCGAGGGCGAGCCAGATCAGGGCCGCGCCCGCCGGGAGCAGGTCCAGGTCGAGGGTGATCGTGACGAAGCCGAGGAGGACCAGGACGGGGCTCAGGGCGGCCACCGCCCTGCGTCCCGGCGTGACGGCCGCGAACTGGACCAGCAGCGCCAGCAGCCCGAGCATGAAGAACACCGGGCCGATCTCGTAGACCGCCTGGGGGAGCACGGCGGGGACGTCCGCGTACCGGTCGGCGAGCGCGCTCTTCTCGGCGGGGTTCGCGGCCCGCAGGCCGACGACGATGTCGACGATCGCGACGCGGACGAACGTCACCAGGCCGAAGGCGGCGACGGCGGCCGTGACCCCCGCCGCGACCCGGTGTGCGGTGCCGGCGGACGCGGCCCGGACGCGGTCGTGCAGGCCCGCGATCACCCCGCCGTACAGCAGCAGGGAGCCGAGGAAGATCAGATGTCCCACCGTCCAGGCGGGTCCCGGGCCGTGCTGCCCGTCCCGGCCGTCGATGAGCCGGACGACACCGTAGACCAGCATGAGGGCGGGGGCGAGGTGGAAGGCGATCCTGGTCATGAGGGGTTCTCCCGGAGTTCGAGACCTGCGTTCTCTCGTTCTCGATCTTCCGGGAGGGCGGTGTGCGGGCGGATCGCCGTCGCGAGGGGTCTTCGGGCATCGGTGGCGCGGGGGAGGGCCGGGGCGCGACTCCCCCGCGCGACGGAGCCGCCCCTCAGGAAGGCTCGATCAGCCGGGTCTCGTACGCGGCGATCACGGCCTGGACGCGGTCGCGGATGCCGAGCTTGGCCAGGACGTTGCTCACGTGGGTCTTCACGGTGTGCTCGCTGACGACCATGGCCGCGGCGATCTCCGCGTTCGACAGGCCGCGGCCGAGCAGGCGCAGGGTCTCGCGCTCCCGTTCGGTCAGGACCGACAGGCGGTCGGAGGGGGGCGCGCCGGCGCGCGGGCGGTTGCGCGTGATGTCGGAGATGAGGCGGCGGGTGACGGCGGGCGCGAGCAGCGACTCCCCCGCCGCCACCACCCGGACCGCGTGCACGAGGTCGTCGCGGCGCACGTCCTTGAGCAGGAACCCGCTCGCGCCGGCGTAGAGCGCGTCGTAGACGTAGTCGTCCTGGTCGAACGTGGTGAGCATGATCGCGCGGGTCCGGGTCTCGGCGCACACGGCCTTCGCGGCCTCGATGCCGTCCAGGCCGGGCATGCGGATGTCGAGCAGCACGACGTCGGGATCGTGTTCGGCGACGGCGGCGATCGCGGCGGCGCCGTCACCCGCCTCGCCCACCACCTCGATGTCGGGCTGCGCGTCCAGGATCATCGCGAAGCCGCTGCGGACCAGCTCCTGGTCGTCGGCGAGCACCACCCGGATCATGCGGCCACCGTCCCGCCGTAGGGGAGACGCGCGAGGACCCGGAACCCGCCGCCCGGCAGGGGACCCGCCTCGGCCGTGCCGCCGCAGGCGGCGACGCGTTCCCGGATGCCGATGAGACCGTCGCCGCCCCGCCGCCACCCCGGATCCGTCTCGGCGTGGCCTCGCCCGTCGTCGGTCACCGTGATCTCCAGTTCGTGTTCGGTCCAGCGGAGCCGGACCTCGGCCGCCTGCGCGTCGGCGTGCTTCACCGTGTTGGTGAGCGCCTCCTGAACGATGCGGTACGCCGCCAGGTCGGCGTCGGAGGGCAGCTCGCGGCTGCCGCCCTCGACCGTGAGCCGCACCTGGATCCGGGTGCGGTTGACGTGCTCGACCAGGCCGGGCAGCGCGCCGATGGTCGGCTGGGGCGCGCGTACGCCGTGGTCCTGCTCCTCCTTGAGGACGCCCAGCATGCGGCGGAGCTGGGCCATCGCGTCCCGGCCCGCGTCCGCGATCGCGTCGAAGGACCGTTCGGCCCGGTCGGGATCGGTGCGGACCACCACCGGGCCGGCCTCGGCCTGCACGACCATGATGCTGACGGCGTGCGCGAGCACGTCGTGCATGTCGCGGGCGATGCGGGCGCGTTCCTCCGCCGCCGCCCGCGCCGCCTCGGCCTGGCGTTCGCGGGCGAGGGCCTCGCGTTCGCGTTCGAGCTGCGCGGAGCGTTCCACCAGCGCGTTCGACCGCTCCCGCGCCGTTCGCGCCAGCGTGCCGAGCAGGAACGCCGTCATGGGCAGCAGCAGCGTGAACATGAACTCGCCCGCGTCGTTGTGCTTGACGAGCAGCGCGCCGGGCGGGGTCGTCGCCACCAGCACGCCGATGAAGCCCCAGCGCTGCCAGCGGTGCCGCCCCAGGTCGGCGAGGGTGTAGATGGCCACCAGCGCGCCGTACTGCAACATCTGGCCCGGCCGGTGGTGCAGCGACACCCCCATGGCGAAGGCCGCCACGACCAGCGCGATCGCGAACGGCGCCCGCCGCCGCCACACCAGCGGCACGACCGTGCCGAGGTTGAACAGCACGCCGAACGGGGTCACCTCCGGCGCCGTGGCGAACGGCACGAACACCGGGACGGCGACGGCCGCGGCGATCAGCACGTCCACAAGACGGCCGGAGACCGCGCGGGAAAGCGGCCGCGTGGGAAGGCCGGGACCACGGAACCGATCCGACATCCCCCCAGTATCGCGGCCGGACCGGGCATGATCGCCTCCGTCGTGCGAGGGATTTCGCGGGCGCCGGAGTGACGACGAAGGCTCCGCCGCGGTTCGTGGCGGAGCCTTCGTGGTGGCCGGTGGTCAGTGGCGTTCCAGTTCCAGCCGGGGCAGGAGGCGGGCGAGGGGGGCGGGGAGCCACCAGGCGCGGCGGCCCATGAGCTCCATGGCGGCGGGGACGATCAGGCAGCGGATGACGACGGCGTCCACGAAGATCGCCACGGCCATGCCGAAGCCGGTCTGCTGGAGCAGGCGCTGGGGGCTGAGCATGAAGGCGCCGAAGATGACGATCATGATGGCGGCGGCCGCGGTGATGACGGAGCCGGTGTGGGCCAGGCCCTCCCGTACGGCGTGCGAGGGGTCCTTGGAGCGGGCCCACTCCTCCTGGATCCGGGAGATCAGGAAGATCTCGTAGTCCATGGAGAGCCCGAAGACGATGGCGAAGACCATGACCGGGAGGTACGCCTCGATGGGGCCGGACTCCACGCCGAACCAGCCGTCCTGGAAGACGAGCGTCATGGCGCCCAGCGCGGCGCCGATGCTGAGGAGGTTCAGCAGCGCGGCCTTCAGGGGGATGAGGATCGAACGGAACACCGCCATCAGGAGGAGGAGCGAGAGCCCCACGACGATGGCCATGAAGAGGGGGAGGCGTTCGGCGACCTTGGCGGAGTAGTCCTCGGCCGCGGCGGTGGCGCCGCCGACCAGGTACCGCGCGCCGGTCTTCGCGGACAGCCCGGGGAGGACGTCGTCGCGCAGGGTGTCGACGAGGTCGGAGGTCGCCTCGTCCTGGGGCGCCGAGGACGGGAAGACGAGGATGGTCGCGGCCCTGCCGTCCGGCGTGGGCATCGGGTCGGTCGCGGACCGGACGCCGGGGGTGGCGTTGAGCGTCTGGGTGGCCGCGGGGTTCGGCGTGTCGGTCACCACGAGGAGCGGGCCGTTGAAGCCGGGGCCGAAGCCCTTGCTGAGCAGGTCGTACGCCTGCCGGCTGGTGGTGTCGGGCGCGTCGCTGCCCGCGTCGGAGAAGCCGAGCCGCATGCTCAGCGCCGGGAGGACCAGGGCGCCCAGCAGCACCGCGGCCGTCAGGAGCGCGACCAGCGGGCGCCGCTGCACCGCGGCCGCGAGCCGCCGCCAGGTGGTGCCCTCGGCGGGCCTGCCCTTGGCCCGGCGGCGTTCGGCCCGCCGGGTGAACTGGCGCGCGAAGCGGTCGCCGAAGACGCCGAGCAGCGCGGGCAGCAGGGTCAGGGCGGCCAGCATGGTCACCAGGACGGTCAGCGCGACGGACAGGGCCATGCCCTGCAGCGAGCCGAGGCCGAGCGCGACCAGGCCGAGCAGCGCCAGGATCACGGTGCAGCCGGCGAAGAACACCGAACGCCCGGCGGCGTCCATCGCGTTCACGGTGGCCTGTTCGGGTGTCGCGCCGCGCACCAGCTCGGCGCGGTACCGGGCGAAGACGAGCAGGGCGTAGTCGATGCCGACGCCGAGGCCGACCAGGGTCATCGTCGGCGGCGTCCACCCGGCGATCGTGAAGACGTGCGACGCCAGGATGATCATGCCGACCGTGGAGCCCACGGCGAACAGGGCGATGACGATCGGCAGCCCGGCGGCGATGACCGTGCCGAACATCAGGACGAGGATGACCAGCGCGGCCAGCAGGCCGGCGCCCTCCGCGGCCCCGGTCCCGCCCTCTGCCAGCAGCCGGGCCGCGTCGCCTCCCAGCTCGGCCCGGAGCCCGTCGCCCTCGGCCTTCTGGGCGGTGTCGAGGATGCGCTGGGTGTCGGCCTTCGGCATCTCCTCCGAGGGGACCTCCAGGACGACGGTGGCGAAGCCGATCGTGCCGTCCGCGGAGAGGGCGCCCGCGCCGTCGTACGGGCTGCGCACCTGGCCCACCCTGGGCAGCCCGGCGACCTCGCCGAGCATGGCCCTGACACGCTGCTGGGCGCCGGGGTCGCGCAGGCCGCCCTCGCGGTGCAGGACGATCTCGACGGTGTCGCCGGCGCGGGCGGCGCCGTGCTCGGTGAGCAGGTCGGCGGCCCGCTGCGACTCGGTGCCGGGGAGCGCGAAGTCGTTGCGGTAGTCGTCGCCCGTGAGCGAGGCGGCGGTCCAGACGCCGCCCAGGACCGCCACCCACAGGATCAGCACGATCCACCGGCGGCGGTGGGCGAAGCCCGCGACGCGGGCGAACACCCCTTGCCGCGAGGGCGGCCGGGTGTCCAGTTCTGCGTTCGTCTCGGTAAGAGTCATGATCCTTTCCCGGGGTCGGCCCTGGTTTTCGGTAGTTGACGACGCGGCGCTCCCAGGTGTGACGTCGGCGATCGGCGTCACACCTCGCAGGGCTGCGTCGTCAACAGGGCGTGGGAAAGACACGGGACGCCGAGGAACTGCTGGCGCGATCCTTCGAGAGCAACCGGCCGCGCCTGCTGCGCGTGGCGTACACGATGACGGGCTCGCTGGTCGAGGCCGAGGACTGCGTCCAGGAGGCGTGGCTGCGACTGCGCGGGCTCGACGACCCGGGGTCGGTCCGCGATCTCGCCGCCTGGCTGACGACCACGGTGAGCAGGCTGGCGCTCGACGTGCTGGGCAGCGCGCGGGCACGCCGGGAGGAGTACGTCGGCACCTGGCTGCCGGAGCCGCTGGTCGAGGCCCGCTCCCACGACCCGGCCGACCGGGTCACCCTGGACGAGTCGGTGAGCATGGCGCTGCTCATCGTCCTGGAGCGGCTCTCCCCCGCCGAACGCACGGCCTTCGTGCTGCACGACGTCTTCAGCGTGCCCTTCCCCGAGATCGCCGAGGTGGTCGGCCGGTCACCGGCCGCGGTGCGCCAGCTCGCCTCGCGGGCGCGGCGGCAGGTGGAGAACGGGCGGCCGCGGACGCCGGTGACCGAGGCCGAGCAGCGCGAGCTGGTCGAGGCGTTCGTGGCCGCCTGCCAGGAGGGCGATCTGCCGGGGCTCGTCGCGCTGCTCGACCCGGACGTCGTGGTGCGCGGCGACGGCGGCGGCAAGGTCGCGACGCTGCCGAACGCCGTGCGGGGGGCGGAGCGGGTGGCCCGCCTGATGCTCGCCCGAGCCCAGATCGAGATCCCGGTGGACATGCTGGTCTGCGAGGTCAACGGCGCTCCCGGCCTGGTGGTCCGGAACGGCGACGGCGAGCTGTCGGTCCTGGCGATCACCATGGACGCCGGCCTGATCACCGCGATCGACTTCGTCCGCAACCCCGACAAGCTCGCGAAGGTTCCCGACCTGGGGTGAGCCCACCCCAACCCAGCACGACGAGCGAAGGAGTGAACCCATGTCATCGCCGATCAAGCCGCCCTTCCAGGCCCGGACGGACCGGGCCCTGCCGCCCCGGTTCTTCGGCCTGCTGAAGGCGACCTCGGTGTTCCTGGCCACGGCCCTGCTGACGCAGGGGATCACCGCGGGCTTCCTCATGTCCGACGAGGACGGCCGCCGGTTGCACGGCGCCACCGGCGCCGTCGTCACGTTCGCGCTGATCCTCCAGATCGTCGCCGCGCTCCTGGTGTGGCGGGCGGGCCGCGGATCGGTGCGGTACCTGGCCGTCACCGCGCTGCTGTTCGTGTTCACCAGCGTCCAGTTCATGGTCGGCTCCAGCGGCAACGTCGCCGTCCACGTCCCGCTCGGCGTGGCCCTGTTCGGCGCCGGCGCCGTCCTGATGGCACAGATATGGACGACCCGCCCGGCCGACTGACCCCCGTGCCGCGCGCTGACACCGGTCGAAGGGCCCCTCCGCGTCCGCGGAGGGGCCCTTCGCCGTCGTTCCCGTTCAGCGCGTCCCGGGGCGGGCCTGGTTCCAGGCGCGGTCGAGGAACGCGGCGATGAGCGGGGCGATCTCGGGCAGGTGGGTCTCCAGGGCGAAGTGGCCGGTGTCGAACAGGTGGAGTTCGGCGTCGGGCAGGTCGCGCAGGTAGGCGCGGGCGCCGGGGGCGGGGAAGAACGGGTCGTCCGCGCCCCAGGTGATCAGGGTGGGCGGGGTGTGCTCGCGCAGCCACGCCTGCCAGCGGCCGTAGCGCTCGACGTTGGAGTGGTAGTCGAACGCCAGGGCGACCTGGGCCTCCTTGCGGCCGGGCAGGTCGAGGAAGTGCTGGTCCAGCGTCCAGCCGTCGGGGGCGACGGCCTCGGGGTCGGCGACGCCGGTCTCGTACTGGCCGCGGGTGCCGGACAGGGTGAGCAGGTCGCGGATCGTGTCCTCGGCGCCGGGGACGTCGGGGCGCAGGGCGATGAAGTCGCGGGCGCCCCGCGACAGGCCCTCCTCGTAGGCGTTGCCGTTCTGGACGACCAGGCCGGCGATCCGTTCGGGGAGGCGTTCGGCGATCCGGAACCCGACCGGCGCGCCGAAGTCGAAGACGTACATCACGAAGCGTTCCAGGCCGAGCTTCCCGACGAAGCCCTCGGTGACGTCGGCCAGGCGGTCGAAGGAGTAGGCGAAGTTGTCCGGGACCTCGGTGTGGCCGAAGCCGGGGTAGTCGGGGGCGATCAGGCGGTAGCGCGCGCCGAGCGCGTCGATCAGGCGGCGGAACTGGTGGGACGCGGACGGGAAGCCGTGCAGGAGCAGCAGCACGGGCGCGTCCGGGCGCTCGGGCAGCGACTCGCGGTAGAAGACGCGGACCCCGTCGACGTCGAGGTGGCGGTGGACGGTGCGGGCGACCATGGCTAATGCCTTCCGTTGGCTTTGATGCATTAGGTATAGCGATCGTCCGGCTAATGCGTCAACTCCGTGATGTAGCGTTAGAAGGGTGAGCGATCTCGTCCCCCTGACCGGGGAGCCCCTTGCGCTGGACCTGGTCAACACCCGGACCGCCGTCGGCGACCTGCTCGCCACGCCCGACGACCTGCGCGCGTGGGTGGGCCTCCAGGCGGGGAGGCTGCCGGAGGCCGACCTCGGGCCGGACGCGCTGGCCGCCGTGCGCGCCGTCCGGGAGCACACGGCCGGGGCGCTGGAGCGCGCGCGGCGCGGCGAGCCCCCCGCCCCCGGCGACCTGGCCGCGCTCAACGACGCCCAGCGGGCCGCACCCGCGATCAGCGAGCTGGCCTGGAACGGCTCGGCGGTCGTGGCCGAGCGCCGCCGGACCGGCCCG
>NZ_BCQR01000249.1 GCF_001552175.1 Actinomadura kijaniata NBRC 14229
GCACCCTCCGCGCAGGCCACTAGCAATATCGGGGGTCTACACAAACCCAACAACCCCAACCCCCAAGACCCCAACCCCCGCTTTCGCCAAACCTCCCCCACACCCCCTAAACCCCAGAGGGTCTACCCCCACCAACCTCACCCCCAGACGACCGCCCAACAGAGTCCCCATCCCCCCGAGCAGGATCCGCGGCAAGCGCGGCTTCCAGCTCGCGGATCCGGCGGCGGTCGCGCTCGCGCTGCTCCTCCAGCTCACGCACCTTGCGTTCCAGTTGCAGCACCCTCCGGATCGCCGCCAGGGTCATGCCCTCCTCGACCAGCTCCACCACGTACCGCACCCGGGTGATCTCGTGGCGGGAGTACCGCCGCTGTCCGCCGGGGGTGCGCCGTGGTCGCACCACCTGGTGCTCGTCGAGACGCCGCAGGAACGCCTGCTGGAGCTCCAGCATCGCCGCGACCTGCCCGACCGTGTAGAGCGGCGCGTGCTCATCGTCGATGGGCAGCCGTCGGCCCATACCGCTCACCTCCCCTCCCACGTTCCCGCCGCGCATCCCGACCAACGGCACCCCGAAACCAGGTCCCGACAAACGCGACGCGGCGGGCCGTACACGCCCGCCGCGCCGTTTCCGTCAACCCCCGCCTCCCCGGTGCGCCTTTCCGCCGGGGAGGCGGAGGGGCCGGCCGTTCGCCGGCCGGTCATCCCTTGATCGCCTTGGCCTGCTCCGACTGGTGGTGGATCTCCACCTTGCGGGGACGGGCCCGTTCGAGCACCGGGATGCGGACGGCCAGCACGCCGTTGCTGTAGGCGGCCTCGATCGCTTCGGCGTCCAGGTGCTCCGACAGGTAGACGCGGCGGGTGAAGGTGCCCATGGGACGTTCCCGGACGAACAGCCGGTCGTCCTCGCCGCGTTCCTCCTCACGCTGGGCGCTGACGCTGAGGACGCCGCGGTCCACGGTGACCTCGATGCTGTCGGGGTCGATGCCGGGGAGGTCGAACCGCAGCACCACGTCGTCCTTGCGCCGGATCCCGTCCATCGGCATGGCGCCGCCACCGCTGGTCTGGCCCCACGCCTGCCGGCTCAGCCGGTCGAACTGCCGCTCGAACTCCTGCACGAACGGGTCGATGCTCGTCAGCAGCATCCTCGCCACCTCCGTGGGTCTCCGGACTCAGGTCTCCGGTTTCCGGTTTCCGGTTTCCGATCTCCGTTCCACCGATGCCTACTAGCCAAGTCGGAGGGAACCTCCAACTGCACTTACATATTTCCTCGCACTACACCAGCAAGCAACTTCCCCAAAAGGTAGAAAGCCCTTACCTCACCGCCCCTTGAAGTCGGGCTCGCGCCTCTCCAGGAACGCGGTGATCCCCTCCTTAGCGTCCTCGGTGGCGGCGAGCGCGACCAGCTCCCCGAGCAGGTGCTCGACCTGCTCCTCCAGCGGCCGCCCCTCGATCGCGAAGAACGCCTCGCGGCCCCGCCGCAGCCCCACCGGGCTCTTGCCCGCGATGGTCCGCGCGAGCTCGTCGACCCGCTCGTCCAGCCGGTCCCGGGGCACCACCTCGGTGACCAGCCCGATCTCGCGGCCCTCGGCCGCCGAGATCCGCTCGCCGGTGTAGTAGAGCTTGAACGCGTGCTTGGGCGCGACGTTCCGGTTGATGATCGCCATGATCATCATGGGCCAGAGCCCCACGTTCACCTCGGGCGTCGCCAGCTTCACATCGTCGGCCGCGATCACCAGGTCGCAGGCGGCGGCCAGCCCGAGCCCTCCGGCCACCGCGTGCCCCGCCAGCCGCGCGATCACCGGTTTGCCGAGCGACGGGAACGCGGTGAACAGCCGGAACGGGGCGCTCTGCCGGATGGCGTCGCGGTCGGCGACCGGGTCCCCGGCCGCCTGCCGTGCTCCCAGCCCGCCGAGGTCGGCCCCGGCGCAGAACGCCCGGTCCCCGGCCCCGGTCAGCACGACGACCCGCACCTCGTCGTCGTCGCGGGCCCGCCCGAACGCGTCCAGCAGCTCGTCGACCATCCGGTCGTTCAGCGAGTTGCGCGCCTCGGGCCGGTTCAGGGTCACCCGCGCGACCCGGTCGGTCACCTCGTAAACGATCGCCTCGTACATCGATCCTCCACAACAGGGAACGGGCGGGCCCCCGAGGGGCCCGCCCGTCCGATGATGCCGTCCGAAGCCACCAGCCGATGACGCCAGCTGGCGGTCTCAGCCGACGATCCCAGCCGCTCCGACGTCAGACGCGCTCGATGATGGTGGCGTTGGCCTGGCCGCCGCCCTCGCACATCGTCTGCAGCCCGTACCGGGCGCCGGTGCGCTCCAGCTCGTGCAGCAGCTTGGTCATCAGGATGCCGCCGGTGGCGCCCAGCGGGTGGCCCAGGGCGATCGCGCCGCCGTTGGGGTTGGTCTTCTCCAGCGAGGCGCCGGTGTCGTGCGCCCACGCCATCGGGACCGGCGCGAACGCCTCGTTGACCTCGAACACGTCGATGTCGTCGATCTTCAGGCCGCTCTTGGCCAGCGCCTTCTCGGTCGCCGGGATCGGGCCGGTCAGCATGTACACCGGGTCCGAGCCGCACACCGCCAGGGTGTGGACGCGGGCGCGCGGGGTGAGGTTGTGCCGCTTGACGGCCTCCTCGGAGGCGATCAGCAGCGCGGAGGAGCCGATGGAGATCTGCGAGGCCACCGCGGCGGTGATCACGCCGTCCGGGCGCAGCGCGTTGAGCCCGGCCATCTTCTCCAGGGAGGTGTCGGGGCGGGCGCCCTCGTCCTTGGACACCCCGGCGATGGGGGCGATCTCGCGGTCGAAGTACCCGGCCTCGATCGCCTTGGCGGCGCGCCGGTGGCTCTCCAGCGCGAACCTCTCCAGGTCCTCGCGGGTGTAGCCCCACTTCTGCGCCATCAGCTCGGCGCCGCGGAACTGGGAGATCTCCTGGGTGCCGTACCGCTCGGCCCAGCCCTCGCCGTAGGGGAAGTCGAGCCCCTGCACGATGCTGGCGCCCATCGGGACCTTGGCCATCTGCTCGACGCCGGCGGCCACCACCAGGTCCTGGGTGCCCGACAGGACGGCCTGCGCGGCGAAGTGGATCGCCTGCTGGGAGGAGCCGCACTGGCGGTCGATGGTCACGCCGGGCACGTTCTCGGGCAGCCCCGCCGACAGCCACGCGGTGCGCGCGATGTCCAGCGACTGCGGGCCGACCTGCATGACGCAGCCCATGATGACGTCCTCGACCGCCGCCGGGTCCACGCCGGTGCGGTTGACGAGCTCCTTGAGCACGTGGGCCCCGAGGTCGGCGGGGTGGACGTCCTTCAGGCCGCCCTTCTTGGTACCGACGGGGGTACGGACCGCGCCGACGATGTACGCCTCGGCCACTACGCCTCCAAAAGCAGGGGTTAGGGGTTCCGTCCCGAAACCGAGTGAGATTCGGTCAGTCAGTATGAGATTACATCGCGCCGGACGCAACGCCTCATGTGACCCTGGTCTCGATCCCGCGCCAGGCTAGCGGCCCATCCCCCACCAGCGGAAACGCCCGTTCAGTGCCGGGGTTCAGTGCCGGGGTTCAGTGCTTGGCGTGCCGCCCGCCACCGGTCCCCCGACCGGAGCCCCCGTCGGGGACGGGGGCCGTATGCACCTCGCGGCCGTCGGCGTCATCGCCGAGCGTCTCGTGCGCGAGCCTGGCCAGCAGCGAGGCCAGCTCCGGATGCTCGTCGGGCGACCACCCCTCCAGGTGCTCGGCCAGCCCCCGCGCCCGCGCCTCGAACAGCAGCTCGGCGGTGGCCTCCCCGGTCTCGGTGACGACCAGGTCCTCGCCGTCCCGCCGCACGAACCCGGCGTTCACCAGCCGGTCGACGTAGGGGCGGCCCTGCGCGACCGTCACCCCGGCGCGTTCGGCCAGCTCGGTCCCGCTCACGCGCCCGTCCCGCGCGATCCGGCACAGCGCCCACGTGCTGCCGGTCGGCAGGTTCACGCCCGCCAGCGCGCCGAGCCGCGAGTACAGCTCCATGGCCTTGGCGTCCCTGCGCATCAGCGCGCTCAACGCGCGTTCCACCTCGTGCCGCGAGGAACGGTAGCCGGGTCCGCCGATCCCCTCGCCGAGGTCGGGGGCCTTCGCCGCGCCCCGCAGCGGCGTCTCCCGCAGGAACCACGTCAGCACCGCCGCGACGATCGCGACCGGCACCGCCCACAGGAACACCGTGTGGATGGCCTCCGAGTAGGCGTGCAGGATGTCGGCGCGGGCCCGCGCCGGGAGCCGTTCCATCAGCGCGGGGTTCGCCTGCACCGCCGAGGCGTCGAAGTTCGCCGGGACCTCGCCCCTGCGGACCAGGTCGGTCATGTTCTCGGCGAGCCGGTTGGCGAACACCGACCCGAACACCGCCACCCCGAACGACCCGCCGATCTGCCGGAAGAACGTCACCCCCGACGTCGCCGCGCCCAGGTCCTCGTAGCGCGCCCGGTTCTGCACCGCGATCACCAGCACCTGCATGACCAGGCCGATCCCGAAGCCCAGCAGCGCGAACTTCAGGCTCATCGCCAGCGTGGTGGACCGCTCGTCCATCCGCGACAGCAGGTACAGCGCGGCCGCCACGATCGGCGTGCCCACGATCGGGAAGATCCGGTACCGCCCGGTCCGGCTGATCAGCTGCCCCGACCCGATCGAGGCGACCAGCATCCCGACCATCATCGGCAGCAGGTGCACCCCCGACATCGTCGGCGTCACCCCGTGCACGACCTGGAGGAACAGCGGCAGGAACGTCATCGCCCCGAACATCGCGAAGCCGATCACGAACCCGATCGACGACGACAGCGTGAACACCTGGTCGCGGAACAGCCGCAACGGCATGATCGGCTCGGCCGCGCGGGCCTCCGCCGCCACCCACGCCACGATCAGCACGACCGCCAGCGCCCCCAGCCCGAGGATCTGCGGCGACAGCCACGCGTACTCGGTGCCGCCCCAGGTCGTCATCAGCACCAGCGCCACCGACCAGCCGACCACCAGCAGCGCGCCCGCCCAGTCGATCGAGTGCCGGTGCCGTTCCGACGGCGCGCGCAGCACGATCGCGACCACCACCAGCGCCAGCACGCCCAGCGGCAGGTTGATGTAGAAGACCCAGTGCCAGGATAGGTTGTCGACGAACCATCCGCCCAGCAGCGGCCCGCACACGCTCGACACCCCGAACACCGCGCCGAACAGCCCCTGGTAGCGGCCCCGGTCCCGGGGCGGGACGACGTCCCCCACGATCGCGACGACCAGCACCATCAGCCCGCCGCCGCCCAGCCCCTGGATCGCGCGGAACGCGATGAGCTGCGTCATGTCCCCGGCGAGCCCGCACAGCGCCGACCCCACCAGGAAGATCACGATCGAGAGCTGGAACAGCGGCTTGCGTCCGTACTGGTCCCCCAGCTTCCCCCACAGCGGCGTGGAGGCCGTGGAGGACAGCAGGTACGCGGTGACGACCCACGACAGGTGGTTGAGCCCCCCGAGGTCGCTGACGATCGTCGGCAGCGCCGTCGACACGATCGTCTGGTCCAGCGCCGCCAGCAGCATCGTCAGCATGAGCGCGCCGAGAACGACGGCCAGCTCTCTCCCCTTGGGCATCCGCGGTGCCTTCGGCACGCTCTCCACGCTCATCCCACGCTCCCCCCGCGCGTCCGACGCAGGGGAGATCTACCCGCTCGTCCGCGGAAGATCACCCGGGGCGCCTACCCTGGCGTTGAGGCGGCACCCTCCCCCGAACGAAGGTGACCATGGAAGGCATCATCCTGCTCGTCGTCGTCGCGCTGCTGGCGGCGTTCTGCGTCCGCTGGGCCGCCACCCGTCTGCGGCTGCCCGCCCCGACCCGCATGGCCGTCATCATCGTCTTCACACTGGTCGTGCTCGCCTGGTGGGGGCAGAGCATGTGAGGCCAAGGGATTTTTCGGGCGTCATCGCGAACTTTCTCTTCCGCGAGCGAGTCATAACCAAGGAAACCGGCTCCCTTACCCCCGCTCGACGTCCCGCCCCGGCCAGAGGGCCCGACGGCGCGCCGACGAGTGTTTCCCCGCACCGAGGAGCCGACGAGCCGAGGGAGAGCAGCAGTGCCGCATCCGGCTACCACCACCCCCGGGACCGGCGGCGCCATCGCCCCTCATCTGCGACGGCTGCTGGACTTCGTCGAGCCGACCGCCGAGGACGTCTGCCTGGACGTGGCCCGCGGCACCGGCCCGATGCCCGCCGCCCTGGCCCCCCAGGTCCGCCGGGTCGCCGCCGTCGACGCCCTGCCGCCCCCGGAGCTGCGCCGCGATCCCGGCCGCACGCCGACGGTGACGTTCGGCACCGGCCCGGTCCGCATCTCCGGCGACATCGATCCCCGCCCGTACGTCTCGCACCCGGACTCGGTCCGCCCCGTGCGCCGCGGGACCCCCGACGCCGCCACGGTCCGCGCCGAGGCGACCCGCCTGCCGTACCTCGACGGCTCCTTCTCGCTGGTGACCACCCGCTTCTCGCTCTACAGCCTGGGCGACCAGCGCCGCGTCCTGCGCGAGCTGCTGCGGGTGACCCGCCCCGGCGGCCGTCTGATCATCGCCGACCTGGTCCGCGGCAACCTCACCGGTCCCGACCGCGACCGCCTGGAACGCCTGCGCGACCCCGACCACCCCGGCCTGCTGTCCATCGCGGCCCTCACCGACCTGATCACCTCCTGCGGCGCGAGCGTCCGCCGCCTGGACGTCTTCACGGTGGAGCGCCCGATCGAGCCCTGGCTGGCGGGCGTCCGCGACGAACTGGCCGCCGAGCAGATCCGCGCCGAGCTCCTGGACGAGGTGGACGGCGGCCCCAAGACCGGGGCCAAGCCGAGGATCATCGGGGGCGAGCTGTGGTTCACCCAGTCCTGGGCCCACGTCGCCGCCGAACCCATCTGACCTCCCTCCCGCGCGGGCGGGTCGTTTCCGCACACCCTTGACCGTTCCCGCTTGCAAACGATATATTTGCAAGCGCACCGGCAATGCGTTCGCACGTGCGATGAGACCCGCCCCCTGCCCGGCCACACCAGCCAGGGAGTCCAGATGCGCGTTTCACCAGGGACACGAGGCACGGCCGCGCTCGTCGCGGTCCTGCTCGCCACCGGATGCGGCCTGCTGGACCGCTCCCCGAAGAAGGACGCCCCGGGCGCGGACCCTCGGCCCTACCTCGCGGGCGCCAAGGCCTAGGAGGCCTACTCGGTCTTCGACAGCACCCACGCGCGCCTTGAGATGCGGCAGGTGGAGCGGTACCCGGACCGTTCGGTGCTGCGCTTCCACTTCACCAACCTGGACACGGACAACAGCAGCTTCAAACTGGGCGTCTCCATGGCCAGCGACTCCTTCGGCCAGGTGGTGATGT
The DNA here is from genome assembly GCF_001552175.1 of Actinomadura kijaniata NBRC 14229. Classification (GTDB taxonomy): domain Bacteria; phylum Actinomycetota; class Actinomycetes; order Streptosporangiales; family Streptosporangiaceae; genus Spirillospora; species Spirillospora kijaniata. The sequence goes on from NZ_BCQR01000249.1 coordinate 7,352, forward strand.
ACCTGGTCGACCCGGTGGGCCGCAAGCTCTACCAGGCCCTGTACGACGGCGACGACCAGCCGGCCGGCAGCGACTTCCGGAACGTCGACGCCGCGCCCGGGGTGCGCTACGAGGCACAGATCCACTTCCCGCCCCTGCCGAAGGACGTCCGCGCCGTCACCGTGGTCACCCCGACCACGGCGGGCGAGTTCACGGGCGTCCCCGTGGTGGAGGGCCGGAACCCCGCCCCGAACGCGCCCCTCCCGTCCCCCGACACGACACCGCCTCCCGGCACGACGGTCGCCGTTCCGGCACGCCGCCCCCAGGGCACGCCTCGCGGACGCGTCTGGGGCCTGTACGGCATGGCGTTCGGCCAGGTGAAGTCGGAGACCACCACCAGCGGCGAGCACCGCGTCGGCCTGCGCTCCGACGTCCTGTTCGACTTCGACAAGGCCACCCTCACCCCGCGCGCCAGGCAGATCCTCGACGAGGTCGCCGCGCAGACCAGACGCGAGGCCGACCCCGCCGAACCGCCGATCACCATCACCGGCCATACCGACGGCCACGGCGACCCCGGCTACAACCGGCCCCTCTCGGAACGCCGCGCCAGGGTCGTCCTCACCGAGCTGCGCGCCCGCCTCGGCGACGCCTACCGGTACCACGCCGAGGGCAGGGGCCAGACCCAGCCGGTGGCCAGGGAGGGCGGCGCCAACGACGAGCAGGCCCGCGCCCGCAACCGCCGCGTCGAGATCTCCTACCGGATCAGGCGGGCCACCACCCGGACGGCCACCGGCGACGCCAGGGGCCCCGTCTCCCCGGCGGCGGTCACCGCCCCGCCCGCCCGCTTCCGACCCGACGACGGCCCGACCGTCGCCGGCCGCACCGTCCGGGGCAACGGCGGCTCCCGCCGGATCGACGTGAAACCGTTCTACCGGGACGGCGCCTACCTGGTGGCGGTCTTCTCCATCACCAACCTCGGCCCCGACGCCCTCAACCCGATCGAGGACTACTCCAGCGAGCTGGGCGGCAGGTTCGGCGCGTTCAACGTCGTGGACCCGAGGACCGGCACCACCCACCAGGGAGTCATGATCGGCCCGCCGACCAGGGACGACGGTTCCAACCAGGAACGCCTGGACCCCCAGTGGGCGGCCTTCGTCACCGAGCCCGGCACCACCAACCGGGGCTTCTTCCACGTCCCCGCGCCCCCGCCGACCACCACCAGCGTGACCTTCCAGGCGGGCCCGTTCGGCTCGTTCCCCAACGTCCCCGTCAGGTGAGGGTCAGGACCCGAGACCGGGGACCTCCGCCACGGACCGGAACACCCAGTCCTGCCACGCGAACCCGTGGTCGGCCAGCACCAGCGTGCTCCAGCCCCCACCGAGGCAGTAGGGCCCGCCGTGCAGAGCGCCGACCAGTTCCCGCCACCGGTCGTGGTCCTCGTGCCTGAGCAGCTGGGAGGCGTCGGCGACGACGACGCACTCCCGCCGCGAGACCGGCCGGTCGCCCAGGGCGTCCAGGAGATCGCCCCAGCCCCGCGCCGCCGAATACGGCAGTTGCAGCGCGGCGACGATCTGGTCGACGGCCTTGGCCGCAGTCGTACAAGCCGAGCCCAGCACCATCCGCGCCCCGACGTAGGAGACGGTGCCCCCGAACGCGACGTCCAGCGCGAGGTCGAGCCGCTGGACGAACTCGTCCACCTCGGGCCCCGACACCTCCAGGGCCATCATCTTCCCGCGCTCGCCGAGCACCCGCTCGACGAGCGCGTCGGTGCGGTCATCGCGACCGGCGCGTCCAGAGTCTTCGACCATGCTTCATTGTGCGGACGCCCGGCCGGAGGGACGACAGGTTTTCGCGTCCCGCACGGCTCAGCCGAACCGGCGGGAACGGGCCAGGGCCAGCCCGCCCAGAACCGTTCCGGCCAGCCCCACCAGCAGCGCCACATAGGCCCCGCCCAGACCGTTGCCGGTGCCGAGACCGCCGTCGGCGGTCGCCGCGACCAGCCCCCCGAGGGCCATGCCGAACACCCCCGTCGCCACGGCCACGGCGGCCCCGTTCCGCCCGGAACCGGTGCGCCGGGCGGAACGGACCAGGGCCCGCACCCCGATGACCAGGCCGAGCAACCCCGCCAGGGCGGCCACGATGGCCCCCACCCGCCCGGCGCTCATGTCGTAGACACCGGCGGCGACCGGCTGGGCCGAGGCCTGCGCGGCCGCCGGTGCGGCGAGACCGACCCCGCCGATCAGAACGGCTGTGACGGCGGTGACCAGATGACGGACGGACACGACGTGCTCCTTCGCTACGGCTGAACGTCACTCGATGATGGCCGCCGACCCCGCCTCCGGTCGTTCCACAGGCGCAGACAATCCGTACTGCCACGGCCGGAGCACCCGGTCGCCGCCACTGCCACGACCACCGCACTCCTACCGCGTGCGTAGTAGACCGCCACTCGGTCGCGGGCAGGAGTCGTCCGCCGCGGCACCCCGTTAGGGTTCGCGACATGGGTACGGGATGGTCCGGCATGCGGGCCGGTGTCAGGGACTGCGTGATCGCCGCCGGTGTGACGGCGATGCTGCTGGTCGTCGGGTTGTCCGAGAGCAACCCCGCAACGGGTCTCGACCCGCTCGGCTACGCGCTGCTGGCGGCCGGCGGCCTGGCGCTGGTCGCGCGCCGCCGAGCCCCGATCCCCGTCCTGTTCGCCACTGGCCTGTGCGCCGTGGGCTACCAGGCGGCCGGTCTGGACGTGCCCGCCGTCGCGTTCCTGTTCGCGGTGTACGCGGCCGTGCGGGAGGGACACCGCGCCGTCACACTGGCGGCCAGCGTGATGGTGCTGGCGGCCCTTCCGCTGGCGACCCTGCTCTCCCCGCACGACTGGCCCGCGAGCGAGGCGTTCGCGCACAGCCAGGGCGCCCTGGAACTGGGCTGGCTGGTCGCCGCCGCCGCCGCGGGCGAGGCGCTGCGGCAGGCCGAGCGCCGGGCCGACGAGGCCGAACGCACCCGGGAGGAGACCGCGCTGCGCCGCGCCAGCGAGGTGCGGCTGCACATCGCGCGGGAACTGCACGACTCCCTCACCCACCAGATCTCGATCATCAAGGTGCAGGCCGGAGTCGCCGTCCACACGGCCCGCAGACGCGGCGAGCAGGTCCCCGAGACGATGCTCGCGATCCAGGAGGCCGCCCGGGAGGCGACCCGCGAACTCCGCGCGACCCTGGAGACGCTGCGCGACGACCACACCACCCCGCCGCGCGGGCTCGACCACGTGCCGGAGCTGGTGGAACAGGCCCGTTCGATCGGCCTGGACGCGACGTTGACGGTCGAGGGACAGCGGCACGACGTGCCCGCCGCGGTGGAACGGACCGCCTACCGGATCATCCAGGAGTCCCTGACCAACGTGGCCCGCCACGCGGCCGCCACCGCCGCGTCGATCCGGATCGACTACCTCCCGGACACCCTCACCGTCCGCATCGACGACGACGGCGACGCCACACCCGACACCGCCCCGACGCCCGGCGTCGGCCTCCTGGGAATGCGCGAACGCGTCACCGCCCTCGGCGGCCGCCTGCTCGCCGAACCGCGCAGCGAGGGCGGCTTCACGGTCCAGGCCGAACTCCCCGTGAACGGAACATCATGATCCGCGTCCTGCTGGTCGACGACCAGCCCCTGATCCGCCGCGGGTTCCGCGCGCTCCTCGACCTGGAGGACGACATCGAGGTGGTGGCCGAGGCCGCCAACGGCCACGAGGGCCTGGCGCTGGCCAGGGAACACCTGCCCGACATCGCGCTCATCGACGTGCAGATGCCGGTCATGGACGGCATCGAGACGACCCGCCGCATCGCCGCCGACCCGACCCTCGCCCGGACGCACGTCGTCATCCTGACCAACTACGGCTTCGACGAACACGTCTTCAACGCGCTGCGCGCCGGCGCGGCCGGATTCCTCGTCAAGGACATCGAACCGGAGGACTTCCTGCACTCCGTGCGCGTCGCCGCACGCGGCGACGCCCTGCTCGCACCGTCCATCACCCGCAAGCTGATCGACCGGTACATCACCCGGACGCCCCACCCCGGAGCCGACACGGCGCTGAAGGAACTGACCAACCGCGAACGCGAGGCCGTCGCCCTGGTCGCCCAGGGCCTGTCCAACGAACAGATCGCCGACCGCATGGTGATCAGCCCGCTGACCGCGAAGACCCACATCCACCGGGCCATGACCAAACTCCACGCCCGCGACCGCGCCCAACTCGTCGTCCTCGCCTACCAGTCCGGCCTGGTGACCCCGGGCGACTCCTGATCCCCTCCCGATGAGCATGGATTCTCGGTGAGATCCCAATGTCAGCGGTCACCAAGCAGCCCCAAGAGGACTAACCCTAG
>NZ_BCQR01000250.1 GCF_001552175.1 Actinomadura kijaniata NBRC 14229
ACCTGCTGCCCGCCGGTCGGCGCCGTCCGGCGGTGGGGGCGGGCGGGATCGCCCGGGCGGCCCTGGCGCAGTCCCTGGTGCGCGCGCTGGCCCGCCGGCCGCTGACGGCCGGGGGCGCCGCCGCCGTGCTGCTGGGCGGCCCCGGATGGGCGATCGCCAGGGTCTGCGGTTTCGGTCGCCGCGTGGCCGAGCAGGAGAGCCTGCTGTGGCGGCGCGTCGCCCTGGCCGCCGTCCGCCGGCCGGTGGCCCTCGGCGGGGGGTGCGCGGTCCTGCTGCTGATGCTGACGCTGCCGTTCCTGCACGTCCGGTTCGGCATCGCCGACGAGCGGATCCTGCCGGTCAGCGCGGAGGCGCACGCCACCGCCCGGCAGATCAGGCGCGACTTCACCCGGCAGGTGGACCGCGACCTGCACGTCGTCCTGCCGGGTCTCGACGCCGCCCGGCCGGGCGACCGCCGCGACCTCGCCGACTACGCGCGGCGGCTGGCGGCGCTGCCCCAGGTCGTCGCGGTGCAGACCGCGACCGGCGTCTACCCGGGCCGCGTCCGGTCCGAGGCCGGGCTCCGCGACCGGTCCCGTACCGCATCCCACGGCAAGTCCCGTGGTGCCAGGTCGCGCGGTGACGCCGGGTCGCGAGTCCGCAAGGAGCGGGCGCGGTCGTTCACCTCCCGGGGGGCCACGCTCGTGGTCGTGAGCGGCCGCCCCGATCCGCAGTCCCGGGCCGCCGGGCGGCTGCTGGAACGCGTCCGCGCCGAGCCCGCCCCCGGCCGCCGCCTGGTGAGCGGCCGGACGGCGCAGGTGAACGACACGCTGACGGCGATGGGCCGGGCGCTCCCGGCCGCCGTCGCCGTGATCGCCGTCAGCACCGTGGTCCTGCTGTTCCTGTTCACCGGCGGCATCCTGGTGTCGGTGAAGGCCCTGCTGCTGGGCGCGCTCAGCCTCACCGCCAGCTGCGGCGCCATCGTCGCGATCTTCCAGGACGGCCGCCTGCGCGGCCTGGTGGGCGACTTCGCCCTGACCGGCCATCTGGAGGCCATCACCCTCGTGCTGACGCTCACGGTGGCGTTCGGGCTGTCCATGGACTACGAGGTCTTCCTGCTGTCGCGGATCCGCGAGCACCACCGCGCCACCGGCGACCACGACGGCGCGGTCGTCACCGGCATCGCGACCACCGGCCGCCTCGTCACCGCCGCCGCCTGCGTGATCGCCCTGACCACCGGCTCCCTCGTCCTGTCCGGCAACACCGTGCTGAAGATGAACGGCCTGGGGCTGGCGCTGGCCGTGCTGGTCGACGCGACCCTGGTGCGCGGCGTGCTGGTCCCGGCCTTCATGCGCCTGACCGGCCCGGCCAACTGGTGGGCGCCCGTGCCGCTGGCGCGGCTGCACCGGAGGCTGGGCCTGGAGGAGGGCGGGGACGGAGCGCCGCCCTCCGGACGCGTCCGGCGGACGCTGCGCGCCCTGTCCGGCGTCCGGGCCAGGTGACCGCGGAACGCGCGCCGGCCGGGCGTTCCCTTTCCGAAACGGTGCGGAAATGACGGCGTTTTCTTCCTTTCCGCAATCCCTCGCCGAAGGGTGCGCTCAACGTGACGGCCACGGAATCACCCACTCACCCAAGGACGAGCCCGAACCGGTGAATATGCCCACTTGAAAGGAATAGCCCTTTACCCTCGGCCACCTCGACGAGTGGATGGTCGCACATCTCCGCACGTCAGAGGGATACGGGCCCTTCCAGTGCCACGCCGAACCCTTTCGCCACCGAGACGCCTTCCCGTTTTTGTATCGCCATGTCGCCATATGAGGGAGCCGATCCACGGTCTGGCAAACTACGGATCATCAGCGGACGGAAAGCGTTTGAGAAAGCAGCCGCCCGGAAATTCGCAGTTCGTTCGGTCCGAGCGCGCGGACGCCGGGCCGTCCCCCTTACCACCACGATCCGGAGCGGACATGACGATGAGCACACAGACAGCGACGTTCGAGGCCGCCGAGTCCCTGGCCCGCTGCCGGGACCTGGTGCAGCCGGCGCTGCGCGCGACGGTCGGCGCGCTGGACCGCGACTTGGAGATGAGGTGCGGCTTCGCGCTGGGCTGGTGGGACAGCGACGGGCGGGCCGACGGGCACGGCGCGGGCAAGGGGCTGCGTCCGGCGCTGGCGCTGCTGGGCGCGCAGGCCGTCGGCGCCCCGCCCGACACCGTGGTGGCGGGCGCCGTCGCCGTCGAGCTGGTGCACGTCTTCTCGCTCGCGCACGACGACATCATGGACGGCGACGAGCGGCGGCGGCACCGCCCGTCGCTGTGGAAGGCCTACGGGGTGGGCACGGCCGTGCTGACCGGCGACGCGCTGCTCGCCCTCGCCCTGGGCGCCCTGGCGGAGGCCCCGGGTGAACGGCACGGCGAGGCCGCCCGCCTGCTGGCCCGCATGCTGCTGGACCTGGTCGGCGGGCAGGCGGCGGACGTGGCGTTCGAGGAGCGGCCCTGGACCGGGCCCCGGGCGGTCACCCTGGCGGAGTACCGCCACATGGCCGTCCGCAAGACCGGCGCGCTGCTGGGCTGCTCCGCCGCGATCGGGGCCGCGCTGGCGGGCGCGCCGGCCGGCGTGGTGGCGGGACTGGAGGAGGCGGGGCGCCACCTCGGGCTGGCCTTCCAGGCGGTCGACGACGTGCTGGGGATCTGGGGCGACCCCTCGGTCACCGGCAAGCCCGCCTTCAGCGACCTCCGGCGCGGCAAGAAGACCGCCCCGGTGCTGGCGGCGCTGGCCGACCCCCGGGGAGGCGACCGGCTGGCGGAGCTGCTGTCGGGCGAGCGCACCGGGCCGGAGGTGCGGCAGGCCGCCGCGCTCGTGGCGGACGCGGGCGGCCGGGCGGCGGCCGAGCGGATGGCGCGGCACCACCTGGACACCGCGGTCAGCGGCCTGCGCGGCCTGGGGCTGGCCGAACCCGCGGCGGCGGAGCTGATCGCCGTGGTGCGCTCGCTGGCGGACCGGCAGTGGTGAGAGGACAGTCGCCGTTTGGCTACGCAGAGTCATGGAAAACTACTGTGTGCAATCACCACCTCACGGAAAGGCCCCCCATGGATCGCATCCGTCGCCCCCTCACCATCGTCCTCCTCACCGTCGGCGTCCTGTGCCTCGGCGCGGGCGTGGCGAGCGCCGCCCCGGCCGACGGCGAGGGCCTCAGCAGCATCGTGGACACGTTCCTCAACGGACCCGGCCGCCCCCACGGTGGTTTCTGGTTCTTCTAGGCGCGGCGGGCGGCGTGCCGGGCGACCGTTCCCGGCACGCCGGCCCCCCGACCCGTCCCCAGACGACGTCCCGCCCAGGTGGGCCAGAGCACAGGACCGGCATTGAGCACAGCAGCGCAACCGGACACCACCGACACCGCACCGGCCGCTCCCCTGCGGCCGCCGCCCTTCTACTGTCCGGTGGAGTCGGCGATCCACCCTCGGGCGGACGAGATCGAGAGGCGCGCGATCGAGTGGATCGACCGGGTCGCCTTCCACCGGGACGACACCGACCGCGCGCGGCTGCTGGGCACCAACAGCGCCGAGTTCTACGCGCGCTTCGCGCCCCACGGCGTCGAGCACAACGTGCAGATGGCCGCCCACTGGGTGTACTGGGGCTTCGCCTTCGACGACGCGCGCTGCGACGCCGGGCCGTTCAGCGCGCGACCGGACCGCTTCCTGGCGATGGCCGGTCCCCTCCAGCGGGCGCTGGAGGTCCCGCACGCCGCGTTCGGCGACGACCCGCTGGTCACCGCGTTGCAGGACATCGGGCGCTCGTTCCAGGAGTGCGCCACCCCCGTCCAGGTGCGGCGGTTCCACGACGCGCACCGCGCCTGGCTGTTCGCCGTGGCCTGGCAGATCTCCAACCAGGCCCGCGGGCACATGCCCGACCTGGCGGACTACACCGCCATGCGCCTGCACAGCGCGGGCGGCGCGCCGACGCTGGCGATGCTGGAGATCGCCTGCGGCGCCGAGGTGCCGGGGCGCGAGATGGACGCGCCGGCGGTCCGCGCGCTGACCGAGATGGCCGTCACCGTCGCTTCCTGGGACAACGACCTGCACTCCTACAACAAGGAGTGCGGGCAGCGGCACACCGACCAGAACATCATCAACGTGCTGGTCCGCCACGAGGGCCGCGCGCCGCACGAGGCACTGGAGCGGGCGGTCGGGATGCGGGACCGCGTGATGAGCCGCTTCCTGGAGCTGCGGGAGCGGATCCAGCCGCGGGCGAGCCGGGAGCTGCGCCTGTACCTGGACTGCCTGGGGCACGCCATCCGCGGCAACATCGACTGGGCGTTCCGGACGCTCCGCTACAACCACCGGGACGTCACGAGCCTGCCGCTCGGCACCCCCGAGTGGGCCGACGGGCCGTCCGACGCCAGCACGCGGCCGCTGCCGATCCCGGCCATCGCCTGGTGGTGGGACCGCCTGCTCTGACCGGCCCGCGTCTCCGGTCCGCAGGGGGCCGCCAACTTCCGGTAAAACGATCGGCCGCCCCGGCCCGAGATCGGCATTCTCGCTTCGCGACAGCCCGAGCACTGCCGACGCGGAACGGATAGGACGATCATGCTGGTGCCGGTGGACGCCGCCTCCGTGGTGGCGGACGTGGTCCCCGCCTGCGCCACGATCGTCACGGCCTGCGGGTTCCTGGTGGCGCTGCGCGTGCTCACCCGCGACGTCCGCCACGCCGGGGTCCGGCTGCGCGGCGAGCGGGAGGAGGCCGAGCGGCGGCTGCGGGAGCAGGACGCGCGGTCGCGCGACCGGCACGGCCGGGACCTGCTGGTCGACCACCTCCGGCGGGTCGGCGACCTGTACGCCGAGTACCTGGCGGCCGAGGAGTCCCTGGCGGTGGGCCGACAGGCGCTGGCCCTGCACCGGCTCCAGGTCCACCTGCCCGTCGTCCCCGGACGGTACTGCTCGCTGCTGAAGCTGCGGTTCGACATCGGCCAGAGCAGCGAGTCGGAACGCGAGGCGGCCCGCCGCTTCGCCCTGCACGACCGGCTGCCCTCCCCCGAGCTGGTGAGCCCGCAGTGGATCTACCAGGAGTTCAGCGAGAACCTGCGCGAGCTCATGGGGGTCGACGCGCCGGCCCCGCGGCGGCCCGCGCGGCCGTCCGGCGGGCCGTCGCTGGTGGGGATGCTGCGCCGCCTGGGCCGCCCTCGGATCAGTGACTCTATGTAATTGTTATTTTACGCAGAGTGTCGAGAGGGGAACCTCTAGGAGCGTCGGCCTCTCCTATCGGCCGATCCCGTCCCCTCTGTGCGAAGGAGCCCCCATGTCCCCCCTCGGCAAACGCCTTCTCGCGGCCGCGGCCCTCGTCCTCGCCTGCGGCGCCGGATCGGTGGCCGCCGTCCCGACGGCCCAGGCCACCGGCGCGCGGCCGTCCGACATCCACATCTACGACGACGGATACGACGGCCCCTGGCGCTCGTGGCGCTTCATCGCGCACTACCCCAGCACCTTCCTGTGCAACGGCCAGGGAGTGGCGCTGCTGCTGAGCGGCGGCGCACGGGAGTACCGCTGCGAGGCGGACGGCGGGGCCCACGAGCTGTACATCAGATGACCACCCCCTGAGCGCGGAACGGGCCGCCTCCCCGTGAGGGAGGCGGCCCGTTCGTTGGTGGGGTGTCCTACTTGCGCAGCAGGTTGCGCAGGACGTACTGCATGATGCCGCCGTTGCGGTAGTAGTCGGCCTCGCCCGGGGTGTCGATCCGGACGACGGCCTGGAACTCCCTGCCGTCGGCCTTGACGGTGACCTCGCGCGGGGTCCCGCCCTCGTTGAGCTTCTCGATCCCGGTGATCTCGAAGGTCTCGGTGCCGGTCAGGCCGAGGGACTCGGCGGAGTCGCCCTCCTTGAACTGCAGGGGCAGCACGCCCATGCCGATCAGGTTGGAGCGGTGGATGCGCTCGTAGGACTCGGCGATGACGGCGCGGACGCCCAGCAGCGCGGTGCCCTTGGCGGCCCAGTCGCGGGAGGAGCCGGAGCCGTACTCCTTGCCCGCGATGACCACGAGCGGGGTGCCCTGGGCGGCGTAGTTCTGCGCGGCGTCGTAGATGAACGACTGCGGCGCGTCCGGCTGGGTGAAGTCGCGGGTGTAGCCGCCCTCGACGCCGTCCAGCAGCTGGTTGCGCAGCCGGATGTTGGCGAACGTGCCGCGGATCATGACCTCGTGGTTGCCGCGGCGCGAGCCGTAGCTGTTGAAGTCCTTGACGGCGACGCCGTGCTCCTGGAGGTACTGCGCGGCCGGGGTGCCGACCTTGATGGAGCCGGCCGGGGAGATGTGGTCGGTGGTGACCGAGTCGCCCAGCTTGACCAGCACGCGGGCGCCGTGGATGTCGGTGACCGGGGCGGGCTCGGTCTGCATGCCGTCGAAGTAGGGGGCCTTGCGCACGTAGGTGGAGGCCGGGTCCCACTCGAAGGTGCCGCCGGTCGGGATGTCCAGGCCGCGCCAGCGCTCGTCGCCCTTGAAGACGTCGGCGTAGTTGCGGACGTACATCTCCTGGCCGATGGAGGAGTTGACGATCTCGGCGACCTCCTCCGGCGACGGCCAGATGTCCTTCAGGTACACCGGCTGCCCGTCGGCGCCCTCGGCGATCGGGTCGTTGAGGATGTCGATGTCCATGGTGCCGGCCAGGGCGTAGGCGATGACCAGCGGCGGGGACGCCAGGTAGTTCATCTTGACGTCCGGGCTGATGCGGCCCTCGAAGTTCCGGTTGCCCGACAGGACGGCGGTGACGGCCAGGTCGTTGTCGTTGATGGCCTTGGAGATCTCCGGCTGGAGCGGGCCGGTGTTGCCGATGCAGGTGGTGCAGCCGTAGCCGACCAGGTTGTACCCGATCTTGTCGAGGTACGGGCTGAGGCCCGCGCGCTCCAGGTAGTCGGTGACGGCCTGGGAGCCGGGGGCCAGGGAGGTCTTCACCCACGGCTTGCGGGTGAGACCCTTCTCGACCGCCTTCTTGGCCAGCAGGCCCGCGCCGACCATGACGTACGGGTTGGAGGTGTTGGTGCAGGAGGTGATGGCCGCGACCGCGACGATGCCGTGGTCGATGGTGAACTCGGTGCCGTCCTCCATCTTCACCGGGGTCGGGCGGTTCGGGCGGTCGGCGCTGCCGTCACCGTGCGCGCGCGGCTTGTCGCCGTTGCCGCTGTGGCTGATGGCCGGGGAGTCCGAGGCCGGGAACGACTCGTCGGACGCCTCGTCGGCCGGGCCCTGGATGCTGGCGACGTAGTTGCGCACGTCGCGCCGCCAGGTCTGCTTGGCCTCCGACACCGCGATGCGGTCCTGCGGGCGCTTGGGGCCGGCCAGCGACGGGACGACGGTGGACAGGTCCAGTTCGAGGTACTCGGAGAACTCCGGCTCGACCGACGGGTCGAGCCACATGCCCTGCTCCTTGGCGTACGCCTCGACGAGCGCGATCTGCTCCTCGTCACGGCCGGTCAGGCGCAGGTAGTCCAGGGTCTCCTGGTCGATCGGGAAGATCGCGCAGGTGGAGCCGAACTCGGGGCTCATGTTGCCGATGGTGGCGCGGTTGGCCAGCGGCAGCGCCGCGACGCCCTCGCCGTAGAACTCGACGAACTTGCCGACCACGCCGTGCTGGCGCAGCATCTCGGTGATGGTCAGCACCAGGTCGGTGGCGGTGGTGCCGGGGTGGAGCTCACCGGTCAGCTTGAAGCCGACCACGCGCGGGATCAGCATGGAGATCGGCTGGCCGAGCATCGCGGCCTCGGCCTCGATGCCGCCGACGCCCCAGCCGAGGACGCCGATGCCGTTCTCCATGGTGGTGTGGGAGTCGGTGCCGACACAGGTGTCGGGGTAGGCGACGCCGTCCCGGTCGAACACCACGCGGGCCAGGTGCTCGATGTTCACCTGGTGGACGATGCCGGTGCCGGGCGGGACGACCTTGAACTCGTCGAACGCGGTCTGGCCCCAGCGCAGGAACTGGTAGCGCTCCCGGTTGCGCTCGTACTCGACCTGCACGTTGCGCTCGAACGCCTCGGGGGTGCCGAAGTAGTCGACGATGACGGAGTGGTCGATGACCATCTCGGCCGGCGCCAACGGGTTGATCCTGGTGGGGTCGCCGCCCAGGTCGCGCACGGCCTCCCGCATGGTCGCCAGGTCCACCACGCACGGCACGCCGGTGAAGTCCTGCATGATCACACGGGCCGGGGTGAACTGGATCTCCTGGCTCGGCTGGGCGTTCGGGTCCCAGTTCGCCAGGGCGCGGACGTGGTCGGCGGTGACGTTGGCGCCGTCCTCGGTGCGCAGCAGGTTCTCCAGCAGCACCTTCAGGCTGTACGGGAGCCGGGCCGAGCCCTCCACCGCGTCCAGCCGGTAGATCTCATAGCTCTTCTCGCCGACCCGCAGCTCGCTGCGGCTGTCGAAGCTGTTCGTGGACACGGACTCCTCCTCCGTCACCACCGCGCGCCCGGTCCGAGACATGGCGGCGCGGCGTCTGCACTGACTATCGATATGGGCCCATCCGACCGGTGCGCGGATCACCCGCGCGGGCCGGGGCAACGGGTTTCCATTCCCCCTGAATCCTGCCCTAGCCGAAAGTCTGCTTGGGACTCAGGTTCGCCTAACTTCCGCAGCTTTTCTCTTGACGTCAAGCTACCTCTGATTTTATCTCGATATCAAGTTACCCTCGGGTAGCCCAAGTGTGTCGGTGGCCACGGCGGCGCTAGACCACCCGGGTGCGCGAGCCGCCAGGAAAGCCGGGCGCGAGCGGGTCGACCGGGAGCGGGTCCGGGGGGACCGGGTCCGGCGGGGCCGGGACCAGGGTCCAGTCGCCGCCGGTGCCGCCGATCCGGAGGAGCGAGCCCGTCCGGGCCAGGAACGTGATCTTGTCGTCGTCGCGGTTGCCGTAGTGGCGGCGGAAGACGGGGGCGTCGAAGGTCAGGGCGTGGGTGAGCAGGTCCAGGCGGAAGTCGCCGTCACCCTCCGGGACGCGGGCGGCCAGCAGGCGGGTGGGGCCGGTGTAGCGGACGATCTCGCCGCCGGTGCCGGTGACCGTCTCGTCGAAGTCGCGCGGCGGCGCCATCTCCACGTCGATCGGCTCGGCCGTGAGGCGCCAGGGTGACTCGCAGCGGACGGCGAGCGGGGCCGGGCCGGCGACGGGCACGCTCCCCGGCTTCTCCAGGGCGGTCCGGCCGTCCGGCCTCAGGGCCTCGTCCAGGCCGGTCAGCGTCACGGGTCCCGCGGCCTCCAGCGTCAGCGTCGCGGGCGGGCCGGTGTAGAGCAGGACCTCGTCGCCGTGCCCCTCGGCCAGGACGGTGAAGCGGGGCATCGCGCCGGGCTCCAGGAGCCGCAGGGTCCACGACCCCTCACAGGTGACCTTCAGGTAGCCGTGCGACTTGATCCCGCCGAACCTGCGGAAGACCAGCGGGGGGCGGTAGGGCCTGCGGACCGGCACGCCCGGCGCGAACACCCTCATGCCGTAGGGGTCGGCCTTCCGGCGTTCGTCCTGGACGTTCACCCGGCCCCGGACGCCGGGCTCCGGCGCGAACTCCAGCAGCAGCTCGTCGGGAAGTTCGAGGGACACCGGCACCGTGGCGTTCCCCCTGCCCTCGAACGAGCGCAGCGGCATCGACCCCCTCCGCTCCCAGGCGGGCGCGCCCTCCGCGTCCCGGAACGAGATCCCGGACCACCAGGTCTCGGTCACGGCCCTGCCGTGCCAGCGCAGTTCCAGAAGCGCCAGGCCGCGGTCGCAGCGCCTCGTCAGCGGCTCGCAGCGGACGGCGTCCCGTTCGGCCAGCGCCCGGCGGAGCTCGGCGACGTCGCGCAGCAGGGCGTCGCGGAGGGCGAGCGTGCCGGGGGTGACGTGGGGGGCGGGCGCGAAGTCGCTTTCGTCGACCGTCCGCAGCGCCCTCTCGGCTCTCTCGAAGGCGAACTCCCGCGAACTCCGGCGGCCGTCCAGCTTCTCGTAGACCTTCGCGCCCGCCAGGGCCAGCCCGCACGCCAGCGGGAGGAGCGCCACCGGCCACGGCACGCCCGGAAGGAACGGGGCCACGAGGGCGAGCGCGAACGGCGGGACCGCGATCCAGCCGTTGAGCCCACCGAGACCGAGGATCGCGTACCGGGCCCGCAGCCGGCGCGGAAGACGATAGGACTGCTCGCTCATCAGGCTCCTGCCCAGGGGGAACGCGGCTCACCGCGCGGGGACACAGATTAGACGATCAGTGGCGTCGGCCGGAGCCCCGGATGTCCCGGGAACCCTCTCGCCCAGCCGTACGTCTTCGATATATCGTTGTCGTATCGCGAGAGATCAGAGAACGATCTCGGAAGGCGGTGGAGGAGATGCACGGAGGACGGGGGTTCGATCCCCGGTGGGCGTTCGCGGCGGCGGCGCTCGGGGCGAAGGCTGCCAGGTACCGGCACGAGTGCGGGTCCCGGGCCGAGGGCATGCCGGGATGGCCGTTCGGCGGGCCCGGGCCGTGGGGCCCGCCGCCCGGTCCCTGGGGTCCGCCGTGGGCGCGCGGGCGGCGCGGCGGCTGGGGGCGCGGCGGCAAGGCGCCCAAGGGGAACGTGCGGGCCGCGATCCTGGCGCTGCTCGCCGAGGGGCCCCGCAACGGCTACCAGATCATCCAGGAGGTCGCCGAACGCAGCGACGGCGCGTGGAAGCCCAGCCCGGGCGCCGTCTACCCGGCGTTGCAGCAGCTCGCCGACGAGGGCCTGATCCGGGGTGAGGAGGGCGACGGGCGGCGCACGTTCCACCTCACCGACGAGGGCCGCGCCTACGTGGAGTCCCACGAGGAGGAGGTGCGCGAGCCCTGGGCGCAGATGGCCCCCAGCTTCGGGGAGGGCGTGCCGGACCTGTTCCGGGAGGCCGCGCAGACCGGGGCGGCGGTCATGCAGATCGTCCACTCCGGCTCGCCCGAGCAGGTCGCGCGGGCCGAGCGGATCCTGGCCGAGGCGCGCCGGAGCCTGTACCGGCTGCTGGCCGACGACGCCCCGACGGCCGACGAGGAGTGACGGTGGCCCGCTCCGACGAGCTGCGCGTCGGTGACGCCGAACGCGACGCCATGGCGGCGGCGCTGCACGACCACTTCGCGGCCGGGCGGCTGACGCGCGAGGAGCTGGACGAGCGGCTCGACGTCGCGTTGGCCGCGCGGACGCGGGGCGACCTGCGCGGCGTCGTCCGCGACCTGCCCGAACCGCACGGGCCGCCGGCCGAGCGGTGGCCCGTCGCGCGGGCCGGTCACGGCCATCCGGCGCACCACTGGCACCCGGGGCACCACCGGTATCCGGCGCGCCGGGGGCCGGTTCCGGCGTTCCCGCTGCTGATGGCGGTGTTCCTGGTGGTGACGTTCACGGCCGGGGCGGGGACTGCGGTCTTCGCCGTGGTCCAGCTGGCGCTGCTGGCGCTGGTCCTGCGGGCGGTGTTCCACCTGGCCGCCGGGCACCGGGGCCGCTGAGCCGGAGACGGCCACGCGGCGGGCGTGGACCGGGCACGGGGATCGTGAAAACGTCTCATCATGTCGCCCGAACGGTTCCTGCACCCGGTCACGCCCGTGCCCCGGCCGCCGGAGGGCGACCTGCGCGCCACGGTCGAACGGCTCGCCGCCCGCCCGCCGGGCGGGCCCCGGGCCGCCGACCTGGTCGCCGACCGGCTGCGCGAGCTCGGCGTCGCC
>NZ_BCQR01000251.1 GCF_001552175.1 Actinomadura kijaniata NBRC 14229
CGTGCCGCCCGCGCCGCGCCCGGCGGTGCCGGCCCCGGCCCCCGAGCCCGCCGCCCCGCCCGGCCCGGACGAGATCCGCGCCGCCGTGCTGTCGGTGATCGGCTCCCGCACCGGCTACCCCGAGCCGATGCTCGGCGAGGACCTGGACCTGGAGGCCGACCTGTCGATCGACTCCATCAAGCGCACCGAGATCATCGGTGAGCTGGCCGAGCGGGTCGGCCTGGCCGCCCCGGGCGTGCGGCTGGAGGAGCCGGTCGTCGAGCGGCTCGCCCGGATCAAGACCATCGGCGAGATCGTCTCCTGGATCGGCGACCGCCTCGGCGCCGGGACCGCTCCGGCCGCCGAGACCGCCGGGATCGCGCCGCTGACCCCGGCCGACTCGGGCGTCCCGGTCGTCGCCGCGCCGCTGCGGCAGGTGGTGCGCCTGGCGGACCTGCCGCCGCTGCCGGTGCCCGAGGCGCGGCCCGGCGCGTTCGCCGGCCGCCGCTTCGTGATCGTCGACGACGGCTGCGGCATCGCGCTGGAGCTGGCCGCCCTGCTGGAGCAGCAGGGCGCGCAGGTCCGCACCCCGCTGGAGCCCGACAGCCCCTGCGACGGACTGATCCACCTGGCCGCGCTGCGGCCCGGCGGCGGCCCGGTGCTGCCCGGCGCCTACGGCGGCCTCCGCGACGCCCTGCTGGGCGGCCTGCGCTGGCTGGTGCTGGCGACCGGCGCGGGCGGCGCGTTCGGGGAGCGGTTCGACGGCGGCGGCGTCGGCGACCCCACGCCCGGCGCGGGGCTGCGCGGCCTGGCCCGCACCCTGGCGCGGGAGTTCCCCGAGACGCTGGTGCGCGCGGTGGACGTCGACACCAAGGACAGCCCGCGCGCGGTCGCGCTGCGGATCCTCGCCGAGATGACGGCGGCGGGCCAGCCGGTCGTCGTCGGCTACGAGGGCGACCGACGCCGCACGCTCCAGATCGTCCCGGCCCCGCTGCCGGAGGACGCGCCCGCCGTGCCGGACCTGACCGCCGACAGCGTGGTCCTGCTGACCGGCGGGGCGCGCGGCATCACCGCCCGCGTCGCGCTGGAACTGGCCCGCGCCACCGGCTGCCACGTCGAGCTGGTCGGCCGCACGCCCGAGCCCGCCGGGGCCGAGGACCCGGCGCTGGCCGGGGCCGCCGACCAGGCGGCGCTGCGCCGCGCGCTGGTCGCGCAGGGCGGCCGCACCCCCGCCGAGATCGAGGCCACCGTCCGGCGGGTGCTGGCCGAACGCGAGGTCCGCGCCACCCTCACCGGGCTCGGCGCGCACGCCGCGTCGGTTCGCTACCACGCGGTGGACGTGCGCGACCCGCAGGCCGTCCGCGCGGTCGTCGAGGACGTCCACGCCCGGCACGGCCGCCTCGACGGCGTGGTCCACGGGGCGGGGCTGCTGGAGGACCGCAGGGTGCGGGACAAGGACGCCGCGTCGTTCGACCGGGTCTACCGCACCAAGGTGGACGGGGCGTGCGCGCTGGCCGCCGCGCTCCGGCCGGACACGGCGTTCTTCGTGGTGTTCGGCAGCGTCTCCGGCGTGCACGGCAACCAGGGCCAGGCCGACTACGCGGCCGCCAACGACGCCTGCGACACCCTCGCCCGGGTGTGGCGCACCCGGATGCGCGGCCGCGTGCTGGTCGCCGACTGGGGCCCGTGGGCGGGCGGCGGCATGGTCACGCCGGAACTCGCCCGCGAGTACGCCCGGCGCGGCGTCGCGCTGATCGACCCCGACGCGGGCGTGGCGGCCCTGCTCGCCGAGATCGCCGCCGGCGACGAGGTCCAGGTCGTCCTCTCCGGGATCGCCGAGTGAACGCGCCCAAGCCCCCCGGACCGGGAAGCACCAGAAGCAAAACGACCTCACCACCGAGCAGTGCCGAGGCCGCAGACCCGCGCGAGCGCGTGTCGTCCGGGCCGCGCTGTGTGCGGAGTGGACGCGGTGTCGTCACCGTCGTGAGGCGTGGGGGCGTGTTGAGGGGTTGCGGCCTGCTGGACGGAGCCGAGGCCGTGGACGCGTGCGGGCGGGTGTCGTCCGGGTCGGCCTGCGTGTGGAGTGGGCGCGGTGCCATCACGGTCGTGAGGCGTGGTCGCGTGTTGGTGGCTTGTGATCTGCCGGGCGGCGTTGAGGCCGTGGACGCGTGCAGGTGCGTGTCGTCCGGGCCGCGCTGTGTGTGGAGTGGGCGTGGTGTCGTCACGGTCGTGAGGCGTGGGGGCGCGTTGACGGGTTGCTTGTTGTCGGGCGGAGCCGAGGTCGCGGGGGTGCGCGGGCGGGTGTCGTTCGGGGTGGTCCGTGGGTGGAGTGGGGGCTTGCGGGCGGGACGGCGGGATTGCGTGGAGGTGGGGGTATGAGTGCGAACGACCCCATCGCGATCGTCGGGGTCGGGGCCGTGTTCCCCGGGGCCGGGTCGGCGGCGGCGTTGTGGCGCAACGTCCGTGCCGGGACCGACGCGATCACCGAGGTGCCCGCGCACCGCTGGGACCCCGACCTGTACTACGACCCCGACGCCCACCGGGCCGCGCCGCGCGGCGACCGGTTCTACTGCCGCCGGGGCGGGTTCGTGGACGACCTGGCGACGTTCGACCCGGCCCGGTTCGGGATCATGCCCGCGGCCGTCGCGGGCATGGAGCCCGACCAGCTGCTGGCGCTGCGCACCGCCGCCGAGGCGCTGGCCGACGCGGGCGGCGCCGAACGGCTGCCCGACCGCGCCCGCGTCGGCGTGGTGATCGGGCGGGGCGGCTACATCACGCCGGGCGTCGCGCGGTTCGACCAGCGGGTGCGGACCTCGCACCAGCTCGCGTCCGTGCTGGCCGAGCTGCTGCCGGAGATGGACGCCGGCCGGATCGAGGAGATCCGGCGCGCGTTCTGCGACCGGCTCGGGCCCGACGGCCCCGACGCCTCGGTCGGCCTCGTCCCGAACTTCGCGGCCTCCCGCATCGCCAACCGCTTCGACCTGCGCGGCCCCGCCTACACGCTGGACGCCGCGTGCGCGTCGTCGCTGCTGGCCGTCGAGCACGCCGTGCGGGCGCTGCGCGGCGGGCAGTGCGACGCGATGCTGGCCGGGGCCGTCCACCACGCGCACCACGCGACGGTGTGGAGCGTGTTCAGCCAGCTGCGGGCGCTGAGCCCGAGCGGGCGCATCCGGCCGTTCGACCGGTCCGCCGACGGCACGCTGCTGTCGGAGGGCACCGGCATGGTGCTGCTCAAGCGCCTGGCCGACGCCGAACGCGCCGGGGACCGCGTCTACGCGGTGATCCGGGGCGTCGGCTCCGCCAGCGACGGCCGCGCCGCGTCCCTGATGAGCCCGCTGGTCGAGGGCCAGGTCCTGGCGGTGGAACGCGCCTGGGCCGACGCCGGGCTGGACCCGGCCGCCGCCGACGCGGTCGGGCTGGTCGAGGCGCACGGCACCGGCACCCCGGCGGGCGACGAGGCGGAGCTGGCGACGCTGCGCCGGGTGTTCGGCACCGCCGGGCCCCCGCTGCCGATCGGCACCGTCAAGTCGATGATCGGGCACGCGATGCCCGCCGGCGGCATCGCCGGGCTGATCAAGGCGGCGTTCGCGCTGCGCGACGGCGTGCTGCCGCCGACCCTGCACGTCGAGGAGCCGCACCCGGCGATGACGGGCACCCGCCTGACCCCGGTCCACGCGGCGGCCGACTGGGAGCGCCCGCCCACCGCCCCGCGCCGCGCCGTGGTGAACGCCTTCGGCTTCGGCGGCGCGAACGCCCACGTCATCCTGGAGGAACCGCCGGGCGCCGGGCACCCGGCGCCGCGGATCCTCAGCGCGCCCCGGGACGGCGACGGCGAGGCGGTGCTGCGGCTGTCGGCCGCCTCCGCCGCCGAGCTGGCCGCCCTGCTCGACGACGACGCGCTGCTGGCCCGCGCCGGGCAGGAGCCCGCCGACCTGCCCTGCCGCCTGGCGATCGTCGGCCCCACCGAACGCAAGCTCGACCTCGCCCGCGCCGTCGCGCGCCGGGGAACGCCGTGGCGCGGCCGCAGCGACATCTGGTTCACGCCCCGGCCGCTGCTGGCGGACGGCGGCCGGGTCGCGTTCCTCTATCCCGGCTTCGAGCCCGCCTTCGAGCCGCGCGTCGACGACGTCGCCGACCGTCTCGGGCTGCCGCGCCCCCGGCTGACCGGACGCGACGACCTGGTCGGCCACGCCTCCGACGTCATGGCCGTCGGGCTGCTGCTCACCCGCGCGCTGGCCGGGCTCGGCGTCGAGCCCGACGTCGCCGCCGGGCACAGCCTCGGCGAGTGGACCGCGATGATCGCGGCGGGGATGTACGAGCCGGACGCGGTCGACGCGTTCCTGGCCGCGGTCGACCACGACGGCCTGGACGTCCCCGACGTCGCCTACGCCGCGCTCGGCTGCGGGGCCGACCGGGCCGCCGAGGCCGCCGCGCGCGCCGACGGCGTCGTCGTCTCCCACGACAACTGCCCCCACCAGTCGGTGGTCTGCGGCCCGCCCGACCAGGTCCGCGAGGTCCTGGCCCGGCTGGCGGCCGACGGGGTGATGGGACGGGAGCTGCCGTTCCGGTCCGGGTTCCACACCCCGATGGCGGAGGCGTACCTGGAGTCGGCGCACCGCTCGTTCGACGCGCTGCCGATCCGCCCGGCGCGGGTGCCGCTGTGGTCGGCGACGACCGCCGCGCCGTTCCCCGCCGAGCCCGCCCGGATCCGCGAGCTGATCGTGCGGCACCTGCTGGAGCCGGTGCGGTTCGGCGCGCTGACCGAGGGGCTGCACGCGGCCGGGGTGCGGGCGTTCGTGCAGGTCGGCCCGGGTGGCCTCGCCGGGTTCGTGGGCGACCGGCTCGGCGACCGCGACCACCTGGCGATGGCCGCCAACGTGCCCCGGCGCGACGGCATGGCCCAGCTGCGCCGCGTCGTGGCCGCGCTGTGGGTCGAGGGCCACGGCTCGCGGGTCCGCGACGCCGGGCACGACGGGCCGTCCGCCGTGCGGCTCGACCTCGGCACGCCCCTGGTCCGCCTGGACGGCGCGGTCCCGCCGCTGCGCATCGCCGAGCCCGCGCCCGCCGAGCCGCCCGCCGCCGATCCGGTCGTCGCCGAACTGGACGCCCTGCTGCGCGACGCCACCGCCAGCGCCCGGTCGGTCGTCGACGCGCTGCACACCACCGCGCCCCCGCGGGCCGCCGAACGCACCACGCGCCGCACGTTCTCGCTGGAGACGATGCCCTACGTCCGCGACCACTGCCTGGTCCCGCAGCGCGCGGACTGGCCGGACCTCTCCGACCGGTTCCCGGTGGTGCCGCTGACGACGCTGCTGGAGGTCATGGCCGACGCGGCGCGCGAGCTGTTCCCCGGCCTGGTCGTGGTCGGCGTGGAGAACGTGCGGGCCCTGCGCTGGCTCGTCGCCGCCCCCGCCACCACCACCGACGTCCACGCCCGCCGCGAGCCCGGGCCGCCCGCGCCGGGCGCGCCGCGCCGCGTCAAGGTCGTCGTCCGGGGCCACGCCGACGGGATCGTGCTGCTCGCCGAACGCCACCCGGCCCCGCCCGCCCCCGACCGCACGCCGCTGACCGGCGAGGCGCCCCCGGCGGTCACCGCCGAACGGCTCTACGCCGAGCGCTACATGTTCCACGGCCCGCTCTACCAGGGCGTCACCGGGATCGACGCGCTCGCCGCCGACGGCCTGCGCGGCACCCTGACCGCGCTGCCCACGCCGGGCGCGCTGATGGACAGCGCCGGGCAGCTGTGCGGCCACTGGATCCAGATCCACGGCGACCGGGACCAGACGGTCTTCCCGGTCGGCGTCGAACGCGTCACCTGGTACGGGCCGCCGCCGCCCGACGGGGAGCGCCTGACCGCGACCGTCCGGAACCGCTCGGTGTCCGACACCGCCATCCGCAGCGACTGCGAGCTGGTCGGCGCCGACGGCCGCGTGTGGTGCCGCGTCGAGGGGTGGAGCACGCGCCGCATCCACACCGACGAGCCGGTGTGGCGGCTGCGCTTCACCCCCGAGGTGTCGGCGGTCGGCGAGCCGCGGGAGGGCGGCTGGACGCTGGCGCGCCGCCGCTGGGACGGCGGGGCCGCCCGCGACCTGCTGATGCGGCAGTACCTCAACGCCGCCGAACGCGCCGAGTACCAGGCCCTCGCGCCCCGCGCGCGGGGCCCGTGGCTGCTCGGCCGGATCGCGGCCAAGGACGCGGTGCGGCACCGGCTGTGGGAGCGGGGCCACGGGCCGCTGTTCCCCGCCGAGCTGACCGTCCGCAACGACGCCGCCGGCCGGCCCGAGGTGACCGGGCCGTTCGACGAGCCGCTGGCGGTGTCGATCGCGCACACCCCCGACCTGGGGGTCGCGCTGGTCCGCGCCGGCGGCGAGCCCGCCGGGATCGACGTCGAACGGGCCGGCGCGGGCGCCGCCGCCGTCGAGACGGTCGCGCTCACCGAGGGCGAACGCGACCTGCTGGCGTCCATGTCCGGCGACCGCGCCACCGCGGCGACGCGGCTGTGGACCGCCAAGGAGGCCGTCGCCAAGGCCGCCGGGACCGGGCTGCGGGGGCGGCCCCGCGACTTCGTCGTCACCGCCGCCGACCCCGACCGGCTGCTGGTCGGCAACGGCGGGACGGTCACGGTCGTGCGCTCGACGCTGGTCGACGGGCACGTCGTGACCTGGACCGACACCGCCGGGTACACCGCCGCGGCGGGGACCGGAGCACAGGACACGGGGGAGAACAGGACATGACACGGGTGCTGGACGAGGTCGTGGCGATGCTGGTCGAGGTGGTCGGGGAGGACTTCCTGCTGGACCTGGAGGTCGGCCCGGACACGACGTTCAACGACGACCTGGCGCTGGAGAGCATCGAGTTCGTCGCGCTGGCCGAGAAACTCCAGCTGCGCTACGGCCCGGCGATCGACTTCGCGGCGTTCATCGCCGACATGGACCTGGACCAGATCCTCGCCATGTCGGTGGGGGACCTGGTCGCCCACATCGAGTCGCGGCTGTCGCCCGCGGCCGTGTGACCCGGCCCGACCATGGCCTACGTGTGCGTCCGGGGCGTGCGGCACCACGTCGTCGACCTGGGCCGGGAGCTTCCCGGCGCCCCCGCCGACCCCGTGGTGATGCTGCACGGCCTGCTCACCGGCAGCGCCGCGTCCTGGTTCTTCACGGTCGCGCCCGCGCTGGCGCGCACCCGCCGCGTCCGGCTGCCCGACTGGCGCGGGCACGGCCGCAGCGAGCGCACCCCGACCGGTTACGGCACCGCCGCGCTCGCCGCCGACCTGTCCGACCTGACCACCGACCTGCCGCCGTTCGCGCTGGTCGGGCACAGCTACGGGGCGGCCGTCGCGGTCCGCTTCGCGCTGACCCGGCCGGGCCGGGTGACGCGGCTGGCGCTGGTGGACCCGCCGTTCCAGCCGGTCGGCGCGGCCGACCTGGGCCGCGTGTTCACGGCGGCGACGCCGCTCGGCGAACGCGCGGCGGCGCTGGTCGGCGAGACCAGCCTGCTGGCGGACCTGGCCGCCGAGCCGGCCGTCACCGCCGCCGACCTGGCCGCCCTGGACGGCCTGCCGACGCTGGCGGTGGCCGGGTCCGACTCGCCGTTCCGCCCGGCCCTGGACCTGGTCGGCCGGGCCCTGCCGGGCGCCCGCCGCCACGTGCTGACCGGCGGCCACGACCTGCACGTCACCGCGCGGGCGCGGCTGACACCCCTGCTGACGACCTTTCTGGAGGAGACCGAATGCCCGAGGTGACCGCACGCGGCGTGCGGTTCCACGTCCAGACGTTGGAACCGTGCGGACCGTGTCCGCCCGACCCGCCCGACCCGCCCACCGTGGTGTTCGTCCACGGGCTGGTCATGGACAACCTGTCCAGCTTCTACTACACCCTGGCCGGGCCGGTGGCCGCCGCCGGGGCCCGCGCGGTCCTGTACGACCTGCGCGGCCACGGCCGCAGCGAACGCACCCCGCGCGGGTACTCCGACGCCGAGGCCGTCGCCGACCTGTTTGCGGTACTGGACGCCCTCGGCCACACCCGCCCGGTGTACCTGGTGGCCAACAGCTTCGGCGGCGTCGTCGCGCTGAACGCGGCGCTGGCCCGCCCCGACCGCGTCGCCGGGATGGTCCTGGTCGAGGCGCACGGCCCGGCCGAACGCCCCGGCGGGTGGAACGAGAACATGCTCAACACGCTCGGCAAGTCCGCCCTGGCGCTGGAGTACGAGCGGCTCGCCGACCAGCTCCTGGCGATCGGCTGGCGGCAGCGCGGAAGGCAGGCCGCCGTCGCCGACGCGCTGGTCAACGGCACCAGCCTGCTGGACGAGGTGGCGGCGGTGGAGCCGGTGCGGCCCGCCGACCTGGCCGCCGTCGCCTGCCCGGTGCTGGCGGTCTACGGGGAGCGCTCCGACGTGGCCGGGGCCGGGCGGCTGCTGCTGCGCTCGGTCCCCGACTGCACGCTGCACGTCATACCGGGCCTCGCGCACACCGTGCTGCGCGAGGGCACCGCGGAACTGCTGGAGGTCATGCTGCCGTGGCTTTCCCACCACGCGGGCACGAGGGTCCCCGTCACGGCGGGGGCGGGAGGTGCGCTGTGAACGGACGTTCGTCGAAGGCCCGACGGGTGCGGGTGCCGTCGCTGCTGGGGGACCTGCCGGCGCCCGACGGCCGGGTCGCGGGCCGCGAGGCCGACAGCGGCCGCCGCCGGTTCCTGTTCGTGGTCCCGCCCCTGACCGGGCACGTCAACCCGACGGTGGCGGTCGCCTCCGAGCTCAGCCGGCGCGGCCACCGGGTCGCCTGGGCCGGGCACACCCCGACCCTGGAGGGGCTGCTGAAGCCCGGCTCGAAGATCTACCCGGCGGAGGACGAGGCGTTCGCCGCGCACGTGGAGCAGGCCCGCCGGCACTGGACGACGCTGCGCGGCCCGGCGGCGCTGAAGTTCCTGTGGGACGGGTTCATCATCCCGCTCGGGCACGCGATGATGCCGGGCGTCCAGACCGCGATCGAGCGGTTCCGGCCCGACGTGGTGGTGTGCGACCAGCAGACCCTGGCCGGGCCCGTCGCCGCCCGGCTGCACGACCTCCCGTGGGCGACGTCGGCGACGACCTCGGCGGAGTTCACCCGGCCGCTGGCGGGCATGCCGCTGGTCGAGGAGTGGGTGCGTGACCAGATCGGCGAGTTCCAGCTCGACCACGGCATCGAGGACCTGCTGGACCTGCGCTTCTCCGACCACCTGGTGCTGGTGTTCTCCACCGCCGCGCTGATCGGCGACACCTCGATCTTCCCCGACCACTTCGCGTTCGTCGGCCCCGTGCTGGGCCGCCCGCCCGGCAACGACTTCCCCTGGGAGTGGCTGGACGAGGACCGGCCCTCGGTGCTGGTGTCGCTGGGCACCCTCAACGGCCCCGCCGGGGAGCGGTTCTTCCAGGTCGCCGCCGAGGCCGTCAAGGACATGGACGTGCAGGCGGTGTTCGTCACCCCGCCCGGGACCCTCCCCGACCCGCCGCCGAACCTGCTGGTGCGCGGCCACGTCCCGCAGCTTGAGCTGCTGGAGCGGATGTCGGCCGTCATCACCCACGGCGGCCACAACACCGTCGTGGAGGCCCTCGCCAACGGCCTGCCGCTGGTCGTCGCCCCGATCCGCGACGACCAGCCGGTGATCGCCCGGCAGGTCGTGGCGTCCGGCGCCGGGCTGACCGTCCGGTTCGCGCGGGTCCGGGCCGAGGAGCTGCGCGAGGCCCTGCACCGGGTGCTGACCGAGGAGGCGTTCCGGTCGGCCGCCGACCGGGTCCGGCGGTCGTTCGCCGAGGCCGGGGGCGCCGGGCAGGCCGCCGACCGCCTGGAGAAGCTGACGTGAGCTGGCCGTCGCCGTCGCTGACGGCGCTGCTGTCGATGCCGCTGACGACGGCGTTCCCCCTGCTGGTCACGGGCGGGGTGGTCGCGCGCGCCACATGGCTGCGGCTGCGGCTGGCCCCGCTGCGGCGGGTGTCGTCGGGCTGGTCGCCGGAGCTGCCGCGCCCCGTCGCCGAGCCCGACATCACCTCCGGCGAGGAGTTCGCGCTGGTCGCCGTGGACGGCGCGGTCGTGTCGGGCCACGTGCGGCGCGCCGCCCGCGGCCACGCCCGGGGCAGCGGTCTGCAGGTGCTGGACCTGGTCCCGGCGAACCTGCCGGTGGAACGCGCCCTGGACCTGGCCCGCCACACCGACCTGCGGCGCCACCGGACCGACCCGCCGCCGGCGGGGCACGGCGCGGGCTTCGCGGTGCTGGCGACGCGGGAGCTGCTGAACCGCGCCAACGTCCGGCCCGGCACGCTGGACCCCGGCGCGCTCGGCGCGGTCACCGTCCGGCTGCGGCAGTACGCCGAGCGCGCCGGGCTGGCCGTCGTGCCGTGCCCCGCCACGCCCCGCCGCCCCGCGTGCCGGGGACGGCGGGCGTGGCTGCGCGGTCTCGGCGTGCCGGTCCCGAGGACGGTGGCCCGGTCGGCGGCGGGCTGGCTGGCCGTGCTGGCGGCGGTGTGGGCCGGGGCGTGGGGCGGGTCGCCGTGGGGGTGGGCGGCGCTGGCCGCGTACTGCGCGGCCCCGTACCTGGTGTTCATCGGGACGCCGCTGAAGCCGCGCGACCTGCACCGGGCGGCGCTGCTGCGGCCGCTGCTGACGCCGTGGAACTGGTGGCAGACCCTCACCGACGAGCCGACCCCGTGGGAACGGCGGCGGGCCCGCCGCGAGCAGGCCGCCCGCGACCGGTACCGCGAGGAGTACCGCCTGGGCGTCGAACGGTTCCTCGAACCGCGCCGCCCCGACTGCCCGTGGTGCGGGTCGCGGTCCCTGGCCGTCCAGGTGACCAGCGGCGACGTCCTCCAGGCCAAGCCGGGCCGGTTCACGCTGGAGCGGTGCGGCGACTGCCGGCACGTCTTCCAGAACCCCCGGCTGACCCCCGAGGGGATGGAGTTCTACTACCGCGACGTCTACGACGGGCTCGGCGCGGAGACCGCCGAACGCGCCCTGGCGGCGCAGCGCCCCTTCCACGCGGCCCGCGCCGCGCTGGTCGCCGCCCACGCCACGCCCCGCACCTGGCTGGACGTCGGCACCGGGCTCGGCCACTTCGGCCGTGTCGCCCGCACCGTGCTGCCCGACACCGCGTTCGACGGCCTGGACGTGGGCTCGGGCGTGCGCAAGGGCGCGCGGCGCGGCTGGCTGCGGCACGGGTACCGGGGGCGGTTCGCCGACCTGGCCGAGGGCCTGGCCGGGCGGTACGACGTGATCAGCATGCACCACTACCTGGAGCACACCCCCGACCCGCTCGCCGAGCTGGACGTGGCGGCCAAGACGCTGCGGCCGGGCGGCCACCTGCTGGTCGAGATGCCCGACCCCGACAGCCGCCTGGGCCGCCGGCTGGGCCGGTTCTGGCTGCCGTGGATGCAGCCCCAGCACCTGCACCTGGTCCCGATCGGGAACCTGGTGCAGGCGCTGGAACTGCGCGGCTTCCGGATCGTGGCGCGGCAGCGGCGCGCCGCGCACCAGCGGTACGACCTGACGCTCGCGGCGGTGGTCGCGCTCACCGCGTTCGCGCCGCCGCCGGACCGGCCGTGGGCGCCGGGCCCGCCCACGGCCCGCGACCGGCTGCGCC
>NZ_BCQR01000252.1 GCF_001552175.1 Actinomadura kijaniata NBRC 14229
CGGGCCGCCGCGCGGCCCGCCGCGCCCGCAGGATCTCGGCCTCCTCGTCGATGCGGTAGCCGGGCGGCAGGGTGCGGGGCGGGTCGCGGCGGGCCAGGGCGCGTTCGATCGCGGGCGCGAGCCGTTCCGCCTTGGCCGCCTCCCGCTCCTCCCGCCCCTCGGTGAAGCGCGGCAGCACCTGCTTCCCGAACAGCTCCAGGGCCTCCATGATGTGCTCGTGCCGGTTCGGCCCGGACTGGAGCACGAACGAGACCTGGTCCACCCCCACCGCCTGGTACCGGCGGATCAGGTCGGCGACCTGGTCGGGGGTGCCGACCGCGCCGCGCAGCGAGCCGACGTTCACCCGCAGCGCCTCGGCGTTGGCGATGATCTGGTCGCGGTCGAAGCCCTGGGCGGCGCGCCGCCGCTGGAACGCGTCCCAGATGTCGGTGCGCCCCGGGTCGTGCGGCGTGGTGCCGTAGTAGTGGGCCAGCGCGAACCCGAAGAAGTGCGCGCCGTCGATGCCCCGCTCGATGGCGGTGGCCTCGTCCTCGTGGAGCATCATCGGCAGCACGACGGCGACGTTGGGGTTCACCGCGAACCCGGCCGGGACGCACTCCTCCGACTCGATGATCCGGTAGTAGGCGTCCACCCAGCGGCCCGCGTCCTCGGGCTCGACGAACGAGAACGACAGCGCCCCGATCCCGTTGCGCGCCGCGAACTCGATCGTCTCCCGCCGCGAGCACGCCACCCACAGCGGCGGGTGCGGCTTCTGCACGGGCTTGGGGACGACGTTGCGCGGCGGCATCTGGAGCCACCGCGACCGCCACCCGGCGAACGGCTCCTCCACGAACATGCGGGTGATCGCGTCGATCGCGTCCGTCCACTGCTCGCGCTTGTCGGCCCGCCGCACCCCGAACCCGCCGAGCTCGGCGCTGGAGCTGGACTCCCCGGTCCCGAAGTCGACGCGCCCGCCCGACACCAGGTCGAGCGTGGCGACGCGCTCGGCGACCCGGGCGGGGTGGTTGACGTTCGGCGGAAGCTGCACGATGCCGTGCCCCAGCCGGATCCGCCGCGTCCGCTGCGACGCCGCGGCCAGGAACACCTCCGGGGCCGAGGAGTGCGAGTACTCCTCCAGGAAGTGGTGCTCGACCTCCCACACGTGGTCGAACCCGAGCCGATCGGCCAGCTCGACCTGCTCCAGAGCGTCCCGATAGAGCCGCGCCTCCGCCCCCTCGTCCCAGGGCCGGGGCAACTGGTGCTCGTAGAAGATGGAAAACCGCATCGCGGACCCCCTCCGGACCATCGACCACCCGCCAGCGTCCCCCGCGTTGGACACCCCGTCAACGACCGCGGCCACCGGGCGGCCCCGGCTCACGGGCGCGGGCTCCGCCCTGTTAACCAAGCGCTCGCTTGACTATGTCTTCCCGGGCGCGGCACCTTGGAGCTCGCGTGGGAGGAGATGTGATGGGGCTGCTGGACGGGTTGCGGGTTCTGGATCTCACTATGTGGCGGCCGGGGCCGTACGCCACCCAGTTGCTGGCGCAGCAGGGGGCGGATGTGATCAAGGTGGAGCCGCCCGGCGGGGAGCCCATGCGGGCGTTCCGGTCCCATTTCGACCTGCTCAACCAGGGCAAACGCAGCGTCGCGCTCGATCTGAAGTCCGCCGCCGGACGGGAACGCTGCCTGGAGCTGGCCGCCGGGGCGGAGGTGTTCGTGGAGGGCTTCCGGCCCGGTGTCGCCGACCGGCTCGGGGTGGGGGACGACGCGGTCCGGGCGCTCAACCCCGCGATCGTCTACTGCTCCCTGTCGGGCTACGGGGCCGACGGGCCGCTCCGGGACGTTCCCGGGCACGACGTCAACTACCGCGCCTACGCCGCCGCCCTCGGGCCCGACGCTCCCCCGCCCACCGCCGACGAGCTGCCGGTGGCGGACATGGCGGCGGCGACGATGGCGGCGTTCGCGATCACCGCGGGGGCGCTGCGGGCCCGCGCGACCGGGGTCGGCAGCCGTCTGGACCTGGCCATGGCCGACGTGGTGGCCCACTGGGTCGCCACCGTTCCGGAGGCCTCCCGTCCCGCCGACGGCACGGGCCCGGTCCCCGGCTACGGCGTCTACGCGACCGCCGACGGCGAACGCGTCACCCTCGGCGTGGTGTCGGAGCAGCGCCTCTGGTCCACGACCTGCCGCGCCCTCGGCCTGGCCGAGCACGCCGACGTGCCGTTCCCCGAACGCCTGGCCCGCGTCGCCGAGCTGGACAAGGCCGTCGCCGCGGCGGTGGCCCGCCTCACCCGGGACGAGGCGCTGGAGCGCCTGACCGCCGCCGGGGCGCCGGTGGCCCCCGTCCTGACCCGCGCGGAGATGCTGACCCACCCTCATTTCCGCGAACGCGGCGTCACCTCCCCCACCCGGACCGTCGGCGACGTCGTCCGCGTCGTTCCGTTCGCCCAGGATCGCGGGGGTGGTTCCCCCACACGGAACGGCACGGCCGAGCTGGATGAGCACCGGGGGCAGGGCTGGCTGTCCACGGATTGGAATATCGAGTGATTCGTCCGGTTCGCCTGGCATCCTGAGAAGCGTGAGCGCGCATGGGATGGGTCCTGTTCTGGTGGGGCGGGCGATCGAGCTGGCGGAGCTGACGCGGGCGCTCGACGCCGCGCCGGGGGCCGTGCTCGTCGGCGGGGAGGCCGGGTTGGGCAAGACCCGGCTGATCCGGGAGTTCCGGTCGGTCGTCGAGTGCGACCGGAACGGGCGGATGCTGGTCGGCGGATGCCTGGAACTGGGTTCGGACGGTCTGCCGTTCGCGCCGTTCACGACCGTGCTGCGCGGGCTGGTCCGCGACATCGGCCTGGACGGGGTCGCGGCGCTGCTGCCGCGCGGCGACACCGGCGGGCTGGCGCGGCTGCTGCCGGAGTTCGGCGACCCGGACACCCAGGCGGCCTCCGCCGAGGAGCGCGCCCGCATGTTCGAGCTGGTGCTGACGCTGCTGGAGCGGCTCGCCGAGTCCGGCCCGATGGCGCTGGTGATCGAGGACGCGCACTGGGCGGACCGCTCCACCCGCGACCTGCTGTCGTTCCTGATCCGCAACGTCGGCTCGGCCCCGCTGCTGATCGTCGTGACGTACCGCGCCGACGAGCTGCACCGCTCCCACCCGCTGCGCCCGATGCTGGCCGAGCTGGGCCGGGTGGAACGCGTCCGGCGCATGGACGTCTCCCGGCTGGCCCGGCACGACGTCGCCGCGCTGTGCGCGGGCATCCTCGGCCACGAGCCCGACCACGACCTGCTCGACCGCGTCTACGCCCGCAGCGAGGGCAACCCGCTGTTCGTGGAGGCGCTGCTGGACTCCGACGGCACCCTCGCCTGCGAGCTTCCCGAGTCGCTGCGCGACCTGCTGCTGGCCGGGGTGCAGCGGCTGCCGGAGGAGACCCAGGACGCGCTGCGCGACGCGTCCGGCGGCGGCACCCGCATCGAGCACCGGCTGCTGTCGGCGGTCACCGGCCTGGACGACGCGGGCCTCACCCGCGTGCTGCGGCCCGCCGTCGCCGCGAACGTGCTGGTCGTGGACGGCGACGGGTACGCGTTCCGGCACGCGCTGATCCGCGAGGCGCTCCACGACGACCTGCTGCCCGGCGAGCACACCCGCCTGCACACCCGCTACGCGCAGGCCCTGGAGAACGACGCCGGACTGGTCCCGCCCGGCCGCCTGTGGATCGAGCTCAGCCACCACTGGAACGCCGCCCACGACGCGACCTGGGCGCTGGTGAGCGCCTGGAAGGCCGCCGCCGACACCAGGAAGGCCGCCGCGCACGCCGAGAGCCTGGCGATGAAGCAGCGCGTCCTCCAGCTCTGGGACCGGGTGCCGGACGCCGCCGAGCGCATCGGCGCCGACCATGTCGAGGTGCTGCGCGAGGCGGTGCGCGCCGCCGAGCTGGCCGGGGAGTTCGAGCAGGGCATCAAGCTGGTCACCGCCGCGCTGCGCGAGGTCGGCGCCGGCCCGGAGAACGCGGCGGTCCGCGCCGACCTGCTGGCGCACCGCGGCCGTATGTCCTTCGACCTGGCCCGGCCCGGCTTCATCGAGGACCTGCGCACGGCGGTGGCGCTGCTGCCCGCCGAGCCGCCGACCCGGGCCCGCGCCGACGCGCTGATCACGCTGGCCCGGTTCGGGCGGCTCATCCACGGCACCGAGGAGGCCCGCGAGGCGGCGCGCGAGTCGCTGCGGATCGCCCGCGCGCTGGGCGACCGGATCGTCGAGGCGCACGCCCTGCACGCGCTGGCCTGCGTGGACTTCAACTACTCCTTCGACTACTCCACCGGCGGCATGGCCGGCGAGGGCGGCGTGTGGCTGGGGCGGACCCGCGACATCGCCGAGGAGTCCGGCAACCAGGAGCTCCAGCTCCAGGTCGCCGTCACCCGCTCGCACTTCTACGAGGGGGCCGGGCAGCACGAGCTGGCCATCGCGGTGGCGCGCGCGGGCCTGGAGCAGGCGTTCGAGAACGGTGTGGGCCGCACCCGCGGGTCGATCCTGGCCTCCAACCAG
The DNA here is from genome assembly GCF_001552175.1 of Actinomadura kijaniata NBRC 14229. Classification (GTDB taxonomy): domain Bacteria; phylum Actinomycetota; class Actinomycetes; order Streptosporangiales; family Streptosporangiaceae; genus Spirillospora; species Spirillospora kijaniata. The sequence continues at coordinate 4,517 of NZ_BCQR01000252.1, forward strand.
GCCGAGCCGCTGGTGTCGCTGGGCCGCTGGGACGAGGCGCGCGCCGTGCTGCGCAAGGCGATGGAGCAGGCGCCGCCGATGAGCATCCGCACCTCGCTGTTCGTGCTGAGCGGCGAGGTCGCGGTGGGGCGCGGCGACCTGGCCGAGGCCGAGTCGTGGCTGCGGTCGGCCCGGGAGGTGACCTGGCGCAAGACCCAGGACCTGTTCGCGGCGCTGCGGCTGGAGGCGGCGCTGCGGATCGAGCAGGGCCGGTTCGCCGACGCGGTCGCGGCGGCGGGGCCGGTCCTGGAGTGTCCCGAGCTGCCCGACGACGCCCGGTACGCCTGGCCGGTGCTCACCCTCGCCACGATGGCCTGCGCCGAGCTGCGCGGCACCGGGCTGCGCGGGACGGCCCCGGCCGCGCCCGCCGTGCTCGACGACCGGCCGGCGCTGCCGCTGCTGGCCGAACGCGTCGCCGCGCTGTCGGTGCAGGGCCCGTTGCAGGAGGCGTGGCGGCTGACCTACTCGGCCGCGGCGGCCGCCGCCGACGGCGTGCTGGAGCGTTCCGCCTGGGACCTGGCGGGCACCGCGTGGCGGGACATCGGGCAGCGGTACAACCTCGCGGTGACGCTGCTGTGGGCGGCGCTGGCCGCGATCCACGACGGCGACCGGGACACCGCCGGGGTCCGGCTGCGGGAGGCCGACGACCTGGCCCGCGAGCTGGGCGCGCGGCTGCTGCTGGAACGCGTGGCGGACCTGACGCGCCGCGCCCGGCTGGGCGGCCCCGCCCGGCCCGGGGACGCCAACGGCGCGTCGCTCGGTCTCACCCCGCGCGAACTGGAGGTGCTGCGGCTGGTCGCCGACGGGCAGAGCAACCGCGACATCGCCAAGGCGCTGTTCATCTCCGCCAAGACCGCCAGCGTCCACGTGTCCAACATCCTGGGCAAGCTCGGCGTCGCGTCCCGGGGCGAGGCCGCCGCCACCGCGCACCGCCTCGGACTGTTCCGGGAGCCGGTGGGCTGACCGGGCCCGCGGGCCCGGTCCGGACCCGGTGACGAGGACCTCCCCTCCCTGGCCCTCGTCACCGGATCGTCGGACCACACGGGAACTTCAGTGGCTGCCTCTCCGGACACGGTCCCGTGGAAGTACGCGGTACTTCTCCGCTCCGAGAGGCGGGGCCGTGTCCCGATCGGCTTCTCCAGTCTCCGGGACCGCGGCCGCGAAGGGCATCCGGAGACATGCCGAACCGGCTTACCGATAGAGGGGTCCGGGGCGCCGGGGACGGCGCATGGGTATACCCCCGGATACCTAGAGGCCGGGGCCCGGCCGGCGGGCGCCGCGCGTCCGGGGGCATCGGGGAGAACGCCTGGTCACAGTATGCACCTGGGCCCGGGAACGACGGAACCCCCGCCGGCGTGCGCCGGCGGGGGTCCCTCACGTCGAAGGGGGCGCGTTCTACTCCGCGCCGTCCTTGGCGTCCTCGGGGACGCGCGCCACGCAGAAGACCGTCTGCCCGAACGGCGGCCGCACGAGCCGCTCGATCGCCCGGGTCACCGGGATGACGGTCCGGTCGTAGATCTTGACCAGGCGGGGGTCGGGGTAGCCCGCGCCGCCCCGGCGGACCGCGAACCACCAGGCGACGCCGCCCAGCAGGTTGATCGGCTTGAGCACCTCGGGGACCAGCCCGGCCTCGCGGACCGACTTCTCCAGGGTGGCGGGCGTGTACCGGGTGACGTGCCCGACCTTGCGGTCGAAGTCCCCGTACAGCTGCATGTAGCCGGGCACCCAGATGACGATGCGGCCGCCGGGCAGGGTCACCGAGGCCAGGTCCCGGAGCGCCTGGACGTCGTCCTTGATGTGCTCCAGGACGTTCATCATGACGACCGTGTCCACCTTCTGGCGGATCTGGATCTCGGCGGGCAGCTCCAGGTCGATGACCTCGACGGCGTCGTTGCCCTCGTAGCGCTTGCGCAGCTCGCCCACGCAGTAGGGGTCGTTGTCGCTGACCACCAGGTAGTCGAGGCGCCCGGCGAACTGCTCGGAGAAGTGGCCGAGACCCGACCCGATCTCCAGGAGCGCGCGGCCGACGTGCGGGGCGACCATGTCGTATTCGTACTTGCGGTAGTTGCGGGCCTCGTCGCCGCCCAGGTGGTTCTCCAGGGCGCCCTCACCGGCCGCGGGCTGGACCACCTCGCCGTCTCCCGCGGTGGGGACGGCCGGACGTGCTTGAGGCCTGCTGCCCAGCAGTTTCAGCAGGGTGCCGGCAACGCTTCTCTTCTGACCTGGTGAATGCATACTTCCCGCTCGCTGGTGCGTGTTCGCAAGCTGGCGTTCAGCTCGTCGTCCGCCGGATCGGTGTGACCGCGAGTGACGCGGCCGATCTCAGGCGCGAAAGTTCAGATCAGTGTAGCCGCCACGACCGCTCACGGCGTCCGTTGCTACGCCTTTCGCAGCCGAACGGCATCTGAACAGGGCAAAAGTGCCGAAAGAAGTCCACGGAGCGCTCCACCGGCATCACTCGGACGTTCACCCGGCGGCCAGCCTACCTCCAGCGCGCGACCGGGATCCGGGTCGACGCGGCCTCGACGCGTTCGGGCCGGTGCCGCGGTCCTCGTCCGGTGAGGTTCCAGGTGACGTCGCCGTAGCGGACGGCGTGCAGGTGACCGGCGGTCTCCCGTTCGCGGCGGTCGGGGCGGCGGGCGGCGGCGATCCCGTACACGTCCACGATCGTGGTGAGCACGGCGGCGCGCACCGCGTCCAGCGACACCTCCAGGCCCAGCTCGGCCAGGGTGGGCGGGGCCGCGTCCGGCGTGCCCGGCGCCAGGTAGCAGCGGCCGAACGGCCGCACCTGCGTGACGTGCACGGCCACATGGGTCAGCTCGGCCCAGCGGGTGCGCAGCCGGGCGGCGCGGACGGTGCCGTTCCCGAGCGCGGCGGCCGGGAGGCCGAGTGCCTGGACGGCGGTGGCCACGAGCACGTCGAGGCCGGGCCGTGCCCCGGAACGCGGGTCGAAGGCCCGCGCGTCGGACGCCCCGCAACGGGCGGCCGGGACCCCGTGGGGTCCGGTGCGGCGGGCGGCGGGCTCCCGGACCGGTTCGCGCGGCGCGCCCCGCACCAGCGTGAACACCAGCGCGCCGGAGTCGAGGCAGACCGCGCCGCCGCCGCTGGCCCGGCGCACCAGCCGCACCCCGTCGCGGGAGCAGGCGGTCAGGTCGACGACGTCGGAGACCTCCTGGAAGCGGCCCACCACGACGCTGGGCGCGTTCTGCCAGACCCGCAGCACCGGGGGCGAGCAGGGAGGGGACCCGCCCGGCCCCCGGCGCGGCCGGCCCCAGCCCGCTCCGGCCGGCGGCGCGGGCTGGCGCGGCCACGACGGCTCGGTCCCGCGCGACCGGGCCGTCGGGGTCCAGGACCGCAGCAGCGCCTCGTCCAGCGCGAGGTTCCACGCCGGATCACGCGAGTCGTCCACGACCACGCTCAGCATGCGCACCCCCGCCCGTCGTCGCCGCTGCCCGCCTTCGGCGGACCCGGTACTCCACCGGGTGTTCGCAACGTATCTGCAACCTATCGACGCGGGCCGCAAATCACAGGCGGAGGGTTTTCAAATACTGACACTCCGTCACCAGACGGTACGGTGAACGTCGTCGCGTTCGCTGGGACCGGGCGTGGACGGCGCGATCCACGGTCCGGGGATGGACGGGTCGAGCACGCCCTCCTCCACCCAGGCGAAGTCGCCCTCCAGAACGCGTTCGGCCAGCCTGGAGTCCATCTCGTCGGTGTTGCGCCACAGCGCGTCGAACAGCTCCTCCACCCGTACGCGCGACTGCCTGCAGAACGCGTCGGCCAGCAGCAGCGCCTTCTTGCCGGGCCTCGTGGCGCCGTCCCCCGCCAGCGGTCCGGCGTCGGTCTCCTCGGCGTCCGCCACCGCGCGGACGCACACCGCGCTCATCGCGTACAGCTCGGCCCCGATGTCGACCATCCGCCCCAGGAACCCCTGCCGGTACTCCAGCCCGCCCTGCCAGCGGCCCGCCGCGTAGAAGGTGGAGCGGGCGAGCTTGCGGGAGGCGCGTTCGACGTAGCGCAGGTGCGCGGCCAGCGGCCCGAACTCCCCGTACGCGCCGGGCCGCTGCCCGGGACCGGTGACCAGGGTGGGCAGCCAGCGCGCGTAGAAGCCGCCCGCGCGGGCCACGGCGCGGGCCTTGTCGCCGCGCGTGGCCTCGGGGTCGATGATGTCCCCGGCGACCGACAGGTGCGCGTCCACCGCCTCGCGGGCGATCAGCAGGTGCATGATCTCGGTGGAGCCCTCGAAGATCCGGTTGATGCGCAGGTCGCGCAGGACCTGCTCGGCGGGCACGCCGCGCTCGCCGCGCGCCGCCAGGGACTCGGCGGTCTCGAACCCGCGCCCGCCGCGCAGCTGCACCAGCTCGTCGGCGACGCGGCAGGCCATCTCCGAGGCCCACAGCTTCGCCAGCGCCGCCTCGATGCGGATGTCGTTGCGCTCGTCGTCGGCCAGCTGCGAGGACAGGTCGAGCATGGCCTCCAGCGCGTAGGCGGTGGCGGTGACGAACGCGACCTTCCTGGCGATCGCCTGGTGGCGGCCGACCGGGCGGCCCCACTGGACGCGCTCCCGCGACCACTCGCGGGCGATCCCGGCGGCCCACTTGGCGGAGGCGGCGCAGATCGCGGGCAGCGACAGGCGACCGGTGTTGAGGGTGGTCAGCGCGACCCTCAGCCCCTGCCCCTCCCGGCCGATCAGGTTGGCGGCCGGGACGCGCACGTCGTGGAAGCGGGTGACACCGTTCTCGATGCCGCGCAGGCCCATGAACGCGTTGCGGTTCTCGACCGTGATCCCCTCACTGGCCATGTCCACGACGAACGCCGAGATCCCGCCCCGGTGCCCCTCGGCCTCGGGCACCCGCGCCATCACCACGACCAGGTCGGCGACGACGCCGTTGGTGGTCCACAGCTTGACGCCGTTGAGGACGTAGTGGTCGCCGTCGGGGACGGCGGTGGCGCGCAGCCGGGCCGGGTCGGAGCCGACGTCGGGCTCGGTGAGCAGGAACGCGCTGATCTCGTTGGCGCAGCGCGGCAGCCAGGTGTCCTTCTGCTCGGGGGTCCCGAACAGCTTCACCGGCTGGGGCACGCCGATCGACTGGTGCGCCGACAGCAGCGCGCCGAGCGCGGGGTTCACCGACCCGACGACCATCAGGGCGCGGCCGTAGTACAGCTGGCTCAGCCCGAGGCCGCCGTACCGTTCGGGGATCTTCATGCCGAACGCGCCGAGCGACCGCAGCCCCTTGAGCACCTCGTCGGGGATGCGGGCCTGACGTTCGATCACGGCCGGGTCCACCTTGGTCGCGCAGAACTCGCGCAGCCGCGCCAGGAACTCCTCCCCCTTGCGGCGGGCCTCGGCGTCGGGCCGGGGGTGGGGGTGGATCAGGTCCAGGCGGAGGTCGCCCAGGAACAGCTGCCGGCCGAAGCTGGGCTGCCGCCACTCGGTCTCGCGGGCCTCCTCGGCGACCTGGCGGGCGGTCCGCTCGTCGACGTGGCCCTCCGGCGGGCCGTCCCGGTGGGTTCCCCTGGTGGTTCCGGCGCTGGTACGGTTCGGCTCGCCCATGGCGGCCTCCTCGGTGGTAGCCTCCGCCTCTTCCGCGAAGTTACTCCCGGGTCGTACTTATGAGTAGGCCCATCGGCGGAAAAAGGACCGTTCCACCAGCTCCTTGTCACCCTCCGAGTTCAGGAAAACGCCCACCCGGACCACCCGGAAGTGATCCAATGGTCGCATGTGTAGCCGAAGGCCTTGACCCAACGGGGCCAGAGGGGTTCGCTGTGCGTGATGGGTGAGACACGGAGACCGACCCTCATCGCCTCGGTGCAGCGCGCGCTGCGACTCATGGAGGTCGTGGCGTCGCATCCCAATGGGGCGCCTGCCAAGCAGCTCGCCCGCGAGGCCCGCCTCCCTCTGGCGACCACCTACCATCTGCTGCGCACCCTCGCCCACGAGGGCTACGCGTCCCGGCTGTCCGACGGCGTGTGGGTGCTGGGCGACCGGATCCAGTCGCTGCACGGGCAGAGCCGCACCCAGCAGCTGCTGGCCCGCATCCGCCCGACCCTCACCGCACTGCGCGACGAGCTGGGCGCGGCGTCCTACTTCGGCATGCTCGTGGACGACGAGATCCGCATCATCGACCTCGCCGACGGCCCGCGCACCCCGCGCGTGGACCTGTGGGTCGGGTTCGACGACGCCGCGCACGCCACCGCGATCGGCAAGTGCATGCTCGCCCAGCTCGACGAGGAACGCCGCCGCGACTACCTGTCCCGGCACCCGCTGGTCGACCTCACACCGAACACCATCACCGAGCCCCGCCGCCTGATGAGCGCCCTGGCCGCCCCGTCCGGCCTGTCACTGGACCACGAGGAGTACGCGATCGGCACCGGCTGCGCGGCCGTCCCGGTGACCGACGCGACCGGCACCGTGATCGGCGCCCTGGCGATCTCCTGCCGAGCGGGCAAACTCCCCAAGATCGAGGGCTCGGTACACCGCATGAAGGAGACCGCCCGGCGCATCCAACGCACCCTGAGCCTGACGATCTCCTAGGCCGTGTTTCAAAGCCCTGGCCCACGGCGCTCGCCCGGGGCTCGCGCCTAACCAGGTCTTGGCGAGCGCGACATCGCTTCGCGATCTGACCTGCGGCCCTCGCCTCCGGCGTCGGCCCCGCAGGTCAGGTAACGCGCTCGCGTGCGTGGCTGAGGCCCACTTTGAAACAGGCCCTAGCCGACCAGAGCAGCCGGGGGGCAAGGGGCGACACTCCAAGAGGGGGTCGCAGGGGACGAAGTCCCCTACCGAGGTGTGGGGCAGAGCCCTGCCGGGGCCGTAGGGGCAGAGCCCCACGAAGGGGATGCGGGAGCAGCGCCCCTGCCGGAGGTCTGGCGGCGGCGCCCCTGTACGAGGGCGTGGGAGCAGGGCCCGCCGGGGTGTGCGGCAGGGCCCCCGCCGAAGTGTGGGTGTAGGGCCCTGCCGGGGGG
>NZ_BCQR01000253.1 GCF_001552175.1 Actinomadura kijaniata NBRC 14229
CCCGCCGGGCGGGTCGCGCAGCACGATCCCGGCGAGCGGCAGCACGGCCAGCGCCGCGACCGCGACGGCCCCGACCCCGGCGCGCCACTGCGTCCGCTCCACCACCCCGGCGACCAGCGGCAGGAACCCGAACTGCCCGACCACCCCGGCCGCCGTCAGCACGCCCATGGCCAGGCCGCGCCGCCGCTCCACCCACCGGTGCGCGACGACGGCGGCGAACGTCCCGCCCAGCGCGCCCGTGCCGAGCCCGGCCAGCACGCCCCAGCACAGGACGTACTGCCAGGCCGCCGTCATGAACGCGCTCAGCCCCGCGCCCGCCGCGAGCCCGGCCAGCGCGGCCGTCGCGACCCGGCGCGGCCCGAACCGCTCGGTCAGCGCGGCGGCGAACGGCGCGACGAGCCCGTTGAGGGCCATGTTCGCCCACATGGCGGCCCCGGCGGTGCCGTGCGACCAGCCGAACTCGTGGTGCAGCGGCCCGACCAGCAGCCCCGGCACGGTGCTGAACACCCCGGCCGCCACGATCACCGCCGCCGCGACGGCCACCACGGCCCCGACCGGCCGGGTCCCTTTCCCGGTCGTGCTCCGAACGTCGGTCTCGATCATGAAACCGAGCCTGCGTCACCACCGCCCCGGCCACGAGACGCGTCCGGGCCGAGAACCGCGCACTTCGGGTCAGGCCGGGGGCGTCTCCTCCTCGGAGGTCACGGCCTCGATCGCGTCCCGCAGCGCGCCCGGAACGTCGGCGACCAGCAGGTGCCGTCCGTCGCGCACCACCTCGCGGCCCGACACCACCACGTGGCGCACGTCGGCGTTGGTCGCGGCGAACACCGCCGCCTCGGCCGCGTACCCGGGGGCGGCCCCGGCGGTGCGGACCGTGTCCATCGCCACCGTCACCAGATCCGCGTACGCGCCCGGCTCCAGCCGTCCCGCCTCGGGCCAGCCCAGGCTGTGGTGGCCGTTCCAGGTGGCGGCGGCCAGCAGCGCGCCGGCCGTCCAGTGGCCCCGCCGCCGCGTGCGGAGGCGTTCGTCCAGCTCGACGGCGCGGGCCTCCTCGAACAGGTCGATCACCGCGTGCTGGTCCGAGCCCAGGCACACCGGGGACCCGGCGTCGCACAGCGCGCGGGCCGGGCCGATGCCGTCGGCCAGGTCCCGTTCGGTGGTCGGGCACATGCAGACACCCGTCATCGTCGCGCCCAGCAGCCCGATGTCGGCCTCGCCGAGGTGGGTGGCGTGCACGGCGGTCGTGAGCGCCCCCAGCGCCCCGCACTCGGCCAGCAGCCGGGTCGGGGACATGCCGTAGCGCGCCTCGCACGCCTCGTTCTCGGCGGGCTGCTCCGACAGGTGGACGTGCAGTGGGGCCTGGCGCTCCTTGGCCCAGGAGGCGACCGCGCTCATCTGCTCGCGCGGCACCGCCCGCACCGAGTGGATCGCCGCGCCGATCCGGGCGTGCAGCCGCCCGGCCTTGTCGCTCTGCTCGCGCAGGCTGTCCACGCGCCGCGCCCAGTTCCCGGCGGTGCCGTCGCCGAACCGCAGCTGCGGGCCCTCCAGCGGCGTGCCGATGCCGCCCATCAGGTAGCAGGTGTCCAGCAGCGTGATCCGGACGCCCGCGTCGGCGGCGGCGGCGATCAGCGCCTCGCCCATCGCGTTCGGGTCGTCGTAGGGCTCGCCGCCCGGCCGGTGGTGCAGGTAGTGGAACTCCCCCACGCAGGAGATCCCGGCCAGCGCCATCTCCGCGTACACGGCGGTGGCCAGCGCCCGGTAGGAGTCGGGATCGAGACGGTCGGCGACCCGGTACATGGTCTCGCGCCAGGTCCAGAACGTGCCGCTGCCCGCCTGGACCCGGCCGCGCAGGGCGCGGTGGAAGGCGTGCGAGTGGGCGTTCGCCAGGCCCGGCAGGGTGAGGCCGGGCAGGCGCTGGGCGTCCGGGGGGGCCGGGACGCCGGGGGTGATGGTGGTGAAACGCTCGCCGTCGGCCTCGATGAGCACATCGGCGGCCACTCCGTCTCCGAGCCAGGCGAGCTCGGCGTGCCAACGCATATCAGTCCCCTACCCGCGCGCCAGGTCTTTGAGTACCGCCGCGAGGGCCCGGACTCCCGCGAGGCAGTCGTCGCGTTCGGCGGACTCGGCCGGGGCGTGCGACACGCCCGTCGGGTTCCGCACGAACAGCATCGCCGTCGGCACCCGCGCCGACAGGATCCCCGCGTCGTGCCCGGCCCCGGTCGGCAGCACCGGGGCGCCGCCCAGCAGCGCGGCGATCCGGTCCCGCAGCGCGGTGTTGAAGTCGACGATCTCGGTGTAGGACTCCTCGGCCAGCGTGACAGCCACCCGGTGGTCGGCCCCGGCCCGCAGCGCCGCCTCGTGCACGTCCCGCACGGTCGCCCGCACCGCCGCGTCGTCGGGCCCCCGGCTGTCCAGCCAGGCGGTGACCAGCGACGGGATGGCGTTCACGCCGCCCGGCACGAGGTGGACCTTGCCGACGGTCGCGACGCTGTCATGCCGCTCGGCGGCCTCCCGCGCCGCCAGGACGGCGTGCGCGAACGGCAGCATCGGGTCGCGCCGGTCCCGCAGCAGCGTGGTCCCGGCGTGGTTGCCCTCCCCGGCGAAGTCCAGCCGCCACCGCCCGTGCGGGATGATCGCACCGGCGACGCCGACCGGGACCTCCAGCGCCCGCCCCTGCTCCACGTGCAGCTCGACGTAGCAGCCGATCCGCCCGAGCAGGTCCTCGTCGGGGCCGATCCGATCGGGGTCCAGGTCGTGCGCGGCGACGACCTCGGCGAACGCGCGCCCGTCCCCGTCGGTCAGCGATCGCGCCCGCGCCGGGTCGATCGCCCCGGCCAGCAGCCGCGACCCCAGGCACGCCACGCCGAACCGGGCGCCCTCCTCCTCGGCGAACGCCGCGATCCCGACCGGCCGTCCCGGCGCGAACCCCTCGGCCCGCAGCGCGTCCACGGCCGCGAACGCCGACACGACGCCCAGCGGCCCGTCGAACGCGCCGCCGCCCGGCACCGAGTCCAGATGGCTGCCGGTCAGCACCGCGTCGCCGCGTTCCCCGCTCTCGGGCAGCCACCAGGCGAACAGGTTGCCGTTGGCGTCGCGCTCGACCTCCAGGTCCCGGGCGCGGGCCTCGTCGAGGAACCAGGCGCGGCACTCCAGCTCCGGCCCCGTCCACGAGAACCGGTCGTAGCCGCCGTCGGGGCGCCGCCCGACCGGCTCCAGCGCGGCCCACATCTCCTCGAAACTCAACCGGTCTCCTCTCGTCACGGCGCGGCGTGCCGCCCCCGGCCGGGAACGGCACGCCGCGCCGCGGGCGTCGCGCGGGCTCAGGACTCCAGCATCGGGATGTTGACGCCGCGCTCGCGGGCCACGTCCCGGGCGATGTCGTAGCCCGCGTCCACGTGGCGCATGACGCCGGTGCCCGGGTCGTTGGTGAGGACGCGCTCCAGCTTCCGCGCCGACAGCTCGGTGCCGTCCACCAGGCACACCTGCCCCGCGTGGATGGAGCGGCCGATGCCGACGCCGCCGCCGTGGTGGATGGACACCCACGTCGCGCCGGAGGCGGTGTTGAGCATGGCGTTGAGCAGCGGCCAGTCGGCGATGGCGTCGGAGCCGTCGGCCATGCCCTCGGTCTCGCGGTAGGGCGAGGCGACCGACCCCGAGTCCAGGTGATCGCGGCCCAGCACCAGCGGGGCGCTGATCTCGCCGCGCGCCACCAGGTCGTTGAACACGGCCCCGGCCTTGTCGCGCTCGCCGTAGCCGAGCCAGCAGATCCGCGACGGCAGGCCCTGGAAGTGGACCTTCTCGCCCGCCATGCGGATCCAGCGGGTCAGCGGCTCGTTGTCGGGGAACAGGTCCAGGATCGCCTTGTCGGTGCGGGCGATGTCCTTGGGGTCGCCCGACAGCGCCGCCCAGCGGAACGGGCCCTTGCCCTCGCAGAACAGCGGCCGGATGTAGGCGGGCACGAAGCCGGGGAACGCGAACGCCCGGTCGTACCCGGCGAGCTGCGCCTCGCCGCGGATGGAGTTGCCGTAGTCGAACACCTCGGCCCCGGCGTCCATGAACCCGACCATGGCCTCCACGTGCCTGGCCATCGACTGGCGGGCGCGCTCGGTGAAGCCCTGCGGGTCCTTGTCGCGCTCGGCCTGCCAGTCCTCGAACGCCACGCCCGACGGCAGGTAGGCCAGCGGGTCGTGGGCGCTGGTCTGGTCGGTGACGATGTCGATGGGCGCGCCCCGGCGCAGCAGCTCGGGCACCAGGTCGGCGGCGTTGCCGAGCAGGCCGATCGACAGCGGCTCCCGCCTGGCCCTGGCCTCCTCGGCCAGCCGCAGCGCCTCGTCGAGGGAGTCGGTGCTGGTGTCGCAGTAGCGGTGCTGGACGCGGCGCTCGATGCGGGAGGGGTCGCACTCGATGCAGATCGCGACGCCGCCGTTCATGGTGACCGCGAGCGGCTGGGCGCCGCCCATGCCGCCGAGGCCGGCGGTCAGCGTGATGGTCCCGGCGAGGCTGCCGCCGAACCGCTTGGCCGCCACCGCCGCGAACGTCTCGTAGGTCCCCTGCAGGATGCCCTGCGTGCCGATGTAGATCCACGAACCGGCGGTCATCTGCCCGTACATGGTGAGGCCCTCGGCCTCCAGCCGCCGGAACTCGTCCCAGTTCGCCCACTGCGGGACCAGGTTGGAGTTGGCGATCAGCACGCGCGGCGCCCACTCGTGGGTGCGGAAGATCCCGACCGGCTTGCCGGACTGCACCAGCAGCGTCTCGTCGCCCTCCAGGTCGGTCAGGGACCGCACGATCGCGTCGTAGGAGTTCCAGTTGCGGGCCGCGCGGCCGGTGCCGCCGTAGACGACCAGCTCGTCGGGGTGCTCGGCGACCTCGGGGTCGAGGTTGTTCATGAGCATGCGCAGGGCGGCCTCCTGGCCCCAGCCCTTGGCGGTCAGCTCGGTGCCGCGCGGCGCGCGGACGGGACGAGGTCCGGACATGTCGGGTGCTCCTCGGGGTCGAGTGGGATCAGGAGAGCGGTCCGGTGACCGCTTCGGCGGCGGCGACCAGGGACCCGTCGCGGACCAGTTCGGTCGCGGCGGCGATCTCCGGCGCCAGGTAGCGGTCGGGGCCGGGGCCCGGGACGCGTTCGCGCAGCCGGGCGACGACCGCGCCGGTGGCCGGGCCGGGCCGCAGCGGCGCGCGCAGGTCCAGGGCGCGCGCGGCGGTGAGGATCTCGATGGCGACGACCTGGGCCAGGCCGTTGACGGCGTCGCGGAGCTTGCGCGCCGCGTTCCAGCCCATGGAGACGTGGTCCTCCTGCATCGCCGACGACGGGATGGAGTCGGCGGAGGCGGGGGCGGCCAGCCGCTTGAGCTCCGACACGATCGCGGCCTGCGTGTACTGGGCGATCATGTGGCCGGAGTCCACGCCCGGGTCGTCGGCCAGGAACGGCGGCAGCCCGAACGAGCGGGCCTTGTCGAGCATCCGGTCGGTGCGGCGCTCGCTCATGGACGCGACGTCGGCGACCGGGATCGCGAGGAAGTCCAGCACGTAGGCGACGGGGGCGCCGTGGAAGTTGCCGTTGGACTCCACGCGCCCGTCCGGCAGCACCACGGGGTTGTCGACGGCCGAGGCCAGCTCGCGCCCGGCCACCAGCTCGGCGTGGGCCAGGGTGTCGCGGGCGGCGCCGTTCACCTGCGGGGCGCACCGCAGCGAGTAGGCGTCCTGCACGCGGGTGCAGTCGGGCCCCCGGTGCGACTCCATGATCGACGATTCGGCGAGCAGGGCCCGCAGGTTGGCGGCGGAGGCGGCCTGGCCGGGGTGCGGCCGCAGCTCCTGGAGGTCGGCGGCGAAGACCCGGTCGGTCCCCAGCAGCGCCTCGACGGTCATGGCGGCGGCGAGGTCGGCGGCCTTGAACAGCTCCCGCAGGTCCCGGATGGCCAGCACCAGCATGCCGAGCATGCCGTCGGTGCCGTTGAGGAGGGCCAGCCCCTCCTTCTCGGCCAGGGTGACGGGCGCGAGCCTGGCCTCCGCCAGCGCCTCGGCGGTGTCGCGCAGCTCGCCCTTGGCGTCCCGGACCTTGCCCTCGCCGATCAGCGCCAGCGCGACGTGCGCCAGCGGGGCCAGGTCGCCCGAGCAGCCGAGGCTGCCGTGCTCGTGGACGATCGGGGTGATCCCGGCGTTGAGCAGGGCGGCCAGCGCCCGCGCGGTGGTGGGCTGCACGCCCGTCCGCCCGGTCGCCAGGGTGCCGAGCCGCAGCAGCATCAGGGCGCGGACGACCTCGCGCTCGACCTCGGGGCCGGATCCGGCCGCGTGCGAGCGCACGATGTTGAGCTGGAGCTTGGCGCGCAGCTCGGGCGCGATGTGCCGGGTGGCCAGCGCCCCGAAGCCGGTCGACACCCCGTAGACCGGAGTGGACCGCCCCGCCATCTCGTCGATGTGCGCCCGCGACGCCGCCATGGCCGTCAGCGCCTCGTCGGTCAGCGTGACCTGGGCCTCGTCCCGGGCGACCGCCACGACCTGGTCAAAGGTCAGCGGTTCCGGTCCGACCAGGATGTTCTTGTCCCCCATGCCGAAACTCATACCCACCATTGGACTGCCCCGAGCGGCCCCCGGCGAGGGCCCGCGGCCTCGATGTGTCTCGGATACGAGACAATGGGGCCATGAGTCAGGTACCGGCGGCCCGCCGCACCCTCGCGGTCCTCCGCCTGCTGGCGGCCTCGGCGGGCCCCCTGCCCGCCTCGACGATCGCCCGCGAGCTCGGCCTGCCCCGCTCCTCGGCCTACCACCTGCTGGCGGCGATGGCCGAGGACGGCTTCGTGTCGTACCTGCCCGAGGAGCGCCGCTGGGGGCTGGGCGTGGCGGCGTTCGAGATCGGCTCGGCCTACCTGCGCCACGGCCCGCTGGAACGCCTGGCCCGCCCGCTGCTGCGCCGCCTGGTGGACCGCACCGGCGAGATCACCCAGCTCGGGGTGCTGCACGGCGCCGAGACCCTCTACCTGCTGAAGGAGCAGCCCCGCCGGCACGCCACCCTGATCACCGACGTGGGCGTCCGCATGCCCGCCCAGCTCACCGCCAGCGGCCGCTCGATGCTGGCCCAGCTCCCGTCGGCGCAGGTGAGGGCGCTGTTCCCGGGCCCGTTCGTGGAGCGCACCGGCCAGGGCCCGCGCACCCTGCGCGACCTGCGCCGGATCCTGGCCGAGGACGCCCGCCGCGGCTGGTCGGTCGAGGACGGCCACATCACCGAGGGCTTCGCGAGCATCGCGGCGTGCTCGTTCGACCACACGGGCCACCCGACGGCCGCGATCACCGTGACGTTCCGGCGCGAGACCCGCCAGGAGGACACCTGGCCCGCCCTGGCGGCCCAGATCCGCTCCACGGCCGCGGACCTGACCACCCGCCTGGGCGGCCACGCGCCCCGCTCCCCGGACCCGGACCGGAGCACTGGCAGAATGCCGTGACCTACCGAAGGAGTATCCGTGGTCCTGCGTGTGACGCCCGGCCGTGCGGCGGAATGGCTGGTGTTCGCCGCCCTGTTCGTGCTCTGGGGCGCGTACGACTTCGCGACGGGCGGGAACGGCGCGGCGTTGGTGATCAGCGATGTGGCGCTGGTGACCGCGTTCGTCACGATGTACTTCCTGGACCGGCGGCGCGGGATCACAGTGACGGCGGAGGGGCTGAGGATCCAGGGGTACCTGCGCGCCGAGCAGGTCGAGTGGTCACGGGTGTCGCACCTGGAACCGCGCGACACCAACAGCCAGCGCCGGGTACGCCTCCATCTCACCGACGGCGCCATGCGCAACCTCCCCGCGCCGCAGGACGGCCGTGGCCCGCTCCAGCGGGACCGCGCGTTCGACGAGAAGGCCGCCCGGCTCAAGGCGAAGGTCGCCGAGCACACCGCCGGGGAGCCCCAGCCGGCCCCGTGACCGTCAGTCGTCCTGCGCCCAGGCGGCCACCGGCAGCGAGAGGTAGATCCCGAAGTCGCGCAGGCCGGTCGCCTCGCTGATGTCCTCGTGCAGCCGGTCGACGCGTTCCTGCCGGTCGGCGGCCCGGCTCTCGAACCACTTGGACCGCACCTCGATCACCACGTCCAGCCCGCTCCGGTCGAACGGCCCCAGCGGCCGGAACCGGATCTCCACGTCACCGGGCTGGAGGTCGCCGTCGTAGGGCTCCTCGGGACACTCCACGGCCACGGACACCAGATGCGGCAGCACCGACGCGAGCCGCCGGAGCTGGGGTTCGGGGACACGCGGCGCATAGGTGACATCGACGAGCGGCATGTTGATCAATTTAGCGCCGTCCGGAACCACGGCGATCACCCCTGGCACGAGGCCGTATATCCGGACTCATATCGACGAGTGATCCATATGAGTATTGGACGTCCCGCCGCCGTTTCTGATCTTCTGAGGCGCATGACACAGCACCTCCGGCTGCGACTGGGCGTCGCGGCCCTGACCACCTCCGCGCTGCTCGGAGGCGTCGCCTACGCGGCGGGCGCCGCCCCGGACGAGACGGGCGCCTCCCCCGTCGCCGCGACCAACGGCACCGACCTGACCAAGGCCCTCCAGGAGCTGGAGCAGTCCTACAACGGGCGCATCGGCGCGGTGGGCATCGACCTGGCGACCGGCAGGACCGTCGGCCACCGGGCCGACGAGCGCTTCCCGTTCAACTCGATGTTCAAGGTGTTCGCGTGCTCCGCCGTGATGGACAAGGCGCGCACCGACAGCCCCGGCCTGATGGACAGGGTCGTCCGCTGGAAGCCCGCCGACATGGCCGGGCTGACCGAGAACTCCCCGGAGACGAAGGAGTACACCGACACCGGCATGACCCCAGCGCAGCTCTGCCGCGCCGGGATCACCAAGTCCGACGGGTTCGCGGGCAACACGCTGCTGAAGCAGATCGGCGGACCGCGCGGGCTGACCGCGTTCTTCCGCGCCACCGGCGACCGCACCAGCCGCCTGGACCGCCCGGAGCCCTACCTGACCGAGTGGCAGCCCGGAGAGGAGCGCGACACCACCACCCCCGCGGCGGCCGCGCGGACGTTCACCAAACTCACCACCGGCAAGGTCCTGCACCCCCGCGACCGGGAACGGCTGCTCGGCTGGCTGAAGGCCAGCCTCGCCGGCGCCGACCGCATCCGGGCGGGCCTGCCCAAGGAGTGGACGGTCGGCAACAAGAGCGGCACCGGCGGCGCACGCAACCACGGCACCGCCAACGACATGGCGATCGCCTGGCCGCCCGGAGCGAAGGCGCCGATCATCCTGGCGGTCTTCACCAACCGCACCACCGACGACACCCCGCACGACGCCAAGGTGATCCAGTCCACCGCGACCGCCCTGGCCAAGGCCCTCGGCAAGCTCTGAGCGGGCCACGCCCGGCCGGAACGCGGCACCCCGTTCGCCGCGTTCCGACCGGACCGTCAGGCCGCCGTGGCGGCGTTCTCCAGGGTCACCCTGAACGCGGGCCCCGGCCGCCCGGGACGCCAACCGCGCCCAAGCGCCGTCCTGACACCTTCGGCGACCGTGCTCGGCAGCACCGTCGCCGAAGGCAGCCCGACCCAGTTGGCGGGATGGGCACAAGGCAGCGAGACCACCAGCAGAGCCCCGGGCTCCTCGACCCGTTCCACCACGAAGGTCAGCGGGCTCTCCCCGATGCCCTGGCTGTAGGTGGGACGATGCCGCACCTTCCAGAGGTACGCGGTCCCGTCCACGTCGATCCACCGCGTTCCCTTACGCGCTATGGCCATGCCGGTCTCCGTTCGCTCAAGGCCCAGCAGCCGCACCGCGAAGTGACACGCGTCCACGCAGACGAAGAGAGGGGGCGGGCCGGACCGTTCGGGAAGTGCACCGGGCAGGCAGTCCTCCCGGTGACGGCATGCTCAACGACACCAGACACGGCGCCGGAGCTCGTTCCCTCAGTGCATGGCACGCGACCCTAGCGCCGCCCACCCCACAGAGCCATCGATTTAACCCCGACGCCCCCTACCCGGCCCCAAGCTCCTTAATGCGCTCAGCCAACCCCCGAGCCTCCGCACGCCCAATGAGCAGCTTCGGCCCTTCGGGATCCTTCGAATCCCTCAACGCGACCACCTCAATGAAACCGGCAAGCTCAATGCACTGGTCGCCCTCTTCGCTGCTTCGACGAGCCTTACGCCACCCAACAGCCCTCAACTCCACCGCTCCTCAATCACTTTTCCCATGTGCCGCCTCGAAGACTCCGGGTCAAGCGCGCGCCCCTGCAACCTGGCGAAAACCTGAACAGCCTTACTCACCTGGGCAGCCGTCATTGTGGTCTGTCCACCGGTCGTCATCTCTGTGTAGAGGACGCTTGAGTCATCCGTCTGCGTGGCGATCGAGAACGAAGATCGCACTCCACGGTAGTAGGCGAACGGCGCGATCTGAAGGATGATGTTCTCCCGCCTCGACACCTCGATGAGATGCTCCAGTTGCCGACGCATCGTCTCCGCGCCACCGACTTGACGCAGCAGGACGCCTTCATCCAGAACGAGACAGCACATCGGTGACGGAACGCGGGTCAGAACCTCCTGCCGCCTGAGCCGCTCCGCGATGGCGGCGTCCCCGTCCAACAGCTCAGACGCATACTCCTTGGTCTGGAACAGGCCGTCGACCAGGAGAAGCGAGAACGTTCGAATCAGCGCAGCGGAAGCCTCTTTGGCCGGGAAGTCCTGGTAGTAGGCGGGGAACCCGCTCCCCAGTTCCTTCCACGCTTTGACGATCTCACCCCCCGCATCGAGGATCTCGTCCAGCCGCTGGGCGTTCTCGTAAGTGCAGCGCGCCGTCCCTTTGATGATGCGGCCGATGTAACTCGGGCTGATGGGAAACTTCGCGGCCAGCTGCGCCCGCGTCATCTTCGCGAGCACCCGGTGCTCGTTGACGATCGCGCCGAAGCGAAGGGAGTCGGACGTCGGCCGCACGTTACCCATGATCGCTCCCCTGGCGCTGACCCCGGCTGAACCATCGATGAACCCCGATGACAGAAAGTTTCCGTCATGTAGCGGTGCGCTGTCACCGTACGCCGGTCCGTGGCTCCCTTGGAAGAGCGTCACGCAATCTCCACAGCGAGTCACACCTCAAAGGCGGCTGCCATGATCTGCACACCGAGGGATCAGCCCCCTCCCGCAACGTCCGATCCCTCCATGCTGATGATCTCTTCCGCCCCAGAGGCGATCAAATGCGCACGGGACTTCGCGCGGGGATGGTTCGACGCCAAGGGATACACGAACGGGGTGCGCGACGTCGCCCTGCTGGTGGTCACCGAGCTGGTCACCAACGCCTACAAGCACGGCAGCGAGCCCGGCGAGGCGATCTCCGTTCACCTCTACTTGTCGACGGCCGGGCCGGTGACCGAGGTACGAGACCGCAGCAACGCCGAGCCACACGTCAAGCCGCTCACGCCGCACTCGTTCTCCGGCCGGGGGCTGGCCATCGTCTCCGAACTCACCACCGCGTGGGGCTTCTGCCACCTGGCATCCGGAGGCAAGGCCGTCTTCGCCGTA
>NZ_BCQR01000254.1 GCF_001552175.1 Actinomadura kijaniata NBRC 14229
AACCCTTCTATCTTACCGGGATCTTCGCTCCTGTCAATCGGTTCTTTCGAGCCGATCTTCTGGACCTCGCCCAACCCGCCACACGCCAGCAGCAGGCGATCGGAACCGCCTGTCGTTGGTCTTGCGGAGGTGTCCCTCGGGCCGGCCACCTGTGGTGTCCTGCATCCCGTCTGGGCTGACCACTCCAGAGTACCTCCGCTCGAAGCGTGCTTCGAACCGTTTTTCTCCGGGTGGCTTCCCCCGAGGTCGGCCGCCTGTCGGCGTCCTGCTTCCCCGTGGGCATCCAGAACCTTAGGTAACCCCGGAGGAGTCGTCAAATCGGCGTCGGCGGCGGTCCTGAGCATGCGCGTGTGCGCGAGACGGGATGTCGGTGCCCGTGTCGGTGCCCGTGTCGGTGCCGGTGTCGGTGGCGTGTCGGTGGCGTGTCAGCGCGGTCCCCGAGGGTCGTTGGTGAACGACGAACGATGGAGACCCACATGGAGCATGTGATCGAGGCCGAGGGGCTTCGTAAGCGGTTCGGGGAGACCCGGGCGCTGGACGGGGTGGACCTGGTGGTTCCCCGGGGCAGTGTGCTGGGGGTTCTCGGACCGAACGGAGCCGGGAAGACCACGGCGGTGCGGACGCTGGCGACGTTGCTGCGGCCGGACGCGGGAACGGCCCGCGTCTGCGGGTTCGACGTGGTGCGGGACGCCGCGCGGGTCCGCGCGAAGATCGGGCTGACGGGGCAGTACGCGTCGGTGGACGAGGAGCTGACCGGGTCCGAGAACCTGGTGATGATCGGGCGGCTGCTGGACTTCTCCCGGCGGGACGCGCGGGCGCGGGCGCGGGAGCTGCTGGCGCGGTTCCGGCTGACCGACGCCGGCGGGCGCGCGGTGAAGACCTACTCCGGCGGGATGCGGCGGCGGCTGGACCTGGCCGCCGGGCTGGTCGGGCGGCCCGAGGTCCTGTACCTGGACGAGCCGACGACCGGGCTCGACCCGCGGGCGCGGGGCGAGGTGTGGGACGCGGTGCGCGACGTGGTCGCCGAGGGCGGGTCGGTGCTGCTGACCACGCAGTACCTGGAGGAGGCCGACGCGCTGGCGGACCGGATCGTGGTGTTCGACCACGGGCGGGTGATCGCCGAGGGGACCGCGGCGGAGCTGAAGGCGCGGACCGGGCGGCAGACGCTGGTGGTGCGGGCGGCCGAGGCGTTCCGGACCGAGCAGCTCGCGGCGATCGTCGCGGAGCTGGTCGGGGTTCGGCCGGAGGTCGGGTCGGGGCTGGTCAGCGTGTCGGTGGACGACGCGGCGGTGCTGTCGGCGCTGGTGCGGCGGCTGGACGAGGCCGGGATCGTCCCGGCGGAGCTGGCGTTGCGGATGCCGAGCCTGGACGAGGTGTTCCTGACGTTGACCGGACACCACGTCGAGGAGAAGCGGATGGAAGGGAGTCTGGTGTGACCGCGGTGGGCGTTGCTCCTCCCCGGCGGGTGAACCCGCGGCGGACGTTGCGGCACGGGCTGACGCTGGCCTGGCGGAACGTCGCGCAGTTGAAGCACTCGCCGGAGAAGCTGCTGGACACGACGTTGATGCCGATCGTGTTCCTACTGCTGTTCCTGTACGTGTTCGGCGGCGCGGTCGCCGGGGACACGCGGACCTACCTGCAACTGCTGCTGCCGGGGCTGGTGGCGCAGATGGCCATGTTCGCCACGCAGGGGCTCGGGACCGCGTTGAACGAGGACATCCACCGGGGGGTGTTCGACCGGTTCCGCAGTCTGCCGATCGCGCGCAGCGCGCCGCTGGTCGGGACGGTGCTGGGCGACACGGTGCGGTTCTTCGTGATGATGGCCGTGCTGACCGGGTTCGGGATGGTGCTGGGGTTCCGGTTCCAGACCGGTCCGGTCTCGGTGCTGGCGGCGTTCGCGCTGGCGTACGTGTTCTATCTGGCGGTGTCGTGGCTGTCGGTGATCGTGGGGCTGCTGGCCCCGACCCCGGCGACCGTGCAGGGGCTGACGTTCGTGCTGGTGATGCCGTTGACGTTCGGCAGCAGCGTGCTGGTGCCCGACACCTCGACGATGCCGGGGTGGCTGGAGGCGTGGACGAAGGTCAACCCGGTGTCGCATCTGGCGGACGCGGTGCGGGCGCTGACGATCGGCGGGCCGCTGGGCGACCACGCGTGGTGGACGCTGGGGTGGGCCGCGGGGATCGTGGCGGTGGCGTTCCCGGTGGCGATGTGGCTGTACGGGAGGCGTGCCTGAGTCAGGGGCGGACGGCGAGGGCGTCTTCGCCGGTGGCGCCGTGGCCTCGGTCGTAGGCGGCGGTGAAGGCGTCCTCGCCGAGGGCCCGGCGGGCCGTGTCCCGGACGCGGCGGGAGTCGACGCCCAGCGGGTCGGTGTGGCCGCGCAGCAGGTCGGCCATGCCGAGCAGTTCGGCGGCGCGGGCGTGGTCGCCGCGGGCGGCGGTCAGCGCGGCCAGGCCGTCGAGCAGGACGGCGCGGGTCGGCCGGCCCAGCAGCGGGGTGGTCTCGGCGAGCCGGAACGCCTCGGTGTGCGCGCGGGCGGCCTCGGCCAGGTCGCCTCGCTGTTCGGCGAGGCAGCCGCGTTTGCTGTGGGCGACGGTCAGGACGTGGAGGAAGTCGATCCGGTGGCGGTGCCCGAGCAGGGTCTGGGCGCGTTCCAGGGTGGCGTGGGCGGCGGTGAGGTCTCCCTGGTCGCGTTCCAGGTCGCCGAGCGCGAGCAGGGCGTTGGCGGCGTCGGCGTACTCGCCGATGCGTTCGGAGGCGCGGACGCCGCGTTCCAGGTCGCGGCGGGCCCCTTCGAGGTCGCCGAGCGCGGCGCGGATGCGGCCGAGGTCGGCCAGCAGGGTCGCGCCCTGGTCGGGGCTGACGCGCTCGGTGGCGTAGCCGTGGGCCTCCTCGGCGTAGCGCAGGGCGGCGTGCAGGTCGCCGCGGGCGACGGCGGTCTGCATGAGGCCGTTCAACGCCATGATCATGCCCCAGCGGTCGCCGAGCGCGGCGAAGCCGGCCTGGGCGCGGGTGACCTTGGCGGCCGCGTCGTCGATGTCGCCCGCGTTGAGGGCCGTGTAGGCGAGCACGACGGACACGACGGCGTGGACCCAGGGGTCGGGGTGGTCGCCCAGTGTCGCCAGGCCCGCGTGCATCTCGCCGATCTCGTTGGTGAACAGGTTCGCCAGGTGCGGGGCGAGGGCGAGCGCGGGGTGGCGGGGCCGGCCGGGCAGGTGGGCGACGGCCTTGCCGATCGCGGCGCGGGTCTCGGCGGGCGGGGTCGGCGGGTCGCCGATGACGCCGTCCATCAGCGCGGCGACCAGGCGGCAGAGCGCGTACTCCTCGGCCAGGCCGGGTGGCGGGGTGTCGCCGGCCAGTGCGGCGGCGGTGGTGGCCCAGCCGCCGAACTGGATCTCCAGGTCGACCATGAACCAGTACCAGGCCAGGTTCGCGACCAGGCGCAGCAGGGTGCGGACGTCGCCGGTGTCGCGGACGTGGCGGAGGGCGGCGTTGCAGTTGTCGCGTTCGGTGGTGAGGCGTTCGGACCAGCGGAGCTGGTCGCGGTGGCGCAGTCCGGGTTCGGCGCGTTCGGCCAGGGCGGTGAAGTGGGCGGCGTGGGCGTCGCGGGTCCGGCGGGTCTCGCCGGCCTCGGCGAGGCGTTCGGCGGCGTAGACGCGGACGGTCTCCAGCAGGCGGTAGCGGGGTTCGGCCGCGCCGTCGGCCATGACCAGGGACTTGTCGACGAGGGAGGTGATCACGTCGAGGGCGCCGGGGTCGCCGGGGGCGCAGACCTCGACGGCCGCCTCGGGGGTCGCGCCGCCGGCGAACACCGACAGGCGGCGCAGGACGGCGCGTTCGGCGTCGTCGAGCAGGTCCCAGCTCCAGTCCACGACGGCGCGCAGGGTGCGGTGGCGGGGCAGGGCGGCGCGGTCGCCGCCGCGCAGGAGGCGGAACCGGTCGTCGAGGCGGGCGGCGACCTGCGCGGGGGTGAGGGAGCGCAGCCGGGCGGCGGCCAGTTCGATCGCCAGGGGGATGCCGTCGAGGGCGCGGACGATCGCGACGGCGTGCGGGGCGGTGGCGTCGTCGACGGTGAAGCCGGGGCGGACGGCGGCGGCGCGGTCGGCCAGGAGCCGGACCGAGGGGTAGCGGAGGGCGTCGGCGGGGGCGGCGTCGGGCGGCGGCAGCGGCAGGGACGGGACCGGGCACAGGGACTCGCCGGTGATGCCGAGGGGTTCGCGGCTGGTGGCCAGGACGCGCAGGCCGGGCGCGGCGGCCAGCAGGCGGCCGGTGAGTTCGGCGACGGCGTCGACGAGGTGTTCGCAGTTGTCGAGGACGAGCAGGGTGGTCTTGGGGGCGAGCAGGTCGGCCAGCCGGTCGGCCGGGCGGGTCGCGGCCAGCGTCTCGGAGGGGCGGACGATCTCGGTGACGCCGAGCGCGGCCAGCACGGCGGGGGCGATGTCGCGGGCGTCGCTGACGGAGGCGAGCGGGACGAACCACACGCCGTCGGGCACCGTGGTGACCAGCGGCGTGGCGGTCTCGGCGGCCAGGCGGGTCTTGCCCGCGCCGCCGGGGCCGGTGAGGGTGACCAGGCGGGCCTCGCGCAGCAGGGCGGCGACCCGGGCGGACTCGGTCTCGCGGCCGACGAAGCTGGTCAGGGCGGCGGGCAGGTTGGTGCGGGGGTGTTCGCCGGGCGGCGGGGCGTCGCGCAGGATCGCCAGGTGGACGGCGGCGAGTTCGGCGGACGGGTCGGCGCCCAGGGTGTCGGCGAGGCGGGCGCGGACGTCCTCGTAGACGCGCAGGGCGTCGGCCTGGCGCCCGGCGGCGCGCAGTGCCCGCATGTGCAGGGCGCGCAGGCGTTCGCGCAGGGGGTGGGCGGCGGTCAGCGCCTCCAGCTCGGGCAGCAGGGACGTGGTCTCGCCGGTGGCGAGGGCGGCGTCGGCGCGGTCCTCGCGGGCGGTGAGGTGGAGTTCGGTGAGGCGGGCGACGGGGGCGGCGGCCCAGTCGGCGTCGGCGACGTCGGCCAGCGGCGCGCCGCGCCACAGGTCGAGGGCCGCGCGGAGGGCGGCGGCGCGTTCGGCGGGGTCGGTGCGGGCGCGGGCCGCGGTGATCGCGTGTTCGAACGCGACCGCGTCGACGTGGGCGGGGTCGAGGGTGAGGCGGTAGCCGCCGGGGCCGTGTTCCAGCAGGTCGTGGCCGAGGGCGGTGCGGAGGCGGCGGACCAGCGCCTGGAGGGCCCCGGCGCCGCCCGCCGGGGGCGCGCCGTCCCACAGGTCGTCCAGGAGGCGGTCGACGGAGACGGCGCGGCCGGGGTCCAGGGCCAGGCGGATCAGGAGGGCGCGCAGGCGGGTGCCGTTGACGGCGACGGGGCGGTCCGCGCCGTCCCGCACCTCCAGCGGCCCCAGAACGCCGATGCGCACGCCGCGCCCCCTTTTTCCGCCCTCATTGTCCCCGAAGCTGGAATCGTGACCGCATGCATCAGGAAACACTCGTGGTGAACGGTATCGAGGTTATTGCCCTGTGCGACGCCGTCGGGCCGATGGGCGCGGCGCTGCGGCGGCCCCTGCCCGAGACGTTCCCGGGTGCCGCCGACGGGCTCTGGGAGCGGGTGCGGGAGCGGGAGCCGGGGGCGTTCGGCGCGGGCGGCGAATGGCGGCTGCATTTCCACTGTTTCCTGCTGCGGGGCACGGACGGGGCGTTGACGCTGGTGGACGCGGGGATCGGGGGCGCGGACTCGCCCGCCGCGCTGTGGGCCCCGGTGCCGGGGCGGCTGGTGGCGGCGCTCGCGGAGGCGGGGGTCGCGGCGGGCGAGGTGGGGACCGTGGTGCTGACGCACCTGCACAGCGACCATGCGAGCGGGGCGGTCGCCGGGGGCGCGCCGGTGTTCCCGAACGCCCGGCACGTCGTGCAGGCGCGGGAGCTGGCGGCCGTGGACCGGGTGATGGACGAGCGCGTGGTGGAGCCGTTGCGGGACCTGCTGCGGGTGGTCGAGGGGACGGTGCGGCTGGGGGCGGGGGTGGAGGTCGTTCCGACGCCGGGCCACACGCCGGGGCACCAGTCGGTGGCCGTGGGGGACGTCCTGGTGTCGGGGGACGTGGTGCTGCATCCGGTGCAGCTCGCCGATCCGCGGGTGCGTTACGTGTACGACGACGATCCCGGGCAGGCCGTGGAGACGCGCGTGGCGGTGCTGGAGGGGCTGCGCGCGCGGGGCGGGGTGCTCGCCGCGCCGCATCTGCCGTCGCCGTTCGTCCGCGTGGAGTGAAGGGACGGAACGGAAGGTGTGGCCCGTGTCAGCTGGGTAGGGCTCGTTCCGACGCGAAAGGGGGTTCTGCGGCGATGCCCAGAGCGCAGATCAAGAACGAGAAGACCTACCAGAAGCTCCGCGACAAGGGCGAGAGCAAGGAGAAGGCGGCGCGGATCGCCAACGCGCAGGCCAAGGAGGGCGAGTCCACGGTCGGCCGCAGGGGCGGCAAGAGCCCCTCCTACGACGACTGGTCCAAGGACGACCTTCTCAAGCGGGCCCGGGAGATCGGCATCAAGGGCCGTTCCTCGATGAACAAGTCCGAACTGGTGAAGGCGCTCCGCGACCACTGAGCGCGGCGCACGAAAGCGGCGGGGCCGGAGCCCCGCCGCTTTCGTCCGCTCACTCCCTCTCGATGTGCATCGCGCTCTCCTCGGCGGTGAAGCCCGACTCGTCGGCGGTCTCGCGAGCGACGGCGTCCTTCTCGGTGTCGGGGCCGATGCCCTCGTTCTCCTGGACGATCCGGCCCGCGGGCTCGATGGGCTCGTTCGGCGGGATCGGGACCTCGGGCTCCTCGCGTTCCAGCCGCTGCGACAGCGGCTCGCCCTGACGCATCTCCTCGACGGTCGTGCCGTACTCGTCCAGCGTCATGGAACGGTCGCCGGGCAGCACCATCCGCTGCGGGTCCTCGGCCCACTGCTGCTGCGGGGTGCCGTCCTGGAGGTCCGGGATCCCGTCGTCCTCAGGGGTCGTGGCGCGGCGTTCCGGTTCGTACTCGGTCATCGTGATCCCCCTTTCTCACTACCGCCGTTACCCGGCTGACAGATCCCAACCACCGGTCACGGCCGTCCCGGGGGATGCGACGGCGCAGGACGGGTATGCGCCGCCCGAGACCCTTCCTAAGGAGGCCGACCGCATGAACACCGTGATCGACGCCGTGCGCGAGACCAAGCGCCGGTACACCGGGGGCGCCGACCGGCCCCTGGGCTCGTATCTGGTGACGCTGACCGTCTACGGGGTGGCCGCCGGGACCGTCGCCCTGCTGGCGCGGCGGCGCGGGGAGATGCCCCGGGTGGGTCCGGGCGACCTCGCGTTGATGACCGTGACCACGCACAAGCTCGCCCGGATGATCACCAAGGACGCGGTGACGAGCCCGCTGCGGGCCCCGTTCACCCGGTACGAGGGGACCGCGGGCCCGGCCGAGCTGGCCGAGGAGGTGCGGCACGAGGACGGGGTCCGGCACGCCCTGGGAGAGCTGCTGACTTGCCCGTTCTGCACGGCGCAGTGGGTGGCGACCGGGTACGCGGCGGGGCTGGCGCTCGCGCCGGAGGCGACCCGGCTGGTCGGGGCGACCATGACCGCCGTGGCGGGGGCCGACTGGTTGCAGCTGGTGTACGCGAGGCTCCAGCAGGCTGCCGAGGGGTGATTTTACGTTTGAGCCGATTACCGCGGGTACGGCCGCGGCATGGATCTGTCATTCCTCAAACCGCTGTACCGTCGGCCCGGGCCGGTCGCGTCGGTGTACGCCGACCTGAGCCGCACCGCCGAGGACGCCGCCAAGGCCGCCGAGCTGCGGTGGCGGGCACTGCGCTCCGAGCTGGAGGAGCAGGACTGCCCCGAGGACACGCTGCGGGCGGTCGACGGGACCGTCACCGGGGAACTGGCCGAACGCCGTTCGGAAGGGTTGGTGCTGTTCGCGGCGGGCGGCGAGGTCGTGCACGCCGGACGGCTCCCCGACCCGCCCGCCGTCACGCAGGCCCGGGTCGGGCCGCTCCCCCACGTGCTGCCCTGGCTGACGGCGCGCGGCGAGCGGTTCCCGTACATGGTCGTGGTCGTGGACCGCAAGGGCGGCGCGATCGAGTGCGTCACCGCCGAGGGGGAGCGGGAGCGCATCGACGTCCCCGGCGACGAGGACTACCCGGTCCGCAAGGTCAAGGCCGGGGACTGGAACCAGTCGCGGTTCCAGCGCTCGGCCGAGGAGACCTGGAAGGCCAACGCCAAGAAGGTCGGGCGGGAGGTGGACCGCGCCGCCCGCCGCGTCCACGCCGAGGTGATCATGATCGCCGGGGACGTGCGGGCCCGCAACGCCGTCCTGGAGGAGATCTCCGAGGGGGTGCGCGAGTACACCGTCGAGTCGGACCGGCACGAGATCGGCGATCCGGAGCTCCAGTCCGAACTCAGCCGGGTCCTGGACCTGAAGTGCGCCGAACGCGTGTTCGCCGTCGCCGAGCGGTTCGAACGCGAGCTGGCGCGCGGGGAGCGGGCCGTGGCGGGCCTGCCCGCGACCGTCGAGGCCGCCCGCAACGGGCAGATCGAGGCGCTGCTGCTGGACGACGCGGACTCCCCCGCCCGGCTGTGGGTCGGGCCGGAGCCCGACCAGATCGCGACCGACCCGGAGGAGCTGCGGCGTTACGGCGTGGACGACCCGCGGGAGGAGCGGGCGGACGCGGCGCTGATCCGCGCGGTCGCGTGCACCGACGGCGGCCTGGTGATCGTTCCGCCGCGGGACCCCGACGCCGGACTGGGCTTCGGGGCCGTCCTGCGCTTCACCGCCACCCCCTGACACGGAGAAGGGGCGGTGATCCGAAGATCACCGCCCCTTCCGGGTCCTTCGGGGGTCCGGGGGTCGCCCCCGGGCCGACACGACGAAGGGCCGGCGGGAAAGCGACGAAGTCGCTGACCACACCGGCCCCAGGCCCGAGGTGGAGCTATGGGGATTCGAACCCCAGACCTCCTCCATGCCATGGAGGCGCGCTACCAACTGCGCCATAGCCCCTTACCTGTCACCGCTCGCGGCGACAGGGAAAAGCTTAGAGCATCCCGGGGTGCGCTTCGGACGATTTATCGCCGCGTGGTGGCCCGGAACGCGGAAGAGGCGGTGATCCGAAGATCACCGCCTCTTCCCGGTGGTGGAGCTATGGGGATTCGAACCCCAGACCTCCTCCATGCCATGGAGGCGCGCTACCAACTGCGCCATAGCCCCTTGCCCGTCGCCGGCTCGCAGCGACAGGGAAAAGCTTAGGGCATCGGCGGAGGTGGTCAGGACACGATGGTCAGGACACGGTGGTCACAGGCGGACCAGCATCTTGCCGGTGTTGGCGCCGTTGAGGAGGCCGAGGAACGCGTCCACGGCGTTGTCGATGCCCTCCACGACCGTCTCCTCGGTGTACAGGTCGCCGTTGGCCAGCCATTCGGCGGCCTTGGTGAAGTACTCGCCGGCCAGGTGGGCGTGGTCGCCGACGATGAAGCCGCGCAGCGTCAGGCGCTTGCCGATGGCGAGGGCCAGGTTGTCGGGGCCGGGGACCGGGCCGGTCGCGTTGTACTGGGAGATCGCGCCGCACAGCGCGACCCGGCCGTGGGTGTTCAGCGCCGCGATCGCCGCGCGCAGGTGGTCGCCGCCGACGTTGTCGAAGTAGACGTCGACGCCGTCGGGCGCGGCCTTGGCGAGCTGGCCCTCCAGGTCGCCCTCGCGGTAGTCGATCGCCGCGTCGAAGCCGAAGGCGTCCACGACCTTGGCCGTCTTGGCGGGGCCGCCCGCCGAGCCGATCACCCTGCTCGCGCCCAGCTTCTTCGCGATCTGTCCGGCAATGCTGCCGACCGCCCCGGCCGCGCCGGAGACGAACACCACGTCGCCCTCCTTGACCGGGGCGACCTCGGTCAGGCCCGCGTAGGCGGTCAGGCCCGGCATGCCGAGCGCGCCCAGGTAGGCCTGCGGGGACACGCGCGTGGTGTCGATCACGCGGGCGCGGTCG
Organism: Actinomadura kijaniata NBRC 14229; assembly: GCF_001552175.1. Taxonomy (GTDB): domain Bacteria; phylum Actinomycetota; class Actinomycetes; order Streptosporangiales; family Streptosporangiaceae; genus Spirillospora; species Spirillospora kijaniata. The sequence continues at coordinate 9,970 of NZ_BCQR01000254.1, forward strand.
CCGTCCAGCAGGGCGTGCTCACGCCAGCCGAGGCCGTGCAGCACGACCGTGCCGACCGGCGCCTTCTCCGAACGCGACGCCACCACCGTGCCGACCGCGCCGCCCTCCATGGCCTCGCCGAGCCGGAACGGCGGCACGTAGGACTTCACGTCGTTCATCCGGCCGCGCATGTACGGGTCCACCGACATCCAGTCGTTGCGGACCACGACCTGCCCCTCCCCCGGCTCCGGGACCGGCACCTCGGCCATCTCGAAGTCCGAGTGCTTCGGCTCCCCCACCGGGCGGGCGGCCAGACGGATCTCACGGGACATCACGAACCCCTCTCACATTTGTGTGTGCACACACAGGTTATGAACGCGTGCGCCTGCACACAAACCACCTAAGCTGGACTTATGGCCAAACAGCTCGCGGACGCCGACCTCCCCCCTTCCGACCTGGCCTTCTATGGCCTGGTGTGGGCGGGGAACACCCTGACCGCGCAGGTCGGCCGCGAGCTGGTCCGGCGGCACGACCTGCCGTTGTCGTGGTTCGAGGTGCTGCTGTGGCTGTCCTACCAGGACGGCCCGGTCTCGGTGTCGGACCTCGGCGCCTGCACGATGCTGAGCCGCAGCCAGGTGTCGCGCGTGGTGGAGAGCCTGCGCGAGCGCGGCCTAATCGAACGCGCCCGCTCCGAGCGCGACGCCCGCGCCGCCGAGGTGGCCCTCACCGCGCGGGGCCGCACGGTGTTCGCCGAGGCCGACGCGACCCGCCGGGAGGCGCTGCGGGACACGTTCGGCACGCTCGACGAGGAGGACCTGAAGGCCCTGGTGCGGGTCTGGTCCAAGCTCAAGCGCCCCTGACCGCCCCCCGAACCATCCCCTGAACCGTTCCCGGCCGTCAGAGCCAGCCGAGGCGCTCGGCGACCTCGTCGGGACAGTAGCCGCGCGCCCCGCCGTCGCCGATCCACACGATCCCGTCCGCCTCGGCCACGGCGCTGATGGCGTGCTCCTGGGGCAGGCGGGGCTGGACGGCCAGCCGTACCTCCATGCCCGGATCGAAGCGCCGCAGCGCGTCGATCAGGTCGGCCACCGTGATCTCCCGCTTGGCGCCCCTGCGATGTCGTCCCATGTCCGTCCAGTTCCCCGCGTTGGAAAGCTGAACGTAAGGAAACCATCGCCGACGGACTGCTTCGTCCATCCGCAGGGGCTCAGACCTGCGGAAACATCGTCAGGAGGGGGGCACGAACGTGGTCTCGGAAAGGCCCGGCGCGCCCGTGGCGAGCGCCAGCGCGGCGGCGGCCTCGGCGGCGGCGGCCGTCACCCGGCGCACCGGCCA
>NZ_BCQR01000255.1 GCF_001552175.1 Actinomadura kijaniata NBRC 14229
CGCCACCGCGGCGCCCCCGCGCGACCCCGGCGCCGGCCGTCCGGTGCGGGGGCCCGGGCGGCTGGACGTGCCGGGCGCGGTCACCGGGACGGCGGCGCTCCTCCTGCTCGGGTACGCGATCGGCGCGCTGGGCGACCCGGGCGCCCGCACGGCGGTCTGGCCGTGCCTGGCCGCCGGGGCGGCGCTGCTGGCCGCGTTCCTGGTGATCGAGGCGCGCAGCCCGCACCCGCTGATGCCGCTGCGGCTGTTCGCGGTGCGGGCGGTCAGCGGCTCCGCGGCGGTGAACGCGCTGGTCGGCGCGGCGCACGTGCCCGCGTTCGCGCTGCTGGCGCTGTACCTGCAGAACAGCCAGGGCTACAGCCCGACCCGGTCGGGCCTGGCGGTGCTCCCGGTCGCGGCGGTCAACATCGTGGTCTCGCGCACCCTCATCCCCTACGCCCTCGAACGGCTGGGCGCGACGGGCGTGCTGGCGGCGGGGATGGCGTCGCAGGCCGCCGCGATGGCGTGGTTCGCGCGGCTGCCCGCCGACGGCTCGTACGTGGTGGACGTGCTGCCCGCGGCGCTGGTGTTCGGGGTGGGGCTGCCCGCCGCGTTCGTGGGGGTGACGGTGCCCGCCGTGACGGCCGTGGACAAGGACGACACCGGCATCGCGGCCGGGATCGTCAACACGGTGCAGCGCGTCGGCTCCGGCCTGGGCGTCACCGCCCTCCTGCTGCTGGCCGCCGAGGCGGGGGGCTCCACGCCGGAGGCCTACCTCGACGGCATCCACGCGGGCTTCGCCGCCGCCGCGGCCCTGGCGGCCCTCGGCTGCCTCCTCACGCTGTCCCTGCTCCGCCCGGGCCCCGGCCGGGCCTCCTGAAAGCCGCGGCGCCCCTGCCGTCCCGCCGGTGGACGGCACGGGCGCCGTCCGGCGTCAGGGCCGGATCAGGCCGTAGAGCCTGGCGATCTCCCGGTCGTCGGCGATCAGCGGGAGCGTGTCGAAGGTCAGCGTCCAGTCGGTCGGCTTGCCGTCGCGGTGCCCGAAGCGCTCGATGATGCCGAACGAGGTGGTGCGGCCCTGGCTGTTCACCGTTCCGTACCACTCCTGGTAGGTGGCCGCGGGGGTGTTCACCCTCTCGCCGGGCTCCAGCCTCGCGGCGGGGTCGGCGCCGAACGTGCTGAACAGCCGCCGCAGGTAGGCGAGCTTGCCGCCGCGGGTGTGCAGCCGGCGGCCGTCGAGGCCGGTGCCCGACAGCGGGACGTTCCGCACGGAGTTCACCAGTGCGGCGGCGTCCCGCCGGTTCCAGGCCGCGGCCCGGCCCGCGACGTCGTCGGGGGACGCCGGGCGTCCGGCGGCCGGGGCGGCGGCGCGACCGTGGTCCCGCACGTCGCCGAACAGGTCCCGCAGGGAACCGTCGAGCGGCCTGAACCACCGGAACCGGTCGTAGTAGCGCCTCCCCTGGACGACGTCGCCGTTCCGGTCCAGCACCACCCGGTAGATCGCGGGGTAGGAGACCTGGTTGCCGTTGATGACGGCCTCGTTGTGCGCGCCGTACATGACCACGTTCGGGCCGACGGCGACGCGGGTCGGCCGGAACCCGAACGAGGGCACGAGGCGCAGCGACCCGCGGATCGAGTTCTCGATGTTCGCGCGCCCCCGGACCGGCTCCCTGGCGGCCTCCCAGAGGGTCGCGTCCTCGTGCCACATCTCCCCGTAGGCGGCGACCCGCCGGTTCAGGTCCGCCTCGTCGGGCGCGCCGGGGGTGGTGTAGGTCGGCATCGCCCCGAACCGCGTCTGGCGGTCGATGAACGTCCGGGCGGCGGGGGTGGGCGTCCCCTCGACCACCGCCGGGCCGTCCGCCCGGGCCGTGACGGCGGGGACCATCGGAACGGCGATCGCGACGGCGACCACGAACGCCTTGACCGAACGTGTGTCCACGGGTGCTCCTTGCGGGGTGAGGCCGAGCTCGGGAAGAACACCGCCAGCCTCCCGGACCACGCCATCGAAGATCGATTACGTGCGGGGTCATGCGTCGCGCCGGTCACCGGCGGACCGGCCGCCGGAGGGCGGCCGTCACCTTCGCCGCAGGGGGTGAGGACGCCGGACGCGGAGCGCGGATCGGTGACCACCGCCTCGGGAGCGGGCGCAGCGGACCGCCGAGGTCACACGCGACGCCGGCAAGGAGGCGTCCCGTCACCCCCGACGGGAAGTGGTGGTGGCGTCCTCGGGGAGCAGGAGCGCGCGGTTCCGCCAGGCGCGTTCCCACTGGCGGGTCAGCGCCGGGTAGACGACCAGGTGGCGGAACGGCGCGATGGAGGCCATGTACAGCCGCCCGAACCGGCCGTTGGGCTTGACCAGGACCGCCATCCGCAGCTCGTGGCCGCCGTCGCCGGTCGGCGCCCACCCCAGGTGCATGAGGGTGTGGACGGTCTTGTTGGCCAGTTCGCGGACGGACTCGTCCGGAAGGTCGTACACCGGGCTGAACGGGGTGGCGTCGGCGGCGGAGTCGTCCGCGGTCTCGCGGAGGTCGTCCGGCAGGCGGTCGCGCAGCGGCCGGACGCGCGTCCCGAGGCCCGCCCTGGACCCGTCCCAGCCGAGCAGGGCGCCGAGCTTCCAGCGCACCGCGAACAGGAACCGGACCGCAGGAGGCTGGTTGGCGAACCCGCCGCCCGCCCGCATCGCGGCGAGCATCACGGGGAAGTCGTCCGGCCCGGCGCCGGGGGTGCGGAAGGACCACACGTCCTCGACCTCGAAGTCGGGGGCGATCTCGTGGATCCGCCACGGCCGGTCGGTATGGGCCGTCCGAGGAAGCTTCATGGCCGCGACCGCCTCTCCCGCGCCGGGACGCCACCCGCCGCTCACTTCTATACGCCTACGTATAAATCGAGGCTAGCCCGTTTATACGCCCGCGTATACACGGCGAAGAGGTGAGCTGGGGCACATGGCGGGCGCAAGGGCAGGCCGGGGACCTCTGCCGGGGAGGGGTTCGGGGGTTCCGGGCCCGCTGCAAGGGGTTGTCGGGGAACGGGCCCGGAACGGGTCAGCTTGCTTGGGACTCCTCTTCTTGTAGGTCCTCGTCGTGGGAGGAGAGTTCTCTTGCGGTCAGGGCCGGGTGGATCGCCGACGGAGGGATGCCGGCGGCCATGATCTCTCGGAGCAGCCAGGCCAGGGGGTAGTCGGGGGCGGCGCGGTCCAGGGCGATGTTCGCCAGGGCTCCGTCGCCCGTGCTGTAGGCCGCGTAGGCCAGCAGCACCGCCGGGGCCGTGATGTAGGGCTCCTCCACCCGGCGGACGACGTAGCGCCAGAACTCCAGGTGGGGGCCGGGATCGTCGGGGTCGATGCGGATCCACGCCTCGTCGCGGACCCGGGTTTCGGTGAGGAGGACGCCCAGCCAGGCGACCTCCTCACCGGTGGGCGGCGGACCGTCGCCGCGGACCCGGGCCGACAGGTCGTCCAGCAGGGCCGTGCCCTCCCGGACCGCGCGGGAGCGGATCCGGGCCGGGGACAGGCCCTGGCGGGCCCAGTCGAACCAGCGCTGCTCGGCCCGGGTCGTCGCCTCCCGCATGGGCAGGCCCAGGGAGGCGATCGAGCGGACCAGGTCGGAACGGCCGGGCAGCACCACCTGGCCCGCGAGGGTCGCCTCGGCGGCGATCTCGGTGGCGGCGATGTCGTAGCGGCGGCCCTCGGGGGGACAGCACGGGCTCGCGCAGTCCAGCGACCACCAGCGGCCGTCACCCACCCGCATCGTCTCGGCCACCTCGACGCCCGCGTGCTCCAGGGCCGGGCGGATCCGGCCCACGGCCGCCGCGACGCGGCCGGGCGGGCCGTAGCCGAGGAGCACCGCCCGTTCGAAGCCGTTGTCCGTCAGGACGGCGGCCAGGCGCTCCCCCTCGGGATCGCCGCCCTGGGGAGGTAAGTCCTGGCGGAGGGCGCATGTGCCGTGGGGACCGCCGTAGGCGACCAGCACGATGCTGTCGGAAGGGTGGAAGCCGAGCAGGTAGGGGACGGCCGCGATCACGTCCTCGGGGGTGCGGATCCTCATCTGAGGGCGTTGGTTGCTCATGGGTCGAGCCTGGCAGGCGGGGCGCGGCTGCCGACAGGCCGGAGGAGGACCTGTGGATAACTTCTTCAGCCCCGGTCCGCCCGGCGGCAGGTCGCCGCCCTGCACGCGCGGAGGCCCGTCAGCCAGGCGTGCAGGCGGCGGAGGGTGGCCTTGTTCGTCTTGCGGACCAGGTTGTGCAGTTGGTGCGGGTCTTTCGCGCGGTCGTAGAGCTGGCGCTCGCCCGTCGCGTACTCCACGTAGGTGTAGCGCGGTGTGCGCAGGGCCGCGTAGGTGGGCGGGAGCGGGCAGCCCTTGCGGGTCCTCGTGTCGCAGTCGGGACCCTCGGGCCTGTTCCTGGGCCGGTCCGCGAAGAACTCGATCAGCATGCCGCGCCGCCACGCCACCCGGCGGCGGGCCAGGACGGGGACCAGGGAGCGCCCCTCCACGAACGACGGCACCCGCGCCCCGGCCAGCTCGGCGAACGTCGGCGCCAGGTCCACCGTGCCGCTCGGGGCCGTGATCCGGCCGGGGCGGACGCCGGGGCCGTGGACCAGCATCGGAACGCGCACGTCCTCCTCGAAGGGCGTCGTCTTGCCCGGCCGCAGCCGGTGCTGCCCCAGGTGGAAGCCGTTGTCGGAGGTGAAGAACAGGTAGGCGTCACGGGCCCGGCCGGTGCTCTGGAGGGTCCGCAGCACCGCGCCGACCATGTCGTCCACCGCCAGCAGCGAACGCATCCGGGCCCGGTGGACGCGGTCGATGCGCCTGACCTCCCCGGGCTTCAGCGGCGGCAGGCGCCGCAGCCAGCGGGGCTCGGACCGGGGGGCCGCGCGCCCGAACGACGGGGTGCGCGGCGCCCGCGCCTTCCCGAACGCCCGCGCGTGCCGGGGCGCGTGGGCGGCGGGCAGGTGCGGGGCCACGGGCGCCAGGTGGAGGAACAGCGGCCGGTCGGCGGGGGTGGAGGCGATGAACGACGTGGCCCTCTCGGTGAGGATGTCGTCCAGGTGCCTCGCGTGGGGGCGGCGCTTCCCCCGCTCGACGAGGAGGTAGTCGCGCTGGCGGTAGAGGTTCCGGGCCGTGGGCACGCGCCAGTCGTCCCAGCCGGGCGGCACGTACGCCGGACCGGCCGTGGCCGGGTAGCCGTTGAGGAACTTGCCGACCAGCGCCGTCCGGTAGCCCGCCGCGCGCAGCCACGTCCCGACGGTGGAGCGGTCCAGGCCGCGGGCGTGGAAGCGTTCGAAGCCGCCGCCGGGCGGGTTGTTGGTCCGCACCCCGTGGCTGTGCACGTACTGCGAGCGCAGGATCGTCGCGCGCGACGGGCAGCACCAGGAGTCGGCGACGGTGAAGTTCGTCAGCGCGGCGCTCTGGCGGCGCAGGCGCGCCAGGTTCGGGAAGCGGCGCAGGTCGTCGTGGGCGCCGAGGTCGTCGGCCACGATCAGCACGATGTCGGGGCGGCGCGGCGCGGCGGCCGAGGAGGCCGGGGCGTCCCCGCCCACGACCACGGCGGACGCGGCGAGCAGGGCGGGGACCGGGGCGAACGCCCAGGGGCGGCGGGGGTGGAACACCGGGGGCCTTCCTGACGAGCGGGTCTCCCCCGACTCTTCCCTGACCGCCCGCCCCTGTCACTCTCCGTGAGGGCGTGTTCCCCCTAGGCGTCGAGGACCTGGTTCTCGCGCCGCACGACCGGCGGCTCGGTGGACCAGGGGAAGTTGATCCACTGGTCGGTGTGCTTCCAGACGTACTCGCACTTCACGGACGAGCGGGGCTTCTCGTAGATGACGGCGCAGCGCACGTCGGCGACGTGGTCGGCGCAGAAGTCCCGGACCAGCTTCAGGGTGGCGCCGGTGTCGGCGACGTCGTCGGCGACCAGCACCTTCGCGCCCGACAGGTCCACGGCGTTCGGCACCGGCGGCAGCATGACCGGCATGTCCAGGCGCTGGTCGACACCGGTGTAGAACTCGACGTTCATCACGTGGAGGTTCTTGACGTCCAGCGCGTAGCCGAGGGCTCCGGCGACGAACAGGCCGCCGCGCGCGATCGACAGGATCAGGTCGGGCCGGTAGCCGCTGTCGGCGATCTCCTGCGCCAGCGCGCGGCTGGCGGTGCCGAACAACTCCCAGGTCAGGACTTCTCTTTCCGCAGACACGAGCCCCATCTTCGCCGATCGCCCGGGGTGGTCCGGACGCGGGGACCGGTCAACCGCACACGTCCACGGCGATCTTGCAGGCGTCGAGCGGGAGCGTTCCACGCAGCACGGCGGGCCGGGTGCCGTTCGGCCCCGGGGCGGTCATGACGCTGGCCAGCCCGTCGAAGAAGCCGGTGAGGCTGTCGAGCAGGACCAGGAGCTCGCGGTCGTGCCCGGCGGCGAGGCGGGCGTAGGGCGCGGTGTCGTCGACCAGGCCGCCGAGGTTGCCGCCCTGTCGCTGGAGGGTGCCGCCGACCCGGGTGGACAGCCGCCCGGCCTCGTCGAGCAGGCGGGTGACCCTGTCCGGCGCGCCGGTCGCCAGCGGGGCCAGCGCGTCGGCGTCGCGGGCCACGCCGACGACCGTGTCGCCCCGGTCGCCGAGCGTGCCGGACAGCCCGGCCAGGTCCTCGGTCAGGCGGCGCAGTTCCGCGCGGCGCCGGTGGGTGGCGTCGACGACCTTCGCTCCGTTGTCGACGGCGCGGCGCAGGGCGGGGCCCTGGTTGTCGAGGCCGCGCGCGAACGTGTGCGCGAGCGTCGCCACGTCCTGGGGATCGACGACCCTGCCGAACTCGTAGGCGGGGCGGGCGGTGTCGGCGGGGTCGGCGGCGTCGCGGGTGCGGGTGACGGTGCCGCCCTCGGCCAGGTAGGGGCCCGAGCCGCGGCCGAGTTCGAGGGTGATCTCCTTGGGGCCGAAGACCGAGACGGGATCGACGCGGGCCTCGGCGTCGCGCGGCACCCGGACGTCCCGGCCGACGCGCATCCGGACGCGGACCCGGCCGTCGGGATTGAGGCCGACCGATTCGACGCGGCCGACGGTGACCCCGCGCACCTTGATGTCGGACCTGGCGTCCAGGCCCTGACCCGCCCGGCCGAAGACGGCGTTGTAGGTGGTGTCCGCGTTCGCGGGGAGCGCGGGGAACGCGACCGCCGTGGCGGCCCCGGCGATCGCGACCGTGCCCAGCAGGGCGAACCTGGTCCGCGAACGCGCCGACAGCCCCGAATCGGCCATGCCGTTACCCCCTCTGCCCGGCCACAACCGGCCGCCCGCCGTAAGTGAGCACTTGCATTATCCGGGGCACACGGTCCCGGCCGTCACCCACCGGCCATGTGATCTCTTTCACGAAGATCGTCCGGCGTTCCGCCGGTGGTCGCGGCGACCGCTCCTCGCGGTTCCGGCCAGAGCGCCCCCGGCGGACGGTAGCGTTGGGCGACGTGCCCGCCCCTGAAGTGCTGACCGCCAGCGAGACCCGGACCCCCGACATGGCGACCCTGCTCGCCGCCGCCGTCGAGGCGATCGGCGGCGCCGAACGCCCCGGCCAGGTGAGAATGGCCGAGGCCGTCGCGCACGCCGTCGAGAGCGGGGAGCATCTGGCCGTCCAGGCGGGCACCGGCACCGGCAAGTCCCTGGCCTACCTCGTCCCGGCGATCCGGCACGCCGTCAGAAACAGGACGACCGTCGTGGTGTCCACCGCGACCATCGCCCTGCAACGCCAGCTCGTGGACCGCGACCTGCCCCGGCTGGCCGAGGCGCTGGAACCGCACCTGGGGACCGAGCTGAAGTTCGCGATCCTCAAGGGCCGCCGCAACTACCTGTGCCTGCACCGGGTGCAGACCGGCGTCCCCGACGACCCGGAGGAGGTCGGCGAGAGCCTGTTCGACCCGCAGCAGCTGTCGACGCTGGGCCGCCAGGTCAAACGGCTCAACGAGTGGGCCGAGGAGACCACCACCGGCGACCGCGACGAGCTGGTGCCGGGCGTCAGCGAGCAGGCCTGGCGGCAGGTGGCGGTGACGGCGCGCGAGTGCCTGGGCGCCCAGCGCTGCCCGCAGGGCACCGAGTGCTTCGCCGAGCTGGCCCGCGCCGAGGCGGGCGAGGCGCACATCGTCGTCACCAACCACGCGCTGCTGGCGATCGACGCGCTGGAGGAGTTCCAGGTCCTGCCCGACCACGACGTGGTGATCGTGGACGAGGCGCACGAGCTGGTGGACCGGGTCACCTCGGTCGCCACCGGGGACCTCAGCGCGCCCGCCGTGGAGATCGCCGCGCGCCGGTGCGGACGGCTGGTCGAGGAGGGGATCGCCGATCGGCTCAAGCAGGCCGGGGAGGCGCTGGGCCACCTCCTGGAGGACCTGCCCGCCGGGCGGATGGACGTGCTGCCGGAGTCGTTGGGGCAGGTCGTGGCCGTGGTGCGGGACGCCGCCCACGCGTGCCTGACCGCGATCGGCCCGGAGAAGAAGGAGCTGGACCCGGCGGACGCGGGCGCGCGCAAGGCCGCGCGGTCGACGCTGGAGGAGATGCACGACACGGCGGTGCGGCTGCTGGAGTCGTTCCAGCCGCCGATCGCCGAACGGTTCGACGTGGTGTGGCTGAACAAGCCGTTCGTGCCGGACGGCCGCCCCCGGCGGCCCCCCGCGCTGCACGTCGCGCCGATCGGGGTCGGCGGGCTGCTGCGCACGACGCTGTTCGAGAAGCGGACGGCGATCCTGACGTCGGCGACGCTCACGCTCGGCGGGTCGTTCGAGCCGCTGGCCGGGCAGTGGGGGCTACCGCCGCTCGGCGAGGGCTCCTCCCCCGACGCCAGGACCGCCGCCGAGGGACTGGCGAAGACCGCCACCAAGGACGGCAAGGGCGGCAAGGGCGACGGGGAGGCCAAGAAGCTCGTCTGGTCGGGGCTGGACGTGGGGTCGCCGTTCGACCACGCCCGGTCGGGGATCCTGTACGTCGCGCGGCACCTGCCGCAGCCGGGACGCGACGGGCTGCCCGACGCCTACCTCACCGAGATCACCGAGCTGATCGAGGCGGCGGGCGGGCGCACGCTCGGGCTGTTCTCCTCGATGCGGGCGGCCCGGCAGGCCGCCGACGAGCTGAAGGACCATCTGTCCCACCCGTTGCTGTGCCAGGGTGAGGACTCCACGTCGCTGCTGGTCAAGCAGTTCGCCGAGGACGAGCGGAGCTGCCTGTTCGGGACGCTGTCGCTGTGGCAGGGCGTGGACGTGCCCGGCCCGTCGCTGCAACTGGTGATCATGGACCGGATCCCGTTCCCGCGCCCGGACGACCCCGTGCAGTCGGCGCGGCAGCGGGCGGTCGCGGCGCGCGGCGGCAACGGCTTCATGGCGGTCGCCGCCACGCACGCGGCGCTGCTGCTGGCGCAGGGCGCGGGCCGCCTGCTGCGGTCGATGGACGACCGGGGCGTCATCGCGATCCTCGACCCGCGCATGGTCACCGCCCGGTACGGCGGCTTCCTGAAGAACTCGCTGCCGCCGTTCTGGGCCACGACCGACGCGGAGAAGGTACGCGGCGCCCTCCGCCGCCTCGACGCCGCCGCCTCCTGAGGCAGACCGAAAACCACCCGCCACCCCCGGCCCCGCACGCGAGCGCGTCCGGAGGCTGAGGCCGGGATCGAAGCCGAAGGCGAGATCCCGGCGGAAGATCGCGAAGCGATGCAGCGCTCGCCCGCTTTTCGGTCGGTTCCCGAGCCCCCGGGCGAGGGGTTCGGGCCGAAAGGCCGATTCAACACGCGCTGCCCCTCCCGGTGGGGTGAACCGGGAGGGGCCCCATGGGGGCGGGTGTGCGCGTCGGTGAAGGACCCCCATGGGTGCTCAGGTCGCCCGCGCCTCCGACAGGGGACGCAGGTCGGTGCGGCGGGTGGTGCCGGTCTTGGCCAGCAGGCTGGCCACGTGGGTGTCGACCGTGCGGTGCGACAGGAACAGGCGTTCGGCGATCTGGCGGTTGGTCAGGCCCGCCGCGACCAGCTCCAGCACGTCCATCTCGCGGCTGGTGACGCCCGCCGCGCGCAGCGGCGCTGGGACGGGGGTGCGGCCGCGGCCCCGGCGCGTGGGCGCGCCGGCCCGCCGCAGCAGGTCGCGGCAGGTGCGGGCGAGGCGGGGTTCCCCGGCGCGGTCGAACACGTCGAGGTCGGCGCGCAGCACGGGCACGGGGTCGCCCCACCCGTCGGCGACCGCCGCCTCCAGCGCGAGCAGCCGGCACAGCCGCCGCCACCAGGGGTGCTCCGCCAGCACGAGGTCGCCCATGGCCAGCAGTTCGGCGGCGCGGCCGGAACGTCCCGCGCGTCCGGCCGCGACCGCGTCGGCGTAGTGCAGAACGCCCTGGTTCACGCCGCGCAGCACCGCGGGGGAGCGCCGCAGCGTCGTACGGGCGTCGTCGGAGCCGTGGACGGCCCGCAGCAGCGCCCACAGCCCCCACAGCGGGACCGGCGCGGCCTGCGGCCGCCCGACCAGGCGGCGCATGCCGGAGTCCAGCAGCCGGTCGGCCTCCGCCAGGTCGCGGTCCAGCAGGCGGCGCAGGGCGGACACGGCCGGGGTCAGGGCCGCCACCTCGATCGGCGCGTCGGGGAGGTCGGCGGCGGTCGTCAGGGCCCGGTCCATGCCCTCGTCGTCGGCGTCGGCGGCGTGGGCGAAAGCCACCAGCAGCTCCGCGACCGCGCGGGCGCCCGAGAGGCGGAGGCGGGCGGCGCGGCCGGCGGTCCGGCGGGCCAGGGGCGCGGCGGCGCGCGGCCCCTCGGCCGTGCAGATCGTCTTGGCGCGCAGCAGGTCGCAGGCGACGACCTCGGCCAGCAGCCCGGCCTCCAGGGCCAGCTCGCGCGCCTCGGCCAGCGCCGGGTGGGCGCCGCCCTCCACGGCGGCCAGGCCGGTCAGCGCGGCGATCCGCCAGGGGGTGAGGCCGTGTTCGGCGGCGACCTGCGCGGCGTGGCCGTAGGTGGCGCGGGCGACCGGCGGGTCGTGCGACGTCGCGCAGCGGCCGAGGGCGATCAGGGCGCGGCACAGGGCCTCGCCGTCGCCGAGGCCAGGCCGCGCCGCTCCCGGGGCACCCGGTCGGGCACGATCGCGGTGACCGCGG
>NZ_BCQR01000256.1 GCF_001552175.1 Actinomadura kijaniata NBRC 14229
GCCGGGTCGAGCGCGAGCGCCGCGCGGGCCGCCGCCTGGCCCTGCTCCTGACGGGCGCGGTCGCGGGGGCGGTCGTCTGCGTGCTGGCCGCGTTCGCGATCCTCAGCGGCTCGGGCGTGCGCGACGGCGACACCGGGCAGGTCGTCAGCGGCGCGACGCAGACCGCCGCGGGCGCGCCCACCGAGCGCAGCGGCGTCCCCGACGCCTGCGAGATGGTCCGGGCCGACCTCGCCGACCGGCTCGCCCCCGACGCCCAGCGCACCCAGGCCGACAACTACCAGAGCAGCGACCGCCAGAACCAGTGCGTCTGGGGCGCCTACGAGGGCAAGCGCAAGCGCCAGCTCACCGTCGAGATCCGCGCCGTCGCCGCCGACGGGACGCAGACCGCCACCGAGGCCGCGCGCGCGACGTTCGCCCGGGAACGCGCCGACGACGAGTCCGGCAAGGGCCTGCTCGCCGGGCAGGAGGTCACCGACAAGACCCGCCTCGACGGCGTCGGCGACGAGGGCTACACCGTCTACAGCGTCGACGAGGGGCAGGGCTCGGCCGAGGCCATCACCAACGTCCGCCTGTCCAACGTCCTGGTCACCGTCCGCTACTCGGGCGGCGACGACGGCGACCCGCTGGCCGCCGACGCGGCCATGAACGGGGCGACCGACGCGGCCAAGTCCGTGCTGGAGAGCCTCAACAAGGGCTGAGAAGCGGCGGGCAAGCCATAGACTCAGGCAACGTGCTGGTCTTGGCTTTTGACACCGCGACCGCAGCGGTCACCGTCGCGCTGTACGAATGGAACCCCGGCGAGGGGCTGCGTCGCCGCGGAGCGGCCGAGGCGGTGGACCGGCGGAGGCACACCGAGCTGCTGACCCCGTCCGTCGCGGGCGTGCTCGCCGAGGCGGGGGCCGCGCCGGGCGACCTCAACGCCATCGCCGTGGGCGTCGGCCCCGGCCCCTACACCGGCCTGCGGGTCGGCATCGTCACCGCGCTGGCGATGGGGGAGGCGCTGAAGGTCCCGGTGCACGGGGTGTGCACGCTGGACGTGATCGCCTGGGAGTCGCGGCGCGAGACGCCGTTCGTGGTGGCCACCGACGCGCGGCGGCGCGAGGTCTACTGGGCGCGGTACGGCTCCTACGGGCAGCGGATCGGCGAACCGATGGTGGGTCCCGCCGCCGGGCTGCCCGAGGGGGTCCCGGTGATCGGGGAGGGCGCCGAGCTGTACGCCGAGGTCCTCGGCGACCGCGCCGTGCAGCCCGCCCCGCTGCTGCCGTCGGCGGCGGCGCTGGCGGAGCTGGCCGTGACGCGGCTGTCCGGCCGTCCCGGCCCCGCGCTGCTGCCGCCCGAACCGCTCTACCTGCGCCGTCCCGACGCCAAGGAGCCCGGTCCGCGCAAGAAGGTGACCCCGGCGTGAGCCCGGGGGTGCTGCTGCGGCCGATGACCGAGGCGGACCTGCCCGCCGTCCACGCCCTGGAACGCGAGCTGTTCCCCGAGGACGCCTGGTCGATGGAGATGCTGCGGGAGGAGCTGGCCGACCAGCCGCGCACCCGGCACTACGTCGTCGCCGAGGCGGACGGCGGGATCGTCGGGTACGCGGGGCTCGCCGTGGCCGCCGACCAGGGCGACGTGCAGACCATCGGGGTGCGGGCCGACCAGCGCGGGAAGGGGCTCGGCGCGGCGCTGCTGACCGCGCTGCTCGACGAGGCGGCCAAACGCGGCGCGGACGAGGTGTTCCTTGAGGTCCGCGCCGACAACCCCGCCGCGCGGCGCCTCTACGAGCGGTTCGGCTTCGAACGCGTCGGGCTGCGCAAGCGCTACTACCAGCCGTCCGGTGTGGACGCCGTCGTGATGCGCCGCAGGGCGCGGACCGGGCCGGTCGGGTTCTCCAGGGAGACATGATGATCGTTGATTCCGAGCCCCTCGTTCTGGGGATCGAGACCTCCTGCGACGAGACCGGCGTGGGGATCGTCCGCGGGACGACGCTGCTGGCCGACACCGTCGCCTCCAGCGTCGACCAGCACGCCCGGTTCGGCGGCGTGGTGCCCGAGGTCGCCTCGCGCGCGCACCTGGAGGCCATGACCCCGACCGTGGAACGCGCCCTGGCCGAGGCGGGGGTGACCTTCGCCGACATCGACGCGTTCGCCGTCACCGCCGGGCCCGGCCTGCCCGGCGCGCTGATGGTGGGCGTCGCGGCGGCCAAGGCGTACGCGCTGTCGCTGGGCAAGCCGCTGTACGGCGTGAACCACCTGGCCGCGCACGTGTGCGTGGACCAGCTGGAGCACGGCAAGCTGCCCAAGCCCTGCGTGGCGCTGCTGGTGTCGGGCGGGCACTCGTCGATCCTGCTGGTCCCCGACGTCGCCACCGACGTGCGGTCGCTGGGCTCGACCGTGGACGACGCGGCGGGCGAGGCGTTCGACAAGGTCGCCCGGGTGCTGGACCTGGGCTTCCCCGGCGGCCCGCTGATCGACCGGGCCGCGCGCGAGGGCGACCCGGGCGCCATCGCGTTCCCGCGCGGCAAGTACGCCGACGGCACCTACGACTTCTCGTTCTCCGGCCTGAAGACCGCCGTCGCGCGGTGGGTGGAGGCCCGGGAGCGCTCCGGGGAGCCGGTGCCGGTCGCCGACGTGGCCGCGTCGTTCCAGGAGGCCGTGGTGGACGTCCTCACCCACAAGGCGCTGAAGGTCTGCAAGGACAACGGCGTGCGGGACCTGCTGATCGGCGGCGGCGTCGCGGCGAACTCGCGGCTGCGGGCGCTGGCGCGGGAACGCTGCGACCGGGCGGGCGTGCGGCTGCGCGTGCCGCGTCCCAAGCTGTGCACCGACAACGGCGCGATGGTCGCGGCCCTCGGCTCGGAACTGGTCACGTCGGGCCTGGCCCCGTCGGAGCTGCACCTGCCCGCCGACTCCAGCCTCCCGATCGAGGCCATCACCCTGTAGCGGGCGCGCCGAGCTCGGCCAGCAGGCCGGCGAGGTAGTCCTCGTAGTAGGGCACCAGCGTCCGGTCGAGCACCCGGCCGTCCTCCTCGGGCAGCAGGTCCAGCAGGCACCGCACGTCCCAGTACGGGTCGTGCGCGTGCCCGCCCGACACCTGGTCGAACACCTGGAGGAACCGGTCGGCGGCGGCCCGCCCGTGCCGGGCCAGCAGCGCCAGGCGCATCCGCGCCACGTCCACGGCGGCGGGCCCGCCGGCGGCCTCCGACCAGTCCACGACGCCGGTGAGCCGCCCGTAGGTCCACAGCGTGTTGTCCGGCTCGTAGTCGCGGTGCAGGAACCGGGACGGGGCGTGCGGCGCGGGGCCGGCGGCGACGTCGAAGGCGCGTTCCCAGAGCTGGGGACGGAGCGCGTGGCGCGGCGGGAGCCGCACGTCGAGCCGGTTGGCGGGAACGTGGGGCGGCATCGACGAGGCGCCGCGCAGCCCGTGGACCAGCGTCAGCGCGGCGGCCAGCTGGATCAGGTACTCGGGCAGCTCGTCGGGCGCGGGCCGGGGCCGGTGCCCGTTCAGCCGGGTGACCAGCAGGGCGGGCGCGTCGCAGTAGGCGCCCGCCGGGTCGGCGGCGACCAGCGACGGGGTGGGCAGCTCGCAGCCCGCCAGCAGCGCCAGCGCGGCGATCTCGCGTTCCGGCGAGAACTCGGCGGCCGGACGCTCCCGGGGACGCCAGCGGCGCAGCACCAGCCGGTGCGCGTGGCCGGAACGGGTCTCCACCAGCAGCGCGTGGTTGACGTGCGCGCCGCCGGGCAGCGGGCGCACCATGCGGATCTCGGCGCCCCTGCCCAGGCATTCGGTGACCCAGCGCATCGCGGGGCCGGGCAGGGCGGCGCCGGCGGGACGGACGGGCGCGGTGTGCGTCACGGGGTCCATCAAAACGGATCCCGCCGGGTATTGAGAGTGATTTTGCAAAGACGGAACGTAACGAAACGCATGTCATCGACGTGCTCTTGCCGCCGCGACCCGGGCCGTGACCGGGCCTTGGGGTGAGGCGTCCCTGGGGGGTTCGACCAAGGACGCCCCACCGTCGCAGCGCTCGGGGCCCGTCCGGTTAGTCCTTGCCCTCCCGGCGAGGGCGCAGCAGCGCCTCCGCCAGGGCGAGCATGGTCTCCTCCAGCGTGGACAGCCGCTTCAGGACGTCCTCGTGGACCGCCGTCACCTGCTTGGTGACGTCGTCGTGGACCAGGTCGACCTTCTTGCCGACCTCGTCCTGCACGCCCTCGAAACGCTTGCCGACCTCCACCTGGAGCGTCTCGGCCGTGCGGGACACCTCGTCCTGCACGCCGTCGACGCGCTTGGCGAACTCCTCGCGGGTGCCCAGGACCTGCCGGGACACGTCCTCCTGGAGGTCGGTGACCCGCCGGGAGACGTTCTCCTGGATGCTGTCGACGTGCCGGGTGACGCTGCCGTTGATCTCGTCGATCCGCTTGGACACGTCGTCGTGCACGCCGGTGACCTGGCGGGACACCTCGTTGTGCACCGACTCGACCTGCTTGGTGACGTCCACGTGCACCGACTCGACACGGCGGGAGACGATGTCCACCTGGGTGGTGAACTCCTCCAGCGCGCCGTCGACCTTGCGGGTGACCTCCTCGTGGATGTCCTCGATGCGCTTGCGGACGTCCTCGTGCACGTCCTCGAAGCGCCGGGAGAACTCGTCCATGCGCTTGGCCACGTCGCTGTAGGCGGTCTCGGCGATCTGGGACATGGTCGCCTTGACCTCGTCGCGGTCCGGCCGGGCCCGCAGCTCCTCGATCAGCGGGTTCACGGCGTCGGCCAGATGCTTCTCCAGCGCGTCGAACCGGTGGCTGTGGTCCACCACCGGACGCTTGGTCAGCTCGGTGAGCCTGCGGTGCAGCTCGCTGACCTCCAGCGTGGCGGGGAGCTGGCCGATGCGGTCGTTGACCCCGTCGATCCGGTCGTCGATGCCCTCGAACCGGCCGTCCAGGCCGTCCAGCTTGCCCGACAGCCCCTCGAGTCGGCCATCGAGCCCGTCCAGCCTGCCGTCCAGGCCGTCCAGCCGTCCGCCCACGCCCTCGACGCGGCCGTTGACCGCCTCCAGGCCCTGTTCCACCCGTTCGGCCATCTCGCCGAGCGACTGGTCGACCCGGGTGCTGACGCCGTTGATCGAGTGTTCCAGCCGTTCCGAGCGGTGCCCCAGCTCCGCCAGGGACTTGTCCAGCCGGTTGAACCGGACGGAGGCGGCCTCCATGCTGCCCTGGAGCTTGTCCAGGCGCTTGGTCATCTCCTCCATCCGCTTGGACGCCTGCTGGGTGACGTCGGTGATGTTCTGTGCGGAGTCGATCACCGCTTGGATGCGGTTCAGTCCCTCGTCGACGTGCTCGCCGATGACGCCGACGTCCGCCCACAGCGCCGGCAGCTCGGCGACGGGCTTGACCCTCTCGCCCACCGCCTCGATGTGCTCGGCGAGCCCTTCGGCCCACTCCGGGGGCTTGCTGGACAGGTCGTCGACCTGTCCTCGGACGCTGTCGAGCTGTCCGGTGAGGCCGCTGAGCTCACGCTCGCGCACCTCGCGAAGCAGCCACTCCATACCCTCCAGTCGCTGGCGAATCTCGTCCAGGACCTGACCCTGTGAGCGCTGTTCGTAGACGTGGTCCTGCGCCGCACGGGCGAGCAACTCCCGCATCCGATCCGAGACCGGTTGACCCCCCGTCTGCAGGAAGTTGTGATTCGTTTCCACCCGATGCTCCTTCGTGTGCCGACACGGCTAAATGGCGCGCGGCATTGAATCGTGAAGACCTCACTGTAGTGCGTTCGCGGGACCGCTATAAGTGGGAGCAGAGAACATTACGAGTTCTGTGGAATGCGTTCGATATACCTAAAGTCGGTGTCGTCGCGCGCGTTGGTCCGTGGGGGTGATTTCCCGGTTTCGCGGCTGATCGGATCAATTGCGGCGGTGTCGGGTCCGGCGGTGCGGGGCCCGGCGGACGGGCGGTGCTGCGGCCGGAGGCGGCGCGGGGCCGTACATTTCGCCTGACACCACCAGTTCACGTGCGCCGGCACGAGGGCGCCGGCGTGATCGGCGCCGGGGGCGGGGCGTTCCGCGCGGTGGCCGGCCGGGCAATGCCCGACGGTATTCGGGGCGATTGACGATCATCTTCCGGCGGTGATGGCGCCGCCCCCTGAACGTCTCTTGGTCTTTCTTCGTCCGTTGATCTGGACGGGCTGTTTCGCGCCTTCGCCGCCCGGCCTTGCCGCGCCTCCGCAAACGATTGGCGAACGCAATGCTGGAAAGCGATCAGATTTGCTCGGACGTGGCGCGCCGCCCGGCCGCGCTTGACGGCCGGGCCGGGGCCGGGCGGGGACGGGAGATCTTTGGGCTCGATCGGCGGCCGGGACCGCTCCGGGCGCGTTCGGCGCGGGCCCAGCGCGGGCCCGGGGCGGCGCGGGCTCAGGGGGAGACGGCGGTCACCGGCCGCGCCAGCAGCGCGACCGGGTCCTGCCCCACGCGGGTCAGCACCAGCGTGAGCGTCCGGCCCGCCCGCCCGGCCCCCTTCGTCCCCCGGCCCCCGAATCCCAGGTCCCGCCGGAGCCGGTCCACGTCCACCGCCGAGCCGCGCTTCTTCACCGTCAGCACGCCGACCTCGCGGCGGCGCAGCTCGGCCCGCAGCCGCTTCACCGAGAACGGCAGCACGTCCTCGATCTCGTAGGCGGACGCGAACGGCGTCAGCCGCAGCGAGTCGGAGGTGACGTAGGCGATGTGCGGGTCGGCCAGCCCGCCGCCGACCCGCGCCGCGACCTCGGCGACCAGGTGCGCCCGGATCACCGCGCCGTCGGGCTCGTACAGGAACCGCCCCCACGGCCGCACCGGGGGGTCGCCGAGCCCGGGTTCGGGCGTCAGCGTCAGCGCGTCCCCGGCGCCGCCGGGGGAGGTCCCGGGGGAGAGCAGGGTCGCGCGGCGCCCGACGTCCCCGGCCAGCCCGCCCAGCCACAGCGCGGCCTCCTTCACGTCCCCGCCGACCGACACCCACTCGGCCTCCACGGGCCCGCGCACGGCCGCCGCGTCCCCCCACAGCGCCTCGTACGGGATGCCGGGCGCGACCTTCACGCACGCGGCCGGGACGCGTTCGGCCAGGCCGAGCACGGTGTCCAGCGGCGGCTCGTAGGAACGCGGGTCGAACACCCGCCCCCGCGCCGTCCGCCGCCCCGGGTCGGCGAACACCGCCCCGAACCCGGCCGGGATCCCGCCGGCGTACCGGGTGGTGGCGTCGTCGCGCCGCACGGTCACCAGGGACTCCAGGGAGAACGCCGCCACGTTCGCCCGCGCCACCTCGGCCGTCAGCGGGTCCAGCTCCACGGCCTCCCCGCCCAGCCCGGCCCGCGCCCGCGCCGTCAGGTCGGCCCCGATGCCGCAGCCGAGCTCCAGCACCGCCGCCTTTCCCAAAAACTCGGCAAAGCGGCGCGCCCGGTGCGCCGCGACCTCGCCGCGCGTGGACTGCTCCAGCCCGGCGGGCGTGAAGTACATGCGCGCGGCCTCGTCGCCGAACTTGGCGCGGGCCCGTTCCCGCAGGCGCACCTGGGTCAGCGCGGCGTTGACCAGGTCCGCCGGATGCCGTTCGCGCAGCCGCGTGGCGGTGGCCAGCAGGGCGTCCTCGCTCACGTCGGAGGCCGCCGCCTCGACGAGGATCGCCTGGCCGGCGGGGGTGAGCAGACCGAGGAACGCCTGGATGTCCATAGGCTGGACGTTAGCGAGTCGAGACCGGTATGAGACCGCGGGCGGGGTTGCCCGTGTTCGTGTTGACGGGCTAACGGCCACGGAATAGTCTCCATGACTGGCACTCTCCCTTCGAGAGTGCCAACACAGCGACAAGGTCGGTCTGGCACCCGCGACGACAGGCCGGTCCAGGGTCGCCTTCTCTGTCAAATGTGCCGGCCGGCCAATAACGGCCGGCCGAGACCGATCGAAGGGGAGGTCAGATCGTGACGACCGCCACCAAGGTTGTTCTCAAGCCGCTCGAGGACCGCATCGTCGTCCAGCCGCTTGAGGCCGAGACCACCACCGCGTCGGGTCTGGTTATTCCGGACACCGCCAAGGAGAAGCCCCAGGAGGGCACCGTCCTGGCCGTCGGCCCGGGCCGGGTCGACGACAAGGGCGAGCGCGTGCCGCTCGACGTGAAGGTCGGCGACGTCGTGCTCTACAGCAAGTACGGCGGCACCGAGGTCAAGTACAACGGCGAGGAGTACCTCGTCCTCTCCGCCCGCGACGTGCTCGCGGTCGTCGAGAAGTAACGGACCTGACGTGACGCTCCGCCCCGGACCTCGCCCGCTGACAGGGGCGGGTCCGGGGCGGATCGCTTGATAGAGGGAGTACCCCTGTGGCGAAGATCCTGGAGTTCGAAGAGGACGCCCGCCGCGCCCTTGAGCGCGGTGTGAACGCCCTCGCCGACGCCGTGAAGGTCACGATCGGCCCGCGCGGCCGCAACGTCGTGATCGACAAGAAGTTCGGCGCGCCGACCATCACCAACGACGGCGTCACCATCGCCCGCGAGGTGGAGCTGGAGGACCCCTACGAGAACCTGGGGGCCCAGCTCGCCAAGGAGGTGGCGACCAAGACCAACGACATCGCCGGTGACGGCACCACCACCGCCACCGTGCTGGCCCAGGCGCTGGTCCGCGAGGGCCTGCGCAACGTGGCCGCCGGCGCCTCGCCGCTGTCGCTCAAGCGCGGCATGGACGCCGCCGCCCAGTACGTGTCCGACCAGCTGCTGAAGTCGGCCCGCGAGGTCAACGAGAAGTCCGAGATCGCGGGCGTCGCGACCATCTCGGCGCAGGACGCCAAGATCGGCGAGCTGATCGCCGAGGCGTTCGACAAGGTCGGCAAGGACGGTGTCATCACCGTCGAGGAGGCCCACACCATGGGCCTGGAGCTGGAGTTCACCGAGGGCCTCCAGTTCGACAAGGGCTACCTGTCGCCGCACATGGTGACCGACCCCGAGCGCATGGAGGCCGTCCTGGAGGACGCCTACGTGCTCATCCACGAGGGCAAGATCTCCAACGTGCAGGAGTTCCTGCCGCTGGCGGAGAAGGTCGCCCAGACCAAGAAGCCGCTGCTGGTCGTCGCCGAGGACGTCGAGGGCGAGGCGCTGGCGCTGCTGGTCGCCAACAAGATCCGCGGCACGTTCCTGTCGGTGGCCGTCAAGGCCCCCGGCTTCGGCGACCGCCGCAAGGCGATGCTCGGCGACATGGCCGTCCTGACCGGCGGCCAGGTCATCTCCGAGGCCATCGGCCTGAAGCTGGACTCGGTCGGCCTGGAGGACCTGGGCCGCGCCCGCCGCATCACCGTTACCAAGGACGCCACCACCATCGTGGACGGCGCCGGTGAGCAGGCCGACATCGAGGCCCGCGTCAACCAGATCAGGGTCGAGATCGAGAACTCCGACTCCGACTGGGACCGCGAGAAGCTCCAGGAGCGCCTGGCCAAGCTCGCCGGCGGCGTGTGCGTGCTGCGCGTCGGCGCCGCCACCGAGGTGGAGCTCAAGGAGAAGAAGCACCGCCTGGAGGACGCCATCTCGGCGACCCGCGCCGCCATCGAGGAGGGCATCGTCTCCGGCGGCGGCTCCGCGCTGGTGCACGTGGCCAGGGAGGGCTTCGAGTCCCTCGGCCTGACCGGCGACGAGGCCACCGGCGCCGAGGCGGTCCGCCGCTCGCTGGTCGAGCCGCTGCGCTGGATCTCCGAGAACGCCGGCCAGGAGGGCTACGTCGTCGTCTCCAAGGTCCAGGAGCTGGACGCCGGCCACGGCTACAACGCCGCCACCGGCGAGTACGGCGACCTGATCGCCCAGGGCGTCATCGACCCGGTCAAGGTGACCCGCTCGGCCGTCACCAACGCCGCGTCGATCGCGGGCATGCTGCTCACCACCGAGGCTCTCGTCGTCGAGAAGCCCGAGGAGGAGGAGCCGGCCGCCGGCGGCCACGGCCACGGGCACGGCCACGGCCACTGATCAGGCAGCTTGATCGAGAACGGGACCTCCGCCTCCGGGCGGGGGTCCCGGGCTTTTGTGGCGGAAAAGCGGCGAACACGAGGTTCCCGGCTCGATGAGCTGTTTCCCGCTCCCTGGCGGCGAACGCGTGGAACCTCCGCCACGGCGCGCAGCCGGATGACCGCGTTGCGTGCCGATGGGGGACTCGTCCCCGCACTGTGACCATTCCGTTGTCGTGGACAGTGGAGACAGGGCATGGCCCGCTGGGCATCATGCTCTACGTGACCGAGGGATGCTTCGCCGGGACCAGTACCGCGGGCGTGACCGAACCCTCGGGGGGACCCGCGCCACCGCCTTCCCCCGACGCCGGACGGCTGCGTCTGCTGCGCGCCGCCGGTGAGCGGGAGGGCGACCTGCGGGAACTGACCTCCCTGGCCGTCCAGGGCGACCCGGGCGCGATCGAGGTGCTCATCGCGCAGGTGCGGCCGATGGTGGTGCGCTACTGCCGGGCCCGGCTCGGCCGCGTCTCCGGGCAGTACCACATCGCCGACGACGTGGCCCAGGAGGTCTGCATCGCGGTGCTGTCGGCGCTGCCGCGCTACCGCGACATGGGCCGCCCGTTCGCCTCGTTCGTCTTCGGCATCGCCGCGCACAAGATCGCCGACGCGCTGCGCAGCGCGGTGCGCGCGGCGGTCCCCACCGAGGACCTCCCCGACGGGCCCGACGACCGGCCCGGCCCGGAGGAGACGGTGGTGCGCTACATCGAGGCGCAGCGCGCCCGCGACCTGCTCACCCGCCTCCCCGACCACCAGCGGGAACTCGTGCTGCTGCGGGTGGTGGCCGGGCTGTCGGCGGAGGAGACCGGCAACGTGCTGGGCATGTCCGCGGGGGCGGTACGGGTCGCGCAGCACCGCGCGCTGGCCCGGCTGCGGGCGATGGCCAGAGAGGAGTCGATCGCTTGACGGAGCGGAGCACCGGCGCCCCGGACCAGGCCGGCGCCGAACCCGCCCCGGCGTCCCCCGCCGACCGGGCCGACGCGCCGCGCGCCGACCCGGCCGCGGTGCGGC
>NZ_BCQR01000257.1 GCF_001552175.1 Actinomadura kijaniata NBRC 14229
GCCCTCCGGGCTCGCCGAGCGCCATCAGCCTGGCCATGAAGTCCCCGGTGGGCGCGTCGTCGGCGCCCTCGGCCACCGGGAGGTCGGACAGTCCGCGCAGCCGGGACTTCAGCCGCCGCAGCGCGTCGGCCTCCTTCCTGCACCGGTCGCAGAACGCGAGATGGGCGAGAGCGAGCTCGCGCTCCTCATGGCCCAGCTCACCGTCGACCAGAGCGGTCAGACGCTCCCCCAGACAGCTCACGCGGCTCCCTCTTCGTCCCGTTCGTCACGCACCGGCGATCCAGAGGAACGCCGATGTACTTTCTAGGCGTCCACGGCCGCGCTGTCACGTCCGATGGCGCCGGCCCGGCGCGGCGCCCGGTGCTCCAGCGCGGCGCGCAGCTGCGCCCGCCCCCGGTGGATGCGGCTGCGCACGGTCCCCAGTTTGACACCCAGGGTCGCCGAGATCTCCTCGTACGACAGGCCCTCGATGTCGCACAGCACCACGGCCGCGCGGTACTCGGGGGCGAGGGCGTCCAGCGCGGCCTGCACGTCGGCGTCGAAGTTGCGGTCGTCGAACGCCTGCGCGGGCGTGGGCTCGCGGCCCTGCAACCGCTCGGCGGCGTCGTCGGCCAGCCCCTCGAAGCGGATGCGCTGCTTGCGGCGCGCCCCGTCGAGGAACAGGTTCGTGGTGATGCGGTGCAACCAGCCTTCGAACGTTCCGGGCGTGTAGTTCGAAAGCGAACGGAACACCCGGACGAAGACCTCCTGCGTGAGGTCCTCGGCGTCGTGCTGGTTGCCGGTCAGGCGATAGGCGAGCCGGTACACGCGCGCGGAGTGCTCGCGGACGACCTCGTCCCATGACGGGGGCGCCCATTCGGCCTCGGGTGCGTTGTCGCGTGCTCGTCCGGCCGCTGCGTTACCGAACCCCTGCCTGGGGCCGACCCCCACAGCGCCCTTGAGGGTAAGTGCTGCCACTCCCATGGTGTCGGGCTGTTCCTTCCTGGATGTCCAACACTGTCGCGCCTGGGCTGGGGCGGTGTCGCGACCGGACGCCGGAAGCGGCCGATCGTTCACTTAGAACGCGCTGAAACTCCAGTTGGTTCCCGGTCAGCGATAAGGTCTTCACCGAGCATGAGCCAGGCGGGGGTCCCGCGAGGAGGCAGCCATCGACGCCATTCAGGCCACCCTGGCCTACGTGGAGGAATTCCACCTCGAAGACGAGCCACTTCTCAACGCCCGGCGGCGGGGGGAGGAGGCCGGCGCGCTGCCCATCGGCCCGGCCGGGGGCGCGGCGCTGCGCTTCATCGCGACCATGCTGAACGCCCGCACGGTCGTGGAGGTCGGCTCCGGCTGCGGCGTGTCCGGGATCTGGCTGCTCCGGGGGATGGCCAAGGACGCGGTGCTGACCAGCGTGGACGTCGATCACGAGAACCAGCGGCTGGCGAAGCTGGCCTACCGGGAGGCCGGGCTCGGCTCGTCCCGCACCCGCATGATCGTCGGCCGGGCGCTGGAGGTGCTGCCCCGGCTCACCGACGGGGCCTACGACATGGTCTTCTGCGACGCCGACCGGCGCGAGTACCCCGAGTACCTGACGGCGGCGCTGCGGCTGCTGCGTCCGGGCGGGGTGGTCGCGCTGGACAACGCGCTGTGGCACCGCCGGGGGACCGACCAGGCCCGCCGCGACCCCGAGACGCAGGCGGTCCGCGAGGTCCACCAGATGATCCGCGAGGACGAACGGCTGGTCCCCCTGCTGCTGCCGGTGGGCGACGGCCTGCTGTGCGCGGTCAAACGCGACTGAGCGCGTTTCAAAGCCCTGGCCCACGGTGCTCGCCCGGGGGCTCGCGCCTCACCAGGGCCTGGCGGGCGCGACATCGCTTCGCTCGCGTGCGCGGCTGAGGCCCGGTTCGGAACAGGCCCTGGGCGTACGGACTGGCCGGGCGGGTTACCCTCCCGTAGGGTCCGCTGTCATGGAGTCCGCCGACCGTACGACCGACACGCCCGCCGAGCCGTTCCTGGTGCGCGAACGCCCCGGGTGGCGGGCGGTCTGGCAGTTCGTGGCGATGCTGATCCTGGTGGTGGCGTCGGTCGGGTTCGTCGGCGGCGCGGTCGCGCGGGGCCAGGGCCTCGGCAGCGCCCTGTTCGGGGTGCTGGGCGTGGCCGGGATCGTGCTGTTCGGGACGGGCCTGCTGCTGTCGCTGGGGACGCTGCTGAACCGCCGCCCGGTGCTGGAGCTGACCGCCGGCGGGGTGCGCCGCCCGGCGCGCTGGCCGCTCCCCCGCCGCGCCGACCGGGTGCTGCCCTGGACGGAGGTGACGGCGATCGCGGCGCTGCGCCGGGGCGTGCACGGCACCCGCCGGGGCGAGCAGGACTACCTGGTGTTCCTGCCGACCGGCGAGCTGGCGGAGCTGGCCCGCACGGCGGAACGCCCGCGGCTGGTCGCGTTGACGCTGACGGACCTCCCGCACACGGCGCCCGCGGCCCGGTGGTGCGTGCCGGTGGACCGGGAGGCCCTCCCGGAGGTCGTCCGCGAGGCGCGGCGCCGCCGCGAGGTCCCGGTGATCGACCGCCGCAACCGGTGAGCCCGGGCGGTGGCGCCGGTCAGGCGGTCAGCCAGGACAGCAGCAGGCGGGTGGCGAAGCCCGTCGCGCCCTTGGTGATCTCGGCGTCGTCGCCGGTGGCGCGGCCCGGGCCGGCGATGTCCAGGTGCGCCCAGGGACGCTCGCCGACGAACGCCTCCAGGAACAGCGCGGCGGTGATCGCGCCGCCGCCGAAGCCGGGCTTGCCCACGTTGGCGAGGTCGGCCACGTCGGACTCGATCGCGGGCCGCAGGTCGTCGCTCAGCGGCAGCCGCCACACCGGCTCCCCGGCGGCCGTCCCGGCGGCGGTGAGCGCCTCAGCGAGCGCGTCGTCGTTGGCGAACAGCGCGCCGTGCCGCACGCCGAGGGCGAGCTTGGCCGCGCCGGTCAGCGTCGCCACGTCCACGACCGCGTCGGGGTCGAGCTCGGCGTCGGCGTAGGCGAGGGCGTCGGCCAGCACCAGGCGGCCCTCGGCGTCGGTGTTGAGGACCTCGGAGGTGGTCCCGCCGTAGTGGGTGATCACGTCGCCGGGGCGCATCGAGGACCCGGACGGCATGTTCTCGGCCGCCGCGACCAGGCCGGTGACCCGGGCGCGCACACCCAGGTCGCGCAGCGCCCCCATGACGGCGAGGACGACGGCGCCGCCGCTCATGTCGGTCTTCATGAGCTTCATGTTCTCGTTCGGCTTCAGCGACAGGCCGCCGCTGTCGAACGTGATGCCCTTGCCGACCAGCACGACGTGCCGGTCCGCGCCCTCGGGGGCGTAACCGACCTCGATCAGCCGGGGCGGGCGGGCCGAGCCGGAGCCGACGGCCAGCAGGCCGCCGAAGCCGCCCTCGGCCAGCGCCTTCTCGTCGCGGACCCGCAGCGTCAGGCCGGACCGTTCGGCGATCTCGGCGGCGCGGTCGGCCAGCCAGGACGGGTCCTTCTCGCCGGAGGGGGTGTTGGCCAGGTCGCGGGCGGTCGCGGCGGCGTGCGCGCGGGCGGTGCCGCGGGCGATCGCCTCCCGGGAGGCGTCGGGCCCGGCCTCGGTGAGCACGGCCAGGGTCTCCAGCGGGCCCTTGGCCGGGGCCTCGCCGATCCGGAACGTGTAGGAGGCCAGCAGCGCGCCCTCGACGAACGCCGCCAGGTCGCCGTCCGGCACCCCCGCGACCAGCGTCCGCCTGCCCCTGCCCCGCCGGGCCAGCGCGGCCCCGGCCCGGCGCAGGTCGGCGGGGGTGGCGTCGCCGACGCCGTACAGCAGCAGCTCGCGGACCCCGTCCCCGACCCGCACCGGGGTGGAGACGATCTCTCCGGCCTCGCCCTTGGCCCGGTGCAGCGCCAGGATCTCGTCCAGCGTGAACGGCAGCAGCGCGGCGATCTCGGCCGCGGGGGCCTGCGGGCCGGACCGGACCGGTACCGCCGCGACCTCGGCGTCCCGTTCGGCCGTCAGCTCCGACAGCCGGCCGCCGACGGGCTCGACGCGGGTCTCGATGGGCATAGGTCGGATCCCCCTACCTCAGGCGATGCTGGATGGTGCTGCGTGGCGTCCCGAGCACGGCGAAGGCCCCGGCGGCGTCGCCGGGACCATCACCGTCGTACTCCGGCACGGAAGTGCGCGGGCCTGTTCCAAAGTGGTCCCCAGCCACGCACGCGAGCGCGTTACCTGACCTGCGGGCCCGACGCCGAAGGCGAGGGGCCGCGGGTCAGATCGCGAAGCGATGCCGCGCTCGCCAAGGCCTGGTAAGGCGCGAGCCCCCAGGCGAGCGCCGTAGGCCAGGGCTTTTGAAACACAGTCTCAGCCCACGACCTCCTTGATGGCCTCACCGAGCTCCTTCGCCTCGTCGGCGGAGAGTTCGACCACGAGGCGGCCGCCGCCTTCCAGAGGGACCCGCATGACGATCCCGCGCCCCTCCTTGGTCACTTCGAGCGGACCGTCTCCCGTCCGCGGCTTCATCGCCGCCATGCGTGCATCCCCTTCCTGCCTAGGGCCGCGTGGGGCCTCCGGGCACCGTTGGCCGCGTGGCCGCCTGTCGCATCCGCGTCATCAGTAGTGGTCCATTATCTCGTCTTCCGGGCGCGAAGTGGTAACGATCAGTCTGCAGATCGGAAGTCCGCGCATATTCCGCACCCCTCGAACACCGTGGAAGCCGCACCGAAAGGCAGGCGACAACGGCCCTTTGCCTTCTCTTTGCCCGATGTCGCACGGTCACGCCTCTTGCCCGCGGACTCCCGCTTCACCGATCGTTACCTGGGAGCGCCCCACGAGGATTGCGAGGACAAGGATGTTCGACGCCGCCCAGAACGGCCCCGTGCGTTATGCCGCCACCGACGGTGTGGCCACAATCACACTTGACCGTCCGGACGCGATGAACTCGCTGACGGTCGAGACCAAGGAGGCGCTGCGGGCCGCCGTGGAACGCGCCGCGGGCGACCCCGGGGTGCGCGCGGTGCTGCTGACGGGCACGGGCCGGGCGTTCTGCGCCGGGCAGGACCTGCGCGAGCACGCCGACAACCTGGCCGCCGGGAAGGGCCTGGACGACACGGTCCACCGCCACTACAACCCGATCGTGCGGGCGCTGACGGAGATGCCCAAGCCGGTGGTCGCGGCCGTCAACGGCGTCGCCGCCGGGGCCGGGATGTCGCTGGCGCTGGCCTGCGACCTGGTGGTGGCGGCCGACACCGCGAAGTTCACGACGGCGTTCACCGGGATCGGGCTGGCCCCCGACAGCGGCCTGTCGTGGACGTTGCAGCGCCTGGTGGGCCGGGCGGTGGCCGCCGAGCTGCTGCTGCTCGGCGGCACGGTCACCGCCGACCGCGCCCTGCGGCTCGGCATGATCCACAAGGTGGTCGGGCCCGAGGACCTGGCCGCCGAGGCGGCGGGGCTGGCCCGCCGGCTGGCCGACGGCCCCACCCTGGCCTACGCGGCGGTGAAGAAGGCCCTCGACCACGCCGCCACCGGCGACCTGCCCTCGGCGCTGGAGCGGGAGGCGGCGCTCCAGGACGAGCTGGCGGCCACGGCCGACCACCAGAACGCCACCCAGTCGTTTCTGAAGAAACAGAAGCCCACGTTCGAGGGCCGCTGAGTCCTGCCCCCGGAGATCAGGCCGGGGGCAGGTGGACGCCGACGATGCAGGTGTCGTCGTCGGTGTCGGCGTTGCTGTGGGTCAGGAGGTGGTCCAGGCGGGTCTCCAGGGACGCCGCCGGGCCCCTCGCCGTGGCCAGCAGGTGCTCCAGGGCCTCCTGCATGGTGCCGTCGCGGCGCTCGACCAGGCCGTCGGTGTACATCAGCAGCACGTCGTCGGGCTCCAGGACGAACTCGCCCTCCTCGTACTCGGCCTCGTCCAGCGCCCCCAGCATCAGCCCGCCGACCAGCGGCAGCGTGGCCGACTCCCCCGCGCGCACCAGCACCGGGGGCAGGTGGCCCGCGCGGGCCCAGCGCAGCACGCGCGTCTCCGGGTCGTACAGGCCGCACAGGGCGGTGGCGGTGACGTAGTCGGTCAGGTGGTGGGCGACCAGGTTCAGCCAGCCCAGGATCTGGCCGGGGCCCGCGCCGGTGGCGGCCAGGCCGCGCAGCGCGTTGCGCAGCACGACCATGCCGGTCGCCGCGTCGATGCCGTGTCCGGCGACGTCGCCCACGCAGAGCAGGACCCGCCCGGACGGCAGCACCACCGCGTCGTACCAGTCGCCGCCGACCGCCGACTCCTCCTCGGCGGGCCGGTACCGCACCGCCACGCTCAGCCCGGCGGCGTCGATCGGGCCGCGCGTCGCGGGCATGATCGCGCGTTGGAGCTGGAGGGTGAGGCGGTTGCGTTCGACCGCCTGCTGCTCGGTGTGGGCGAGCCGGTCGCGGGTGGCGGCCAGGGCCACCTCGGTCCAGTGCTGGGCCGAGATGTCCTGGTAGGCGCCGCGCACCGCGAGCAGGTGCCCGGCGGTGTCCAGAACGGGTTCGGCGACGATCCGCAGGTGCCGGACGACGCCGTCGGAGCGGTGCAGCCGGAACGCCGCCGACGCCGGCCGGTGGTGATGCAGCAGCGTGCGGAGGAACCGGCCGATGGCCGGCTCGTCGTCGGGGTGGGCGTGGTCGGGCAGCTCGGCCAGGGGCACCGGCGACGCGGTCGGGGGCAGCCCGTGGAGCTGGAAGAGCTGGACGCTCCAGAGGGTCTCGCCGGTGATGAAGTTCTCCTCGAACCCGCCGACGCGCCCGAGGCGCTGGGCGTGCTGGAGCAGGTTGGCCAGGCGGGCGGCCTCGTCCTCGATCCGCCAGGTCAGCAGCACGCTGTCGCCCAGGCGGCTGATGCTGACGGCGGCGGCGGCCGACAGCGGGACCTCGTCGACCAGCGCGGTCAGCACCATCCGGTCGGCGCGGAACGGCTCGCCGGTCGCGTAGACGCGTTCGATCTTGTCGAAGAGGCCGCCCTGCTCGGCCGCCAGCGGGTAGGACTCCAGCAGCAGCGTGCCGACGACGGCGGCGCGCGGCCGCCCGGCCAGGTCCACGAAGTGGCCGTTGACATGGTGGATGCGGAAGTCGGCCAGGGCGCCGCCGGCGTCGATGTGCGGGCGCAGCACCAGGACCGGGTCGTGCAGGCCGTCGGCGAGGTCGATCAGCTCCGGCAGGTCGCGGTAGGCGGTGGCCGACAGGGCGGCGGAGGCCAGGCCGGCGGCGGGCCGGGTCTCCAGGGTGTGGGCGCACAGCTCGGCGAGCGCCTCCAGTTGCCGCTCCACGCGCGGCGAACGGTCCTCGGGGACGTCGGGCCAGCAGACCTCCAGCACGCCGATCAGGCGGCCGCCGGTGCCCGCCGGGACGGCCACCCGGCCGCCGGCGCACTCGTGCAGCCCGATCGACGGCGGCCCGCTGCCGCCGAGGGAGTCCAGCCACACCGGCCGCCGCTCGGTCAGCGCCCGCCAGGCCGGGGTCACCACGCCCGGCGGGACGTACCGCCACCGCGTGGCCTCCTCCTCGGTGAACCCGGCCCAGCCCGCCAGGCTCAGCGAGCCGTCGCCGTCGGCCGCCCACACCGCGACGGCGGCGGCCCCCAGCGGGGCGAGGGCGTGCCGCAGCAGCGACTCGGCGACGGCCTGGGCGTCGGGCGCGGCCAGCGCGCCGCTCTCGGCGGTCCGCAGCCGCGCGGCCTGCTCGGCGGCCCGCTCGGCGGCGTGCTCGGCCTGGGCGCGGCGGACCGCCTGGTCGAGGAACCCGCGGGTCGCCTCGGCCATCCGGTCCTGTGCCGCCTGATCGATGATCTCGGCGGCCAGCTCCAGCGGCGTCACGCCCGCCTCGTCGGCCAGCTCGTGCAGCTGCCGGGCGGCCTCGGCGGGGCCGCAGTGCAGCCGTTCCACCAGCACGCCCTTGGCCAGCTCGATGACGCCCCGGCCGTCGGCGGCGGCCTGCGCCCGCCGCACCTCGCGGCGCAGCCGCTCGACGGTCGCGGCCAGGCGGCTGACGCCGGAGACCGTGGCCGTCGAACCGTCGGGCGCCACGGGGTCGGGCGCGGTGTGGTCGGGCGCGGTGGGGTCGGATGCCATGCGGTCAGGCGTCACGGGCCGCACCGCCGTCGAGGCAGCGTTGGATGCAGGCGATCAGGTCGCCGGCGTCCAGCGGCTTGGTGACGTAGTCGTTGGCGCCGGAGGCCAGGGACTTCTCCTGGTCGCCGGGCATCGCCTTGGCGGTCACCATGATGATCGGCAGGTCGGCGTGCTCGGGCATCGCGCGGATCGCGGCGGTGGCGGTGTAACCGTCCATCTCCGGCATCATCACATCCATCAGCACCACGTCCACGTCGGGGTGGGCCTTGAGCGCCTCGATGCCCTCGCGGCCGTTGTCGGCGTGCGCCACCCGCATCCCGTGCATCTCCAGGATGCCGGTCAGCGCGAACACGTTGCGCGCGTCGTCGTCCACGATCAGCGCGAGCCGCCCGGCCAGGGAAGCGTCGATCCGCACCGGGTCCCGCTCCTCGGGTTCCTCCCGCCGCACCAGCGGCAGCACGTCACCGGGCTGCTCAGCCGACAGGTGCAGGGCGATGCGCTCGCGCAGCTCGTCCAGGCTGTTCAGCAGCTCCAGCGGGCGGTCGTCGGCGCGGTCGCGCAGGGCGCGTTCCCGTTCGGCGTCCAGGCGGCGGTTGTTGTGCGCCAGGACCGGGAAGCCGCGCAGCGCCGGGTCGCCGTCCATCGCCTCCAGGATGCGCAGGCCCGCGCCGTCGGGCATGTCGAGCTGGAGCACCACGCAGTGGAACGGCTCGGCGGCCAGCGCCGCGGCGGCCTCCTCCGCGCCCACGGCCGTGGTGATCTCCACGGGGTCGCGGGCATCGCCCAGGTGGCGGCTGTCGGCGGCGGCGCTCTCGGCGACCAGCGACAGCAGCCCGCCCTGCCGTTCCTCGATCACCAGCAGGCGGCGCGGCCGGGGCGGCTCGGCGGGCTGGAGGGCGGCCGGCTCGGGCCGCCGCGGGGCCGCCACCTGGTGCGGGGCGGAGGCGGGCCGCACGTCCTGGAAGTCGGGGCGGGCGACGGGCAGGTACAGCGTGAACGTGCTGCCCCGGCCGAGGGCGCTGTCGGCGGTGATGGACCCGCCGAGCAGGTAGGCGATCTCCCGGCTGATGGACAGGCCCAGCCCGGTGCCGCCGTACTTGCGGCTGGTGGTCCCGTCGGCCTGCTGGAACGCCCCGAAGATCGACTCCAGCTGGTGCTCGGCGATGCCGATGCCGGTGTCGGTCACCCGGAACGCCAGCGCCGGTCCGTACGCCGCCACCTGCGGCGGGAGCTCGCCCGGGTCGGCGGGCTCGATGCGCAGCTCCACGCCGCCGGCCTCGGTGAACTTCACGGCGTTGGACAGCAGGTTGCGCAGCACCTGGCGGAGCCGCGCGTCGTCGGTGACGACCTCGGCGGGCAGGCCCGGCGCGGAGCTGATCCGGAAGTCCAGGCTCTTCTGCGTGGTCAGCGGCCGGAACGTCGCCTCGACGTACTCCAGCAGGCCCCGCAGCGGCACCTGCTCGGGCGTGATGTCCATCTTGCCCGCCTCGACCTTGGACAGGTCGAGGATGTCGTTGATGAGCTGGAGCAGGTCCGACCCGGCGGAGTGGATGATGCCCGCGTACTCGACCTGCTTGGGGGTGAGGTTGCGGGTCGGGTTCTGCGCCAGGAGCTGGGCGAGGATGAGCAGGGAGTTGAGCGGGGTGCGCAGCTCGTGGCTCATGTTCGCCAGGAACTCGCTCTTGTACTTGGACGCCAGCGCCAGCTGCCGGGCGCGGTCCTCCAGCTCCTGCCGGGCCTGCTCGATCTCCAGGTTCTTGGTCTCGATGTCGCGGTTCTGGCTGGCCAGCAGCGCGGCCTTCTCCTCCAGCTCGGCGTTGGAGCGCTGGAGCTCCTCCTGCCGGATCTGGAGCTCCTCGGAACGGGCCTGGAGCTCGGCGGCCAGGCGCTGCGACTCGGCCAGCAGCTCGTCGGTGCGGGCGTTGGCGACGATGGTGTTGACGTTGACGCCGATGCTCTCGCGCAGCTGCTCCAGGAAGTCGCGCTGCACCGGGCCGAACGGCTTGAGCGACGCCAGCTCGATCACGCCGAGGACCTGGTCCTCGACGACGATCGGCAGGTCGATCAGGCTGGCCGGGGTCGCCGCGCCCAGCCCGGAGGAGACGGTGACGTAGCCGGACGGGACGTCCTCGACGACGATGGTCTGGCGGTTGCGCGCGGCCTGCCCGACCAGCGAGCGGCCGGGCCGGAACCGGACGGGCCGCACCGGGGCCGCCGGGTCGTCGTCCTCGGGGTAGCCGTAGGAGCCGATCAGCGTCAGCTCGAACTCGCCCTCCTCCTCGGGTTCGGCCAGGTAGAACGCGCCGTACTGCGCCGACACCAGCGGGGTGAGCTCGTCCATGATGAGCGCGGCGACGGTCGACAGGTCGCGGTGGCCCTGCATGAGGCCGGAGATGCGGGCCAGGTTGGTCTTGAGCCAGTCCTGTTCCTGGTTGGCGCGGGTGGTCTCGCGCAGGGACTGCACCATCAGGTTGATGTTGTCCTTGAGCTCGGCGACCTCGCCCGAGGCGTCCACGGTGATCGACCGGGTCAGGTCCCCGGTGGTCACCGCGCTGGTCACCTCGGCGATCGCGCGCACCTGCCGGGTCAGGTTGCCCGCCAGCTCGTTGACGTTCTCGGTGAGCCGCTTCCAGGTGCCCGACACGCCCTCGACCTCGGCCTGGCCGCCGAGGCGCCCCTCCGAGCCGACCTCGCGGGCCACCCGCGTCACCTCGGCGGCGAACGCCGACAGCTGGTCCACCATCGTGTTGATGGTGTTCTTCAGCTCCAGGATCTCGCCCCGGGCGTCCACGTCGATCTTCTTGGTCAGGTCGCCCTGCGCGACGGCGGTGGTGACCTGGGCGATGTTGCGGACCTGGTTGGTCAGGTTGTTGGCCATGGA
>NZ_BCQR01000258.1 GCF_001552175.1 Actinomadura kijaniata NBRC 14229
CCAGCGCACACCGGTCCAGGTGCCACTCGAGGGCGGCCAGCGCCCGCTCCAGCGCGCCCTCCAGATCGGCCCCGCGCGCCGCGCCCGGAGCGGTGCCTGGCCGCAATGCGACGACCTCGGCGGGTTCGCCCACGGTCCCTCCTTGTTATCCGCTGAGTTTTCGCCAGGGTTCCGCTGTCGCTCCGGCGGTGTTATCCGCTGAGATCCTAGCGGTGCTCAGTGGATAAGGACAGTTATCCACTGAGCTGGAGGCGCAGCCAGAGACCTTGTGACCTGGGGCTGTCCGCGAACACGCAGTGACCGGGCGGAGGGCCGCCGGAGCTCCAGTCGATTCAGTCGGGCTGTTCAAGGTAGGTTGGAGGTGCGCCAGTCAACTTGCACACCTCTGCGTGGACGCTCGCGTGATCGAGCGTTTGTGCTGAGCTGGGACAGCTGTATGACAGCAGTAAGAAAGCTGTTGGACAGCGCTCAGGTCGTGCGGGAGGACCCGCACCAACGCGAAACGGCCACCTACCGGCAGGAACTGTCGAGGCTCCTGGTAGGTGGCCGTTCCGTGTTACCAGGGGATCACTCCCCTGCGGGGATCGCTCCCCGCCGCATAGATCAAACGTCACCCCCGCTCATGAAGACGAACCAGAGAATCGTCCGGATGATCCACAAGACCACCATGGCGACGATCTTCTGCCATCCCCGGTCGCGTTTGGGACGCCGTTCCCTACGGTGCCGTGCCACGTCGGTGCCTTCCCATCGATGCCGACCGTGGAGCGGCCGGCGGACCCCGCCCGGCTGATCGCCTGGCGTGCACTTCCGGACGAGTCCGGGCTACACGTGGTTGGGATGACTCCTTTATGACCAAGCACGCACAAGCCTAGCTTTTGGAAGGGCCGTGTGATGCCTGACGCGGCGCCGTCGTCCCAGGGGCGGATGTTCCGGTACGGTGTCCGACCCTCGCCGGGGATGCCCGCCGAGTAGGGCCACGGCCTGCACACCTGTCTGCTGGTGCCGTCGCCGTTCGCGTTGCTGGCGAAGCTGTTGAACATCGTGCAGATGTTCATCTTCAACAGGTTCGGAGCCGAGGAACCTGCCGGATAGAAACGGTGCTCTGTCCGGTCCGCTCAGCACCCTCATCGCAGGTCAACGCATCAGCGACGACCCGGTGCTGTACCCGGCCCTGTCCGAGGCGACGGGCGGCCCCCGCCCACGAGCCTGGAGGACTTCGGCGCCGTTCCGGTGCCGCCCTCGCAGGCCCGGTTCTGGCACGCGCTGACCGTGGTCGAGCAGACCGCGTTCGTCGAGGCCGCCGAACGCGTCCGGCTGCCCGTCGGGCACGTGCTGTAGCACGAGGGCAATCGCGCCGACCACCTGCTGGTGATCCTGTCCGGCTGGGCGAAGATCTCGGCCGGTCGGGCGGGGCAGGGACTTGGGCGGGTTCGCTGACGGTCGGTCAGGGCAGACCCGCGGTGGTTTCGGGTCCGGAACCGGCCGCAGCTGGCGCCGCCAGATCGGTCAGGGTGACTAGGGCGGTGGGGCCGCTGGCACCGCGCGGCCCCGGCGACCTGGAACCGGCACCTGTCGGCACTGGCCTCGTTCACCACCTGGGCCCAACGCCAGGAGTTCCTGGAGACCAACCCGGCTCGCCGCCTGGAGCGCCGCACGCCCACCCGCCGCGGCGACCGCGCCCTCCCACGTGCTCGGCTGGACCGGCTGCTGGCCGATCGCTCCCACGGCGTGCGTGAGCGGGTGCTGTGGCAGCTGCTGCGCGAGACCGCTGCCCGCGCCACCGAGATCCTGTCGCTGGACATCGAGGACCTGGACCTGTCGCTGCGCCGCGCCCGCGTGGTCTCCAAAGGCGGCGCGATCGAATACGTGCACTGGGGCACCGCCACCGCCCGCCTGCTCCCGCGCCTCCTACAAGGCCGCACCGCCGGGCCGGTGTTCCTGTCCGACCGCCGCGTCCCCACCTCCGGGCCCCGCGCGCCGGCCGCCGCCGACATCTGTCCCACCACCGGACGCGGCCGCCTGTCCTACCCGCGCGCCGAGTACCTGTTCAAACAGGCATCATGGGCCCACGACCCACACGGGCAGGGGTGGACGCTGCACCAGCTGCGTCACAGCACCCTGACCGACCTGGCCGCCGCCGGACGCACCGCACCCGAGCTCCAGGCCAAGTCCCGCCACGCCCACCTGTCCAGCCTGGGCCGCTACGTCCGCCTCGGCGAAGCCACCTCCGCCCGCATCACCGCCGAACACGACCCCCACGCACGCCGCCGCCCGCGCTGAACGCCGTGCCTCCCACAGCATCAGGCCGCCCACGCAGGCGCGATGCAACTAACCCCACACAGCAAGGCGCGCTGATGATCCGATGAGACCAAGCATTGGAGTTTCGAGCTCGGCGCAGCTTGGCATCTGCTGATCGGCCGACGGGCTAGTAAGGGTGAAACGGTTAGCCGCCCCCAGGAGACCGGCTCCTGCGGGGCGGCTGACCGCCTGGTGTAGGTGAGGCTCTCTTTGCTTCCCCCGGCCGACGGTGAGCCGGAGGGAACGGCCTTTCATGCTGGGCAGGTTGACCTTGCTGCTGGTGTGCCGCCAGCTGGGTGCGGCACTGCCGGGGTCTGTTGGTCAGGCGTCGCGGACGTAGCTGTATCCGTTGAGGTCCAGGTCGTAGTAGTTGAGGCCGTCGCCGAGGTTGACGTGGGTCACCGACCAGGTGCACGTCACGGGTGACTGGTAGGGGAAGTTGAGGGTCATGCTCGAGCCGTTGATCTCGACGGTGCCCTCGAGCCAGGTGTCCGCCCGCGCGTTCTGCAGGACGACGGACCCGTCGGCGGTGAAGGTGTAGCTCCAGTACGCGGTGGCGCCCTGGGTCCCGCCGCTCCAGGTGCCGATCAGGACCGCCGGAATCGCGCTGGCCGACGGCGTCGACTCGGGCACGGCCGCATCAGCGGTCGTTGTCTGGACGGCCGTGGGTGAGGACGACGTGGAGTGCTGCGACGTCGCATCGGACCGGGCAGTGCCTTGGCCGCAACCGCTGGTCATCGAGATCACCGTGACGATCAGCGCGACCAAGGCGACGACCGCCACACGCGCCCTTGCTCGGTGTGCAGGGCCGTTGAGGCTGTTCATGAGGGGCTCCTTGCCCGCTACGGCGGTGACGGCCGTGAGGTGCCGCCCACCGTGCCGGCCGACGCGGGGTGCTCCCGCGTTTCGCAGCCGTGCAGGACAAAGCGTGTACCGAGGGGAATCCCATGGTCACGGGGCGGTGGACCGCCGTGCCGGGAGAGCGCAACCAGGGCGGTAGGCCAAATCCGGCCCGGCGGCGTGAGGCGATCAGGTGGACATACCCAACTGCGCTGCGTCAGCCCTTAATCACGCATGGGCCTTGGCGGTATATGCCTGGTTCCCGAGCGGTCAGGAAAAGGCCCGGACGCTCGGGAAAACGCCCCTGGCAGCCGGGATACCTCTCATTGAGAGTCGGTGGAGAGGAGGTGCGCGATGAACCAGCCAACGAGAACGCACACATCGCCTACGAGCCCGAAGGCGGGGGCGGCCCTCCGGCGGCTCGGCAAGCGCACGGCATGGACCGGGTGGGCTCTGGTGGTAGTGGTGTGCGGAGCGATCGCGGTCTTTGTGCTGCTGAGCCGGTCCGCGCCACGACCGGACTGGCATCCATGGAAGATTGCGCTGCTCGAACCAGCGATGTTCGCCCTGTACGCCACACCCGGCGCGGTCATCGCCGGACGCCGACCCCGCAACCCGGTCGGATGGCTGCTGCTCCTGTCCGCATTTGGGGCTTCTGTCGACAGTCTGGCCCATGCCTACGGCCTGGCCGCACTCTCAAGCCACCTGCCAGGTGGTGTGGTCGCCGCCTGGGTGTCGAACTGGGCCTTCGCTCTCCACGTCTTCCCCCTCTTCTTCCTCCTGCTGCTGTTCCCCAACGGCCGATTGCCAACTCCACGATGGCGGATCGCCGCCTGGTACCTCGGCGCAGCCGCCGCCCTGGTGCTACCGTGCGCGGCTTTGGCTCCTGGCCCGGTGAGCCGTGACTACTTCCCGACCGTGCCCAACCCGTTCGTCGTCCCCCTGATGGAGTTCGTCAACAGCACCGAAGGCCCGTTGTCGCTGGTGCTCGTCGCTGGCCCGCTGGTTATCGCGACCGCTTCGCTGCTCCGGCGATACGCCATCAACGGAGCAGTAGTCCGCCAACAGATCAAATGGGTGACGTTCGCGATGCTGGTGAACGTCACCATGGTGCTGGGAATTGTTCCCTTCCACGACGATGCCTTCGCGACGCTCGCAGTGGATCTGGCCACCGTCACGCTGAGCATGGCCATCGCGGTCGCGATCGTGCGACACCATCTGTTCGACATCGACCGGCTACTGAGCCGCTCGCTGCTGTATCTGGGGCTGACCGGGTGTGTGGTCGTGCTCTACATCGCCTCGGTCAGCGGGCTGGGCCTGGTGCTGCAAAGTTCTGGGACGGTGACGGCGTTGTTGGCGACCGGTGTGGTGGCGGTCGCATTGCAGCCGCTGCGGCAAGGCTTGCAGCGGGTGGTGAGCCGGTGGGTCTACGGGTTGCGAGATGATCCGTATGCGGCGCTAGCGGATCTGGGGCGCCGGTTGGAGGCCACGACCGGACCCGCGCAGGTGCTCCCCGAGGCCGCCGCGACTGTGGCCAACGCGTTGCGCCTGGAGTATGTGGCCGTCGAGTTGGAGTACCCGACCGCCACCCGGCCTACTGCGGCCCCAGCAGCCCGGTACGGCAGGCCGACGGCCGAGGCGGCACGGTTCGACCTGGTGCATCAAGGTGAGCGCATCGGTGCGTTGGTGGTGGGCGCCCGCCCGTCCGAGACCCGGTTGTCGCGCGCGGACCTGCGGCTGCTGGCCGACGTGGCCCGTCACCTCAGCCAGGCCGCAGCGGGGGTGCGGCTGTCGTTGATGCTGTCGCGTTCGCAGGAACGCGCGGTCACCGCCCGGGCCGAGGAGCGCCGTCGCCTGGCCCGGGATCTGCACGATGGGATCGGCCCCGTCCTCACCGGGGCCATCTGGACGCTCCAAGCCACCTGCCAGGTTCTACGCAGCGATCCGGCCAAGGCACAGGAGATGCTGGCGACCACGCTGGCCAACCTGCGGCAAGGCAACCAGGACCTACGCCGGATCTCCATGGGCCTGCGTTCTCCGGTCGATCAGCTCGGGCTGCGTGAGGCCACACTGGCCTTCATCAGCCGGATGTCCTCACCGGTGCACACCGACCTGCCGCCGCAGATCCCGCAGATGGCGGCCGCCACCGAAGAGGCCGCCTACTGGATCGTGACCGAGGCCGTGGCCAACGTGCTCCGCCATGCACCCACCGCCACGTGCTGGGTGCGTTTGGGCCTGGAC
The DNA here is from genome assembly GCF_001552175.1 of Actinomadura kijaniata NBRC 14229. GTDB lineage: Bacteria > Actinomycetota > Actinomycetes > Streptosporangiales > Streptosporangiaceae > Spirillospora > Spirillospora kijaniata. The sequence continues at coordinate 5,380 of NZ_BCQR01000258.1, forward strand.
GAGGGGACACTGGCGGTAACGGTTGCCGACAACGGGCCGGGCCTGCCCACACAGCTGCGGCCCGGGATCGGAGTGACCTCCATGCGCGAACGTGCCACCGAGATCGGCGGCAGTTTTCACATCGGGCCCCGCACCAGCGGCGGCACCCAGGTCATCGCCCACCTGCCCCGCACACTGCCCCAACCCCCACCGACCCACCGACACGCCGAACGCGGTGAGGACGGCACCGGCCAGGACGGGGCGCGGTGATGACGGCACCCATCCGCGTGGTGATCGCCGACGACCACGCCTTTGCCCGCTACGGCATCCGAGCCCTCCTGGAGGGCGACCCCACCATCACCGTCGTGGCCGAAGCCAGCACCGGCAAACAAGCAGTACAGCAAGTCCTGGAATGCCATCCCGACGTGATCGTCATGGACGTGCGCATGCCCGACGGCGACGGCATCTGGGCCACCCGCGAGATCCAACGAGTCCGCCCCCAAACCAAGGTCCTGGTCCACTCCTCCTTCGAGCAGGACCCCAACGTGATGGCCGCCATGCGCGCCGGCGCCTGCGGCTTCCTGGTCAAAGACGACGACGAAACGCAACTACCCCGCGCGATCCACGCCGCAGCATCCGGCGCCTGGATCGTCAGCCTTTCCGACACCGCCCGGATGCGCCCCTGGTTCGACCAACTGGCCACCGCCCGACGCGAGAACGCCTTCCCCCAGCTCACCCCACGCGAACGCGAAATCCTCAACATCCTGGCCATGCCACGACAGACCACCCGCAGCACCGCCAACCGCCTCGGCATCAGCACCAAACGAGTCGTGAACGCCATCAACGACATCAAGACCAAACTCGGCGTCACCGAACACGACGACCTCATCACCATGGCACGCCAAGCAGGCCTGGGCACCCACACCTGACCCATCCCCCACACCCCGGAACTAGCTTCCCAGGGCAGCACAAGCTCACCAGGTTCACACTTCCCACAAACGGGCTCAGAAGAAAGGGAACTTTACGGCCCCGCTGAACCCCTACCTCGGTGACGTCACCGGTTCTGCCCCGGGAGCAGCTACCAGCAGGCCGCCATGACGATCGGCATCGAGGTGATCAAGAGGATCGTCTATGAGCACGCCCCTGCTCCTCCAGGCGCTCGGCGGTTGAGGCAGTCGGGTACAGGAGCGCAGGTAGCCCGCCACCTACCGCACAAGAAACCCCGCCTTCAAACTGGCTCTGGCGAAGTCTGTGTGATGCTCGACCCGAGCATCACCCAAGCGTCGTTCCACTCCTGACCGAGGAGGCCTCTGGACAGCGATGAAGTCATGCGTTCACAGCCTCGGCTCCGCTGGATAACTACAGCATGTGACGGCTCCACACAAAGTTCGCCAGAGCCTTCAAACTGGAAAAGTCACACCCGGGCAGGCCCCGCCCGACGTCGAAGCCGCCTACCTCAAGGCGCATCCGAAGAAGTGAAACCCTCACCGACCGCCAACCTCGATCTGGAATCATCCAGGCCATGGTCTCGGTCACTCCAGACGTCCCTGAGTTTCGCGTAGTCTCCGCCCTCTACGGCTTTGAGCAGGCTTACCAACGGTTCCTTGATCAGGCGAACAATCCAAATGTTCCTGCGGTCGTCATCTTCGCTCCACTCGCAGAAGCTCTGTGGTGGGCCATCAGCGCAGACGAAGGTTTCTTCAAGCTTGACAAGGCCGGCTACCGAAGCCGCCGCGACGCAACCGAAGAAGGAAGCCATCTACGGGCGCTGCTGTTCGCCCGCAATCGATGTGGGCACCAGCGCGCGCTCGTTATTGAACGATCAGGCCTCACTGCGCCACTGACGCCTCCGGTCACTCCTGGTGTGCACATCCGATGGCGTCGCCTCTCCGAGCTTCCGCCTCCGGACCCGGGATTCAACGATCCTGACGGCGAGGCAGCTTACGAAGTTGGGCTGGCAAGTAAGCCCGTGGAGCGCGCGCTTAGCCAGATCGCGAAGTGGTTCACCACAGCGCGGCAGCAGGCAGGGACTCGTTTTGGAGAAGCGCAAGCGGCGTGGCCAACCTAACCTGTCAACCGTCAGTGGACGTAGTCGTGGCTAGCCGTCCACTACCGGCACACCTTGCGTCCAGTTCACCACCCTCGGGCACCACTCCCGCATGGACAACACCCGCAGGACCCCAGGCATCCCTGGCCTCATCGGCGACCTGCAATGGGTCGACTCCCCCGACTTCGGAGATGCCCCCGAGGATCGACGCATCCCGCGTGTCTACGACGTAGACCCCGCCCCGCTCGCCCGCATGATCGCCGCATACCTCCAGCTCACCGACGAGAGTGTCACTGAGGTGATGCGCGAAATCGCTGGCGATGACCGTGATGGCCCAATCCACATCGTTCACCTACTGGGTGCCTGTGAGCGCGCTGCCAAAGCGACCGGCGGTGGGCTACCCGGCGCAGCCAACCCACTCGGCCACGGAACCGCTGGCCTCATCAGCATGGCGATCTCTGGCGAAGCACTCCCCGCCCTCGTTGAAGCCCTCCGCTGCGGAGGTTTTCCTGCCGCCACAGGACTCGTACGAGCGCTGGACTCCGAGGCCCGCTACTACATCCTCGACAGCCTGATCGAGTACTGGGGTGCTCCCATCGTAGGCCTGCAGATCGACCTTACCGACGACAAACTCCGGCGCTCCAAGCCCTGACCGCCCCTTCGCTCACTCGACCACAGCCAGACTTCTGCGAAGGAACCAGACGGCGTCAGGACCAGTCCAACAGCAACAGGCCAAAAAGCGGCCGCACTCCTGCGAATGGAGTCAGAGGACCTCTTGGACGCCAACACCACCATCGCGATCTGCGCAACAGGCATCGCCTTGATATCCCTGGTGACCTCAATTTTCGAGGCTCGGGCTGTGCGTCAGCACAACCGGAATGCTGTGCGTCCCTTGCTGGAACTGTGGGTCTACCGCAACGACAGCCAGGCCGGAATCAAGATCGTCAATCGCGGACTCGGCCCCGCCATCATCACCAACACTGCGTTGACGCTCGACGGCGACCCAGTCGGAGCTTGGGAGATCGCCAACCTCAGAGATCTCCGAAACTCCCTGCCAGCCCGACCAAGGATCATGACGTTCGAGGGACCACGAGCGCTCCCAACAGGGTTCGAAGGGCCACTGTTCGCCCTCACCGACTTCGACCGGCACGAACACAACTGGTTCTGGGAGCTGATCCACCGTATGGACCTGGAGATCTACTACGAGTCCCTCTACGGCGGCGAAAACTTCAAGATCAAACTGTACTCTGTGCCGCCGCGCTAAATCTCTGGCTCAAGGTAGTACTGCACTGGCCGGTACAGTCCGCCTGGGAGGAACTCGGACAGCTGCGGCAGCTGGCACCAGCGTGCCGTCCCGCCGTCTGCGGCCGCGTGGCCCTGGCCGTCGACGACCTCGCAGCCGACGAACACCTCCAGCTGACCAGTGTCGTGCTGCTCCCGGTCCTCCAGTGACGCCACTGCGGCGACCACCACGCCGGTCTGCTCGAGACACCCGCGTTGTGGAAGGCGGACCTACGCGGGGTAGGCATGTGGGAGGCGGATCTATGCGGCGCGGACCTGAGGGGCGCGGATCTACGCGGAGCACGCCTGCGGGGAGGCGGACCTGGAAGGCGCGGATCTACGCGGCGCGGACCTGCGCGGCGTGGTGGGTGTGGATGCGGACCAGATTCGGCGGGTGGCGCGGGTGAACTTCTCCACCCGGTTTGGACCGATTGGGGTTCCGGGGTAGGCCGGGATTCCGGGCGCTCCGGCGGGACTTCCGGGAGGCGGCCGGGTTGTGCTTTGGGGTGAGCTGCCTGTCAAAAACCGCAGGTCAGATATAGGTTCGTGGGATTTTCGGCGATTACTACCGGGACCCCCAGGTGACCCGGCGAGATCCCGTCGGTTCCGGTCGGCGCGTGCGGTAAACCGCCGGGACCGGCGGCGGGTCTAACTCGTGTCCGACCCTAGCGACGCCCCACGGCAGAGGACGGCGATGTAGCGGCTCAAGACCTCCGAAGTGGTGGCCACTCTGCTGGCGTTGGGCGTGCTGGAGGCCGTGTGGGGCGCGGTGGTCTGGGCGCCCTTGGACCTTTGGCGGTGGCTGCTGGGCGGGACGGCGGTGGGCGGCGCGGCGGTGCTGGCGTTGTGGGGTCTGCTGGGACCGGGCGCCCGGCGGCTAGCCGGTGAGCAGGCCGAGCTGACCGCCACCGAACGCTCCGCGCTGACCCCGGCCGAGCGGGTCGAGGCGGTCAACAGCGCCCGCCAGGCATTGATGCAGTCGGTCACCGGCCTGGTGGTGATCGTGGGCGTGGTGTTCACCGCCGCCGGACTGCTCTACACCGCCCGCACCCTGGACACCACCCGGCAAGGCCAGATCACCGACCGCTACACGTGCGCCATGAGGCGCCCTGTTGTATCCCCGATCTAGTCGGGGGGGAATTTGGAGGGAGATTCTCGGACCTGATGGCTTACCCAGACCGGAAACGGCGATGGGGACCATAGCATGCCAGAAAACCGGCGATCGGATCAGATGTCAGTGATGATGCGTCCGGGAGGTCCGCGTGATATGGCGAAAGCTGGATTGCCTGAACCCCAATCCCCAGAAGATTGAAGGTCGAATCCGCCGGAAAGGCATCTGACGCCGGCGCCGGTCCTGCAACGGGTTTGGTGAATGCCCGATGCAACCTCCAGGACGCGGAGCGATGCCCAGTGAGGGCATTCAAGGGGATGAATGGGGCGCCTAAGTCACGCTGTCACGTACAACAGGGACGAACATGGGATCGCCTACGGGAGGAGATCTTCCCATGGCGACGGAGGCCCCGTAGTAGTCGCCGGAGTAACGCCCGGCCAAGGAGGACGGGAAGACCGTCCGCAGGGCGAAGGGGGCCAGGTGATCGGACATCCAAGTCTCGGGAGGTATGCGAAATGCAGAACGCCGAAACGGTGCTGGGTGTCCTCCGTGAGCGCGGCAGGCGTGGCCTGCCGTGTAACGAACTGTATCGACAACTGTTCAACAAGGAGTTGTATCTGCTGGCCTACGGACGTCTGTACTCAAACAAAGGAGCGATGACGCCCGGGGTCACCGGGGAAACTGTGGATGGCATGTCACTGAGCACGATCGACCGCATCATCGACGCGTTGCGTCATGAGCGGTATCGGTGGAGCCCGGCCAAAAGGGTCTACATCCCGAAAAAGA
>NZ_BCQR01000259.1 GCF_001552175.1 Actinomadura kijaniata NBRC 14229
AGCCGACCGGCACGCGCCCGCCGTCGAGGTGTTCCGCACCAGCTGGCGGCAGATCCTCACCGCGATCGGCACCCGGTTCGGCGAGAACATCTCCTACTACATCCTGACCTCCTTCCTGCTGGTCTACGTCACCACCCACCTGGAACTGAGCAAGAGCACCGCGTTGAACGCGGTGTTGATCGGCTCGGCGGTCCACTTCCTGACCATCCCGGCCTGGGGGGCGTTGTCGGACCGGATCGGGCGGCGTCCGGTGACGTTGATCGGGTCGGTGGGGATGGCGGCGTGGGCGTTCGCGTTCTTCGCCCTGGTGGACTCCCGGTCCTTCGGGGTGATCACGCTGGCGGTCACGGTGGGGTTGCTGTTCCACGGCGCGATGTACGGGCCGCAGGCGGCGTTCATCTCCGAGATGTTCGACACCCGCGTGCGCTACACCGGGGCCTCCATGGGCTCCCAGCTGTCCTCGATCATCGCCGGCGCCCTGGCCCCCATCATCGCCGTCGAACTCCTCAAGGACTTCGACTCCGCCATGCCCATCTCGGTGTACGTGTGCGCGGCCGCCGTCGTGACCACCATCACCGTCGCGGTGATCAAGGAGACGCGCGGGCGCGACCTGACCCGCCCGCTGACCGGCGGCCCCGCCCCCGCGGCGCCCGGGAAACAGCCGATCCCCGGCTCGTGACACCCCGCCCGCCGCGTCCACCCCGCAGGAACCCCACCGGAAAGGCCGCCATGAACCGCTACAAGATCCTGGCCGTGGGAGGCGCCGTGGCGCTGTCCGGCGTGACGGCCGGTCCCGCCCGGTCGGCCGCGGCGCCCGCCGACGAGGCGTGCACGAGGCTCGCGGGACTGGCCGTCCCCGCGTCGGCGATCGGGCTGCCGACCGGCGGCGGGCACGTCCGCCAGGCGACACCGGTCCCCGCCTCCGGACAGGGCGCCTCGGCCGTCGGCGCCCACTGCCGGGTGGACGCGGCGCTGCGCCCGGTGGACCCGAAAGCGCCCGACATCCTGATGCGCGTCGCCCTGCCGGCGGCCTGGAACGGCAAGGCCATGATGTTCGGCGGCGGCGGATACGACGGCACCATCCCCAACATCGCGGGCAACGTGCCCTACGGACCGCCCGACCGGCCCACCCCGCTGGGGCGCGGCTACGCCACCTTCGCCAGTGACTCCGGGCACCAGGCGGCGCCCGACTTCCAGCCCACCACCTCCCTGGACGGCTCGTTCGCCGTCAACGACGAGGCGCTGCGCAACTTCGCCGGCGACGCGCTGAAGAAGACGCGTGACGCGGCGGTCCACCTGATCGGCGAACGGTACGGCGGGGCCAGGCCCTCCCGCAGCTACTTCGCCGGCGGCTCCACGGGAGGACGCGAGGGCCTCGCGGTGGCGCAGCGCTGGCCCCGCGACTTCGACGGCGTCATCGCGGTCTACCCCGCCTGGAACGCCGCGACGCTGGACCTGTTCTTCGGCTACGAGGCCCAGGTGCTGTCGCGTCCCGGCGCGTTCCCCGGCCCGGCCGAGCAGGAGCTGCTCCACCGCAGCGTCGTCAACGCCTGCGACGGCGGCGACGGCCTGCGCGACGGCGTGGTCTCCAACGAGCGGGGCTGCCGCTTCGACCCCCGCGTCCTGCGCTGCACCGCCCACCCGACCGGCACCTGCCTGACCGACCGGCAGATCCGCGCCGTCCGGGCGCTGTCCTCGCCGCTGCGGCTGCCCTACCGGCTGGCCAGCGGCGAGACCGGGTACCCCGGCTTCCCGTTCCTGTCGGGCGCCGCCATGACCACGCCGCTGCTGGGCATGGGCACCACCGCCCCGGCCCACCCCATGCCCAGGACCAGCGGCTACGGCGTGCAGTTCTGGGACCAGTGGATCCGCCACGCCGTCACCAGGAACCCGGCCCACGACTCGCTGACGGTCGACCCCCGCCACCCCGGCAGGTGGCGCGACCGCATCAGCCGCCTGTCGGCCCTCCAGGACGTCAACGACCCCGACCTGCGGCCGTTCGCCCGCGCCGGCGGCCGCCTGATCATCGTGCACGGCCTGGCCGACGAGCTGGTCAGCCACCGTTCCACCGCCCAGTACTTCGCCCGCGTCAACGCCACCATGGGCGCCGACGCCACGCGGCGCTTCGCCCGCTTCTACACCGTGCCCGGCGCCAACCACGTCAACGTCAAGGCCGCCTTCGCCGCCGGATGGGACTCCCTCACCGCCCTGGAGAACTGGAGGGAACGCGCCACCGCGCCCCGCGACCCCGTCGTCACCGACGTCAACCCCGGCGCCTCCGCGCGCACCCGCCCCCTGTGCGAGTACCCCGCCTGGCCCCGCTACCGGGGCACCGGCGACCCCGGCGCCGCGACCGGTTTCACCTGCCGACGGTCCTGAACGCCCTCGCCCCTTCGACCGCCGTTCCGGCGGCCGGGGGAGCCGACCTGCCGCTCACCCCGTCAGGGTGTTCTCGGGGAGGTCCCGGCCGTGGGCGGGACGGGGGGCGCGGGCGAGGCGGGAGGGCCACCAGTTGTGGCGGCCCAGCAGGGTCATCAGGGCGGGCAGGACGACGATCCGGATCGCCACGGCGTCGATGAGGACGGCGACCGCGAGGCCGACGCCCATCTGCTTCATGTCCATCATCCGCAGGGTGCCGAAGACCGCGAACACCGAGATCATGATCACCGCGGCGCTGGTCACGACGCCCGCCGAGCGGATGATGCCGTCGGCGACCGCCTGCCGGGTGGGCAGCCCGGCCAGTGCCGCCTCGCGGATCCGGCTGACCAGGAAGACGTGGTAGTCCATCGACAGCCCGAACAGCACCGCGAACAGGAACAGCGGGATCCAGGCGATGACGTGCCCGGTCGAGGTGAAGCCGAGCGGGCCCTCGGCCCAGGTGTGCTGGAAGACCAGGACGAGGACGCCGAACGAGGCGCCGACCGACAGCAGGTTGACGAAGATCGCGGTGAGCGCGACCACGAGTGACCGGAAGATCATCGCCATCGTCAGGAACGTGAGGAGCAGCACGAAACCGATCACCAGCGGCAGCCGCTCCTCCAGCCGTGCGCCGAAGTCGTGGCTGTCGGCCGCCGCGCCGCCGACCCAGTGCTCGGCCCCGGGGACCCGGCCGGCGGTCTCGGGCACCAGCGCGCCGCGCAGTTTCCCCAGGGCGTCCTGTACCTGCCGGGAGTTGGTGTCGTACGGGGAGGCCAGCCGGAGCGTGTGCACGCGGCGGTCGGCCGACGCGCGCACCCCGGTGCCGGTCGGGGTGAAGAGGGGGTCGCCCGCGGTCCGTTCGGCGAGCCGGGTGAGGGCCCGCCCGGCCTCGTCCGCGCTCGCGGCCGGGGCGCGGACGACCACCAGGTGGAAGGTGGAGCGGCCGGGGAACGCGGCGGTCAGCCGGTCGTAGGTCCTCATGGCGGGGATCGCCCGGGGCAGCTCGTCGGCCGTGGTCGGCCTGAGGTCGAGCCCGAGCGCGGGCATCGCGAGGGCGCCGAGGGCGAGCACCGAGACCAGCAGGGTGACCGCCGGGCGCCGGAGCGCGGGGCGCAGCAGGGCCGGCCACAGGCGGGGGTTCTCGCGCGTCGCGGTGAGCCGCCCGACGAGCGGGACGCGCGGACGGTCGACGCGCGGGCCCAGCTTGGCCAGGACGGCGGGCAGGACGGTGACCGAGCCGAGCATCGCCACCGCCACCACGATGATCGCCGCCGTGGCGAGGGACGTGAAGGTCACGTGACCGGCCAGGAACAGGCCGGCCATGGAGACGATCACGGCGAGCGCGGAGACGACGACCGAGTGGCCCGAGGTGGCCGCCGCGATCTCGATGGCGGCGAGGTGGCCGTGGCCCCGGGCGCGCTCCTCGCGCTCGCGGCGCAGGTAGAAGAGCGAGTAGTCGACGCCGACCGCCAGCCCCATCAGCATGATCATGCTGGTCGCCGAGTCGTACATCGGGACCAGGTGCGAGACCAGCCCGGTCAGCCCGACCGCGCCGAGCACGGCGGTGATCGCCAGCAGCAGCGGCACGCCGGCCGCGACCAGCGCCCCGAACGTCACGAGCAGGATGAGCAGCGTGATCGGCAGCCCGAACATGTCGGCCCTGAGCAGCTCCTTGAGGATCAGCTCGGTGAGCCCCTTCTGGATGGAGGCGTCGCCCGCCTGCTCGATCCGCAGTCCGGGATGGGCGTCCTGGACGGCCCTGGTCTGCTCCAGCAGCGGGCCGACGCGGTCGGGAGCGGTCTCGGGGTCTCCGCTCATGGTGACGGGCAGCAGGAGGGCCTCGCCCCTGGGCGACCGCGCGGGCTCGCCCACCGCGGCCACCTCGGGGAGCGCGCGCATCCGCCGGGCCATCTCGGTGGCGGCCCGGGTGGCGGCCGCCTGGTCGAGCGTGCCCCGCCGCGCCGTGATCAGGACGTTCTCCCCGGCGGGTTCGGCGACGCCGTGGTCGTGCGCCACGCGGGCCGCCCGGCCGGACTCGCCCGTCCCCAGATCGATCATGGTCGCCTGCCGCGTGCCCGCCAGGCCGCCGATGACCACGCAGGCCACCACGAACACCAGCCACAGCCCCATGGCGCGCCACGGATGGGTGGCGCTCCAGCGCGCCACCCGGACCGTCAGCCCCTGTCTGCCCATCGTCGGTCGCCCTTCGTCGTTCCTCCAGCGGCGGTACGGCGTCGATGGTCTTGGCGGGCGGGCGGCCGGACACTGGGCCCAGGCCCCCGCACGAGGTAGGGCTTCCTCCCCTTTCCGCGCGGCCGACAAGGGGACCTAGACCTACCGTTCTCCGTGATCGGCCAGGTGAGAATGGGCCGCGTGGCGGCGGACGGCGTCATGGGGACGGGTGGGGAGCGGGATGAGTGACGGCCAGGCCGGCGAGCACGTCGGGGATCTCCTGCGGCGCTGGCTGGGCGACACGGGACGCGGGCTGATCCTGGCGCTCTTCTCCCAGGCCGCCCACATCCCGTTGCTCGTCCTGGCCCTGGTGTCACTCGCGCTGGTCCCGGTGGGCGTGGGGGTGCTGCTCGCGCCGTCCGCGCTGCTCGCGGTGCGCGCGCTGGCCAACCAGCAGCGGATGTGGGCGGCGCGGTGGTCGGGCGTCGAGATCCACCGGCCCTATCGGCCCGCGCCGCCCGGAGCGGTCTCCCCGGCGCGGCGGCTGTGGTGGCTGCTCGGCGACCCGGCGACATGGCGGGACCTGCTGTGGCTGGTGGCCGCGATCCCGGTCGGCCTGCCGCTGGGGCTGCTGCCGGGATTCCTCACCGTGTACGGGCTGGAAGGCGTGCTGGTGGCGCCCTGGCTGCCACCGTCCATCGGCTACGGCTGGGGCCCCTTCTGGCCGCTGCGCGACTGGGGAGCGGTCGGCATGGCCGGCTGCGTCGTGCTGGGCTCGGCGCTCGCCGTCGGCGGGCTGCGGACGGGGCCGGGCGTCCTCAAGGGGTACGCGCTGTTCAGCCGCTGGCTGCTGGCGCCGATGCGCGGGGCGCTGGAACACCGCGTCCAGGAGCTGACCGAGACGCGGTCGGAGACCGTGGACGCCTCGGCGGCGGAGCTGCGGCGCATCGAGCGCGACCTGCACGACGGCGCGCAGGCCCGGCTCGTGGCCCTCAGCATGAACATCGGGCTGGCCGAGGAGCTCATGAAACGCGATCCCCAGGGCGCGCGGAGACTCCTGGCCGAGGCGCGCGAGACCAGCGGCGCCGCCCTCACCGAGCTGCGCGGCCTCGTCCGCGGCATCCACCCGCCGGTCCTGGCCGAACGCGGTCTCGACGGCGGCGTGCGCGCCCTCGCGCTCGCCCTCCCGCTGCCCGTGGACGTGACGGTCGAGCTGCCCGGCCGCGCCGAGGCCCCGGTCGAGTCGGCCGCCTACTTCGCCGTCGCCGAGATGCTGGCCAACGTCGCCAAGCACAGCGGCGCCCGCCGCGCCTGGATCGACCTCCACCACGCGGACGGGGAGCTCACGATGATCGTCGGTGACGACGGCCGGGGCGGCGCCGACCCGTCCGCCGGGTCCGGCATCCGGGGGATCGAACGCCGCCTGGCCGCGTTCGACGGGACCACGGTCGTGACCAGCCCGCCCGGCGGACCCACCGTCGTGACCATGAAGATCCCCTGCGCGCTGTCGGGGCCGAAGAGCCCGCCGCCCTCCGGAAGGAACTGATCCGGCCGTGGAACCCGGTGCCTCGGCTCCGCGCCGGTCAGCCCACCAGGGGGAGAGGCCCGACGCCGGTGACGGCCTCGGCGAGGGAGCGGATGAGCTGGTTCTCGTTCTCGCTGAGCCAGACCAGGGCGTACGGCAGCGGGCCCATGTCGGTGACGGGCAGGTAGGTGATGTCCGGCCGCACCCAGTAGCGGGTCATGTGGGCGGGGAAGAGGGTGACGACCTCCGCCATGCTGGTGAGGGTGATCGCCTCCTCGGTGTCCCGCACCAGGGGACTGCGTTCGATCGGGCGGCCCCGGGGGGTCTGGCGCGGAAGGTAGGCGTCGATCCAGTAGTCGGGCCCGGTGTCGGCGCCCGGATGCGGGAAGTCGGCGATCGTCTCCAGCGAGACCGGCCCGCGCCCGGCGAGCTCGTGGTCGGTGGAGACGGCCAGCACCCGGGGGTCGGAGAACAGGACCGGCCCCACGGTGAGATCGGGCTCGTCGACCGGCAACCAGGCGACGAGGACGTCCACGTCCCTGCGCCGCAGCGCGGCGAAGGCGTCGCTGAACTGCGTGCGCTGGATGCGCAGCCTGCACTGCGGATGACGGGCGCGGAAGGCGTCCCAGTAGGGGCGCAGGTCGTGCGCGTTGACGGGGAGCATGCCGACGTGGAGCGTGCCGGTGATGCCCTGGGCGGCCAGCCGGGCGCGCCGCACGCCGTCCCTCAACCCGGTGTGGAGGGGGAGGATGTCGTCGCGGAGCTGGCGGCCGACCGGCGTCAGCCGCACCGTGCGGCTGGTCCGCTCGAACAGCGGCGCGCCGATGTGCCGCTCCTGCTTCTGGATCGCCTGGGTGACGCGGGCGGGCGACAGGCGCAGCCGGGCGGCGGTGCGGCCGAAGTGCAGCTCCTCGGCCAGGGTGAGGAAGATCTCGATGTCCCGCAGCTCCACGTCCGACCCGTTCCGTTCACTCCCGCTGAAGGTGATCTTGAGGATTCCGTCGTTGTTCCGGGCGTTCACCGTACTGGAGGATCCAGGTTCAGGAACCGCTCGTTCGGGGAGCATCGCGATGAACATCCTCACTTCCGGCATCGGTGTCGCCGGCCCCGTCCTGGCGTACCGGCCGGGCCACCACGGCCTCCCCCCGACCGTGGTCGGGTGCGCGCCGTAGCCGCCCTCCGGCTCACCGGCGGAGCCGCCGCACGCCGGGCGTCGAGAGGCCGCCCGCACGCCTCCCCGACCATCGAAGCGGACTGAGGACGGGCTCCCGGACGCGAGCGCCGCCAGGTCCGGACGGGCATCCCTCCACCGCGCGATCTCCTCCCAAGGACGCGAGGACGCCGCACGGACAAGGCGATCGCCGGGGGCGGCGGCTGGCGGCGTCCGGTCCCCTTCCCGACCGCATCCGCCGCGCGGAACGCGCGACCCCTTCGAGGCCCGGACCGCGGGACAGGGGCGGACGCCCGGCCCGTCCCGGTCCGGACAAGCAGCCGCGTCCCCCTGCCCAACGTGATGGAGATGACGATGAGCCTGGCCCGTCTGGGGCTGACCGCCGATCAGGAACGTCTCTACCGCTACCTGCTGCGCAACCCCAACGCCGATCCGCGCACCCTCGGCGCGGAGCTGGCCGTGCCCGAACTGCCGCGGGTGGTCGCCGAGTTGCAGGCGCTCGGCCTGCTCGACGAGGGACGGGCCCCCGCGCCCCCGGTGGCCGCCGTCGACCTGCTCGTGCAGCAGCGCATCGAGCACGCCCGGCGCCAGCTCGACGATCTCACCCTCGCCTGGGACATCCTCACCGAGCTGGCCGAGGAGCACGGCAGCGGCCGCACCGTCCACCTGATCGAGCACGTCCCCGGCGGCCCGGAGGTCGTCCGCCGCGTCCGCGCCCTGCTCGCCACCGAACCGCGCGAGCTCGCCCGCCTGCAACTCCACGCCGCCCATCCCGGCGCCGGCCATGACGACGAGGCCTTCCACCATCTGCTGGTGCGCGGGCTGCGCAGCCGTACCCTGCTGCCCACGCACGCGCTCGGCCATCCGGACCGGGAGTCCCAGGTGCGGCACCGGCACTCCCTGGGCGACCTGCACCGGATCACCGCCGAACCGGTCCGGAACCTGGTCGTCGTCAACCGGTCGACCGCGTTCGTGCAGGCCGACCCCGCCGACCCCCGGGCCGGCGCGCTGCAGATCCGCCAGCCCGGCCTGGTGCGGATCCTCTCGGACCTGTTCGAGGGCATGTGGAGCCGCGCCTGCGACCTGGACGACCCGTTCCTGACGCCGGTCGAGCGGCGGGTCCTGCACGCCCTGGCCCAGCACCACACCGACGAGGCGGCGGCGCGTTCGCTGAGCATCTCGGTCCGCAAGTTCCGCGGCCACGTCGCCGACCTGAAGGCCCGCCTGGGCACCGAGACCCGTTTCCAGACCGCCCTGCGCGCCAGGGAACTCGGCTGGCTCTGACGGGGGGAGGCGCCTCACGCGGGCCGCGGCGGCTCGGACGCGTCCGGAACGGGTCGCGCGCCGTCCTCTTCCCGGGCGGGGGCGCGGTGGGGATGTGCCCGGCCTGCCGGGGCGACGGCCGGGGCGCCGAGGGCCAGCAGGGCGACGAGCGCGGCCACCAGGCCGAGCGCGCCGCCGAGCCCGATGACCTCGGCGGCCATGCCGATGAGCGGCGGCCCGGCGATGAAGCCCAGGTAGCCGCAGCTGGACACCGCGGCGATGGCGGGACCCGGGCCACCGGCGGACCGCCCGGCGGCGGTGAAGATGATCGGCACCACGCAGGCCAGCCCGAGGCCGAGCAGCGCCAGCCCCGCCAGCGCGGCGGGGATCTCGGCGACCAGCAGCGCCGCGGTGAAGCCGGTGGCGGCGAGGGCGGCCAGCCGGCGCACCACCCGGACCGGCCCGTACGCGGCGACCAGCCGGTCGCCGGCCAGCCGCCCGACCGTCATGGCGAGCGTGAACGCGGCGTAGCCGGCCCCGCCGGTGCCGGCGCCCGCGCCGAGGGTGTCGCGGAGGTAGAGGGCGCTCCAGTCGGCGGCGGCCCCCTCGGCGAGCAGCCCGGCGAACGCGAGCGCGGCCAGCAGCATCAGCGGGCGGGTGGGGCGGGCGAAGGCCGGGCCGGTGTGGAGGGCGTCGTCACCGGCGGGCAGGAGCGCGCGGGTGGCGACGGCCCCGAGGACCAGGGCGGCGGCGCCCGCCGCGAGCAGATGCCAGGGGACGGGCAGGCGGAGGTGGGCGGCGAACGCGCCGGTCCCGGCGCCGACCAGGGCGCCGAGGCTGAAGCAACCGTGCAGGCCGGACATGATGGGCCGCGGGTAGCGGGTCTGGACGGCCATTCCGGCGCTGTTCATGGCGACGTCCAGGGTCCCCATGGCGGCGCCCCAGAGGGTGAGGGCGGCGAGCAGCGCGGCCCAGGTGGGCGCGAGGCCGATCAGGACGGGCACGGCGCAGAACGCGGCGAGGGCGGCGCGGACGACGGGCCGGGAGCCGTGCCGGGAGACCAGGGCGCCGGCGGCGGACATGGCGGCGACGGCGCCGAGGGCGGGGCCGAGCAGCGCGGCGCCGAGGGCACCGTCGCCGAGCCCGAGGGCGTCCTTGACCTCGGGGATGCGCGGCACCCAGGAGGAGAACACGGCGCCGTTGAGGAAGAACACCGTGGCCACGGCCCGGCGGGCCGCGCGCGGCGGGGGAGTCGTCGTGCGGGTCACGGGCCCGCCCCTCTCTTGTTTACCGGTCAACACGAGCAGGCTAGGGATAGTGTGTTGACCGGTCAACTCCAGGAGGGGGGTACGCGGTGGTGACGTTGCGGGACGTGGCGCGCGAGGCCGGGGTGTCGCACACCACGGTGTCCAACGCCTACCACCGGCCCGACCGGCTGTCCGCGGCCGTCCGGGAACGGGTGCTGAGGGTGGCGCGGGAGCTGGGGTACCCCGGCCCGGACCCGCTGGCGGCGGGCCTGGCGACCCGCCGGGTCGGCGCGCTGGGGCTGCTGTTCACCGAGGACCTGGCGTACGCGTTCACCGACCCGGCCGCGGCGCTGCTGCTCCAGGGGATGGCGTCCACGAGCGGGCTGGCGGAGGTGTGCCTGACGCTGATCCCGGCGCCGCCCGACCCGTCCCTCCGGCCGGGGCGGGGGCACGGGACGGTCGCCGAGGCGGTGCGGCGGGCGGTGGTGGACGGACTGCTGGTGTACTCCCTGTCGGACGGCCACCCGGCGCTGGCGGCGGCGCGGGAGCGCGGCCTGCCGATGGTCCTGGTCGACGAGCCGGAGCCGGACGGCGACGAGCCGTTCGTGGGCGTGGACGACCGGGGCGGCGCGCGACGGGCGGCGGCGCACCTGGTGGAGCTCGGCCACCGGCGGTTCGCGGTGCTGGCCGACCGGCTGTCCGCCGACGGCCGGACCGGCCCGGCGGGCCCCGCGCGGCTGCGGGC
>NZ_BCQR01000260.1 GCF_001552175.1 Actinomadura kijaniata NBRC 14229
CAGGGGCTCCGGGTGGGGGTCGTCCGCGCGGGCCGCTCCCGAGGCCGCCGCGGCGCCGCTCGCCGTCACCAGCAGGGCCGCGGCGGTCGCCGCGGCGGTCACACGCGCGTTCGCACGTCCATGGGGCCCGCTCACCCGCTCCACCCTGCCGGGCGGGCCCGCCCGGCGCCGCCTCACCCGCCCGGCCTTTTCCCTCCCCTTGCCCGTCGTTCACCCCCGCACGACCAGCGGCGTCGACGTCGGGCCGGGGTCAGAGCGCCGGGCGGCCCCGGTCGAACAGCCACGCCTTGAAGAACGCGTCGAGCTGCTGCCCGGAGACCCGCTCGGCGACCTCGACGAACTGCGGCGTGGTGCCGGTGCCGTGGCGGCGCTCCCGCGCCCAGGTCCGCAGGATGTCGAAGAACTTCGCGTCGCCGACCTTCTTGCGCAGCATGTGCAGCGTCATGCCGCCGCGCTCGTAGACCGAGGAGCCGAACATCTCGTTCCGGCCGGGGTTGCCCGGCGGGACGTTCCACAGATCCGTGTTGCCCGGGTCCTGGTAGCGCTCGTCGAACTGCTGCTGCACGGTCCGCAGGCCGATCCGCTCGCCCCAGATCCACTCGGCGTAGGTGGCGAAGCCCTCGTTGAGCCAGATGTCCTGCCAGCGGCTCACGCTGACGCTGTCGCCGAACCACTGGTGCGCCAGCTCGTGCGCGATGATCGTATGGTCCGCGCCGAACGCCCCGTAGACCGGGCGGGTCTGGGTCTCCAGCGCGAAGTTGACGGCGGCGTTGTCGACCAGCCCGCCGGTGGAGCCGAACGGGTAGGGCCCGAACAGCTTGGCCAGCTCCTCGGTGACCCGGGTGTTCCGGTCGTGGAACTCCGCCAGCGACACGCTCGGGAGCGCGGGGTCGACGGCGCTCAGCACCGGGACGCCGCTGGGCGTGCGGCCGGTGCGGATCGCGAACCTGCCGACGTTCACGGTCGCCAGGTACGTCGCCATCGGCTCCCGGACGCGCCAGGTCGTCGTGGTGGACCTCCGCTGGGAGGCGGGGACGACACCGGGCGTGCCCGTCGTCGGCGCCGGTGTTGTTGTCGGTGTCGGACGCCCCGGCTCCTGGCCCTGCGGCATCCGGTCGGGCAGCCCGTTGGCGATGGCGGTCAGCCCGTCCGGAACGGTGATCTCGAAGTCGAAGGTGGCCTTGTCGCTGGGGTGGTCGTTGCTCGGGAACCAGGTGTGCGCCCCGCTGGGCTGGCACGCCACGAACACCCCGTCGGAGGTGCGGACCCAGCCGTAGGTGCCCAGCTGGGGGTCGTTGATGGTCTTGGGCCTGCCGGAGTAGCGGACGACGGTGGTGAACGTCGCGCCCCGCTCCAGCGGCCGCTCGGGCGTGACGACGAGCTCCTCACCGTCGTGCCGCTGCTGCGCCGCCCGGCCGTCCACGGTCACGGAGGAGACGTTCAGGTCGGCCAGGTCGAGATCGAACCGGGACAGCGGCTGGGTGGCCCGGGCGGTGATCTCGGCGGTGCCGTCGAGCTCCCGGGCGTCCCGGGGGGTGATGGCCAGCTTCAGCCGGTAGTGCTGGACGTCGTAGCCGCCGTTGCCGTCGCCGGGGACGTAGGGGTCGCCGGCGCTGTCGGCCCCGGTGGGGCCCGGTGTGGGCCCGCCGTCGCCGTCGCCGGAGAGGGCCTGGCAGGCGCCCAGCGCCCCCACGAGGGAGAACGCCGCCAGGGCGCGGCTCAGCGGGAACGGGGGACGAGGGGACTTTCCGGCCATATGCACATGACCAGCCTGCCCGTGACAGGCAGGCCGGACAACTCCGATCCGACGTAGTGGTGTCTACGAGAGGTTGCGGGGTTCAGCGGTTCCGATAGGGATCGGGCCCGCCCGGGACCGCGTCCACCACGACGGTGTGCGCGACCTTGTCGTGCAGGGTCTGCTTGCGCGGGTCCCACAGGATCCACAGGGCGTCCAGCAGGGAGCCGATGCCGCACGGCAGGGACAGCAGGATCTGGACGCCGTACCGCCAGGCGGACGTTCCGGAGGAGATCGCCCCGCCGTCCGCCTCCCGCACCACCCGGGTCTTCAGCAGCATCTTGCCGAGCGTCTGCCCGAACCTGGCGTGCATCAGCCAGTAGTAGAGGAAGCCGAACGCGATGGTGAGCAGGTTGACCAGCACGCCGGTGCCGTTCCAGATGTAGCGGAACTGGTTGCCGGCCGTCTCGAGCCGGACGGGGTCGGGGAACGGCACCAGGAGGATGTTGTAGAGGACGCCGAGGAGGAGTGAGTCGACGATCGCCGCGCCGAGCCGCCGCCACCGGCTGGCGAGCGCCGGCCCCGGATGCGGCTGGCCGTAGCCGGGACCGCCGGGGGCGGGCATGCCCCATCCGGGGTCCTGGGCTCCGTAGGGGGACTGGCCCCCGTAGGGTTCCTGGCCGCCATAGGCCCCCTGGTAGGGCGGCGGCTGCTGCTGTTTGTCGAACGAGGGGCCCGCGCCACCGGGCGGCTGCCATGACTGGTTCTCGGGCTGCTCTCCGGGGCCGGGTCCCTGCGGCGGTTGCGTCATGCCGTCAGAGTGGACCTCCGGGAGCCCCTCCAAACATGATCTGCGGAACGGAGATCGTTTCTTTGCCACAACCGGCCAACGACGGATCCGGGGCGGCTACGGCGTGTAGGAGGGGTCGTAGTCGTTGGAGGCGCCGATCACGCCCGCGACGAACAGCAGAATGAGCAGGACCCAGGCGACGATGCCCAGGTATCCCGTCACCAGCCCGGCGATGGCCAGACCCCGCCCGCCCTCGCCGGTCCGCTTGATGCGGCCGAGCGACATGTGCCCCGTCACGACGGCCACGAACGAGAGCAGGCCGCACATCACCAGCCCGATGATCCCGGTGGCGATACTGGCGATGGCCAGGCCGTTGGTCCGCCCGGGGCCTCCCATGGGCTGCTGCCCGTATCCGCCGTAGTCCCCGGCGTACTGGCCGTAGGGCTGTTCCTTGTAGACGGGTTGCTCGTAGGGCGGTTGCCCGTAGGGGGACTGTCCGTACGGCGGCTGCCAGGGCGTGTTCGGCGGGCGGTTCTGCGGGTCGTCCGGCCCGTGGGCGGGGCCCGACGGAGGTTGCGTCATACCGACAGGATCGGCCCGCCGCCCCGGGTGCGAACCCCGCGCGCCACCGTTTTGACCAGGATTTTCACCATCTCCGGAGCGGGGTTGCCGGAGGGCGCGGGGGAGGTGGCCGCGCCCTCCGGCACCGGACTCACGGCAGCCTGGTCACAGGTTGCCGCGACGGGCCTGCTCGCGCTCGATGGCCTCGAACAGCGCCTTGAAGTTGCCCTTGCCGAAGCCCAGCGAGCCGTGCCGCTCGATCAGCTCGAAGAACACGGTGGGACGGTCCTGCACCGGCTTGGTGAAGATCTGGAGCAGGTAGCCGTCCTCGTCCCGGTCGACCAGGATGCGGCGCTTCTGGAGCTCCTCGATCGGGGCGCGGACCTCGCCGATCCGGGCGCGCAGCTCGGGGTCCTCGTAGTAGGAGTCGGGGGTGTCCAGGAACTCCACGCCCGCAGCGCGCATCCGGTCCACCGCGGACAGGATGTCGTTGGTGGCCAGCGCGACGTGCTGCACGCCGGGGCCGCCGTAGAACTCCAGGTACTCCTCGATCTGCGACTTGTGCCTGCTCTCGGCGGGCTCGTTCAGCGGGAACTTCACCTTGCGGGTCCCGTCGGCGACGACCTTGGACATCAGCGCCGAGTACTCGGTGGCGATGTCGTCGCCGATGAACTCCGCCATGTCGGTGAAGCCCATGACGCGGTGGTAGAACTCGACCCACTCGTCCATGCGCTCGACGTTGCCGACGCAGTGGTCGATCGCCTGGAAGAACCGCTTCTCCGGCGGCGCCACGATCGGGTCGGCCGCCTCGAAGCCCGGCAGGTAGGGCCCGTCGTAGTTGGAGCGGTCGATCAGCGAGTGGCGGGTCTCGCCGTAGGTGGCGATCGCGGCGATCACGACCTTGCCGTGCTCGTCCTCCAGCACGTGCGGCTCCTCAAGGCCCTTGGCCCCCTTGGCCAGCGCGTGCTTGTAGGCGGCCTCCACGTCCGGCACCTGGATGGCCAGGTCGACGACCCCGTCGCCGTGCTCGGCGACGTGCCGTCCGAGGTCGGTCCCCGCCCGCACCGGGCCGCGGAACACGAAGCGGGCGCCGCCCGACTCCAGCACGTGCACGGCCTCGTCGGGGGAGCCGTTCTCCGGCCCGCGGTAGGCCACCCGGCGCATCCCGAAAGCGGTCGAGTAGTAGTGCGCTGCCTGCTTGGCGTTGCCGACGACGAAGACGACGGCGTCCATGCCCTTGACCGGAAACTCATCCATGTCCCCCATCTCGACATGCGGACGCCAGGTTGTGCAAGAGTGGTCCAAATCACTGGGCAATCTGCATAGTCAATGCCCGGACGTAACCGACTTTCTGTACAGGATGACCACGGTGCGAGGTGGGTCACAGTGATCGACGTTCTGGACGGCCGGCTGATCGAGCTGTTCACCGCCGAGCCCCGCATCGGCGTGCTGGAGGCGTCCCGCCGCCTGGGGGTGGCGCGCGGCACGGTCCAGGCCCGGCTGGACCGGCTGACCAGGCAGGGGGTGATCCGGGGGTTCGGCCCGGAGATCGACCCGGCGGCCCTGGGCTACACGGTGACGGCGTTCGTCACCCTCCAGATCCGCCAGGTGGGCGGCCACGACCCGGTCGCCGAGCGGCTGGCGGCGGTCCCCGAGGTCCTGGAGGCCCACACGATCACGGGCACCGGCGACCTGTTCCTGCGCGTGGTGGCCCGCAGCAACCAGGACCTGCAACGTGTGATCGACATGATCGTGGAGGTGCGGGGGGTGGAACGGGCCTCCTCGGTGATCGCCCTGGCCACCCCGATCCAGGCCAGAACGCTGCCCCTGGTCCGGGCGACCGCCGCGCTCTCCCGCACCGAACCCGCCCCCTGAGCCCCGGGCACGCCGAAGGCCCGCCGTTCCGGGGAACGACGGGCCCTGAAGATCACCACGGGCGCGGATGGAGCAGACGGATGTCTGTTGTTCTCGGCCTTTTCAACGGCCCCGACCTCGCACGCGAGCGCGTCCGGAGGCTGAGGCAGGGGGCTGAAGCCGAAGGCGAGACCCCCTGCGGAAGATCGCGAAGCGATGCAGCGCTCGCCCGCTTTTCGGTCGGTTCCCGAGCCCCCGGCGAGGGGTTCGGGCCGAAAGGCCAATAAGTTCAGCCGCCGACGTAGGGGGTGGCGTCGAGGACCTCGACGGTCATGCTGCGGCCGTTGGGCAGCGAGTAGGTGGCCTTCTCGCCGACCTTCTTGCCGTTGATGGCCGCGCCCAGCGGGGACTTGGGGGAGTAGACGTCGATGGGGGCGCCGCTCTCCTCGCGGGAGGCGAGCAGGAACGTGACCTCCTCGTCGTCACCCTCGAACGCGATGGTGACGGTCATGCCGGGACCGACGACGCCCTCGGTGCGGGGAGCCTCGCCGACGCGGGCGTTCTCGAGGATGCTCTGGAGCTGGATGATCCGACCCTCGATCTTGCCCTGCTCCTCCTTGGCCGCGTGGTAGCCGCCGTTCTCCCGCAGGTCACCCTCTTCCCGGGCAGCCTCGATCTTCGCGGCGATCTCGCGGCGGCCCCGGTCCGACAGGTAGTCCAGCTCGTTCTTGAGCCGGTCGTACGCCTCCTGGGTCAGCCAGGTGACGTTGTCAGCGCGGGTCTCGGTCACGGGTACTCCTCATCCACATGGTGCGATCATCGTCCACCCGGGCGGGTGAACTACACATCGACATGAAGTGCGGCCGGGTGAAACCTCTAGCCTATCCGGTGTGTGCGGGTAAAGGTTCCCTGAACCGGCGCCCCGCAATCGGCCAATTGGACCCCGGCTTCACCAGGGGTTTCGCGCTCCGCGGACAGTGGGGGATCACCCACGGTCCGCCACCCGGCAGTCCTTGACCCGGGCCCCGGTGGCGCGCCGGGGGGTGGTCAGCGTCTCGGTCGCGCTCAGTCCCGAGCGGCCCGCCGGAACGGTGACGTCGTGCGACGCCAGGATCACGAACTTCTCGTCGTAGGCGTCCACGACGCACCGCACCGTCTCGTCCCTGGGCTTGGCGATCTGGTAGGTGATCGTCACGGTACGGTCGTCCCGGACGTCCCAGGCGATGGTCTGCGACTGGATCCCCGGCGTCTGGCCGACGTTCGCCATGATGACCGCCCAGCCGCCGGCCAGCACGGCGGCGAAGCCACCGATGACGATCCAGCCGAGCACGCCCAGCCCGCGTGCGGGGCGGTGGTCGGTGGCCGGGGCTTCCGGGGCGCTCGTGTCCATGCGGGAATCTCCGTGCGGGGTGCGACGTTGTCAGGGACAATTCTCGTCTGTCCTGGCGGGTGCTCCGCACCGGGGTGCCCCGGCCGGGACCAGAGCGTGCCAGCAGTCCACTGCCGAGAGGGAGATCCGCACCGTGTCCGACCTCGTGTCCGACCACGTCGACGCGCCCGAATCCGTTGACCCGACCGGGCCGCGACTGCGGCTGATGGCGGTGCACGCCCACCCCGACGACGAGTCCAGCAAGGGCGCGGCGACCATGGCCCGGTACGTGGCCGAGGGGGTCGAGGTGCTGGTCGTCACCTGCACCGGCGGGGAGCGCGGCGACATCCTCAACCCGGCGATGGACCGTCCGGAGGTCAAGGCCGACATCGGCAAGGTCCGCGAGCAGGAGATGGCGCGGGCCCGGGCGATCCTGGGCGTCCAGCAGCGCTGGCTGGGGTTCGTGGACTCGGGGTTCCCCGAGGGCGACCCGCTGCCGCCGCTGCCGGAGGGCTGCTTCGCGCTGGAGCCGCTGGAGAAGGCCGCCGAGCCGCTGGTGGCGGCGGTCCGCGAGTTCCGCCCGCACGTGATGCTGACCTACGACGAGAACGGCGGCTACCCGCACCCCGACCACATCAAGTGCCACGAGGTGTCGGTGGAGGCGTTCGAGGCGGCCGGCGACCCGGACCGCTACCCGGGCGCGGGCGAGCCCTGGCAGCCGCTGAAGCTCTACTACCACATGACGTTCACCAAGGACCGCATCGTGGCGCTGGACGCGGCGATGAAGGCCGCGGGCCTGGAGTCGCCGTACGCCGACTGGCTCAAGCGGTTCGACGACCAGCCGCCGAGGTGGGAGGTCACCACGCGCGTCCCGTGCGCCGACCACTTCGAGACCCGCGACCAGGCGCTGCTGGCGCACGCGACCCAGATCGACCCCAACGGGTTCTGGTTCGCGGTCCCGCTGGACGTCCAGCGAGAGGCATGGCCGACCGAGGACTACCATTTGGCCAGGTCCCTGGTCGACACCGAGTTGCCGGAGGACGACCTGTTCGCCGGTGTCCGGGAGAAGGTGTCTCTGTAGTGCTTCCGCTCAACGTTCCGCTCGCCGACTATCCGCTCAACAACGACACGGTCTCGCCCGGCTTCCTCGGCTTCGGGGTGTTCCTGGCGCTCGCCGCGGCGACGTACCTCCTCATCCGCTCGATGAACAAGCAGATGCGGAAGATCCAGGCGCCGCACGAGGCCGACCTGAAGCAGCAGGAGTGGGAGGCGGCCCAGACGAAGAAGAGGTCCGCCCCCGCCGGGAAGGCCGCCGCCACCGGGAAGGCCTCCTCCGCCGACAAGCCCGACGGCGCCTGAGAGCCCGGCCCTGCGTTGACTCCCCCCTCTCCGCGGGCCCCCGGCTCGTCCCTGCTGCGCGTGCGCGGCGGGGCGGGCGCCCGGGTGGGCTTCTTCGAGCTGTTCTTCGACCTGGTCTTCGTCTTCGCCGTGACCCAGCTGTCGCACCGGCTGCTGGAGCACCTCACCGTCCGCGGCGCCGCCGAGGCCCTGCTGCTCCTGCTGGCGCTGTGGTGGGCGTGGATGTACACGTCCTGGACGACCAACTGGTTCGATCCCGAGCACCCCGCCGTGCGGATCATGCTGGCGGGGATGATGCTCGCCGGGCTGTTCACGGCGGCGATGCTGCCCAAGGCGTTCGAGGACCGGGCGCTGTGGTTCGTGGCCGGCTACCTGGCCGTCCAGCTCGGCCGGACGCTGTTCGTGGTCGCCGCGACGTGGCGGCACGAACTGGCCCGCAACTTCCAGCGCGTGCTGTTCTGGATGCTGGTGGCGGCCGTGCCGTGGATCGCCGGGGCGCTGGCCGACGACACCGCCGCGCGGGCGGCCCTGTGGACGCTGGCGGTGGCGATCGAGTACACCGCCCCGTCGCACGGGTACGCCACGCCGCTGCTGGGCCGCTCCCGGACCTCCGACTGGAACATCGACGGCGGCCACATGGCCGAACGCTGCCAGCTGTTCGTCATCATCGCGCTGGGCGAGTCGCTGCTGATCACCGGCGCGACGTTCGCGAAGCTGGACCCGACGGCGACGACCGTCGCGGCGTTCGCGTCGGCGCTGGTGGGAGCGGTGGCGCTGTGGTGGATCTACTTCAACCGGACCGCCGAGGCCGCCGCCGAGCACATCGCCGCCTCCGACGACCCCGGACGGATCGGCCGGGACGCCTACACCTACGTCCACATCGTCATGGTCGCCGGGATCATCGTGGCGGCCGTCGCGGACGAACTGCTGATCGCCCACCCCGACGGGCACGTGGAGTGGGGTTTCGTGGCGACGGCGGTGGGCGGCCCGGCGCTGTTCGTGGCGGGGCACGCGCTGTTCAAGCGGGTGGTGTTCGGGCACTTCACGACGGCCCGGCTGGTGGCGCTGGCCGTGCTGGCCGCGCTGGCGGCGGCCGCTCCGCTGCTGACGCCGCTGGTGCTGCACGTGGCGGCGACCGGCGTGGTGGTCGGGCTGGCGGTGTGGGACACGCTGTCCTACCGGCGCGCCGTCGCGGAGGGGCACGCGCCCGTTCCGGAGCCGCTCGCCCCGCTCCCCGGGGAGGCATGACGCGTCCGGGCTGAGGCCCGCCGCCGTTCTCGGCCCGTTCCGACCGTGAGGTCGGAGCGGGCCTTCTCGCGTCCAGAGTGGTCCTCCGCCCGCCGTGAGTCGGGCGGCGGCCGGCCGAACGCCAGGAGCGCCGGGCGGCCCAGGGCGGGTTCTGGGCCGGGCGCTCCGGGCGCTACGCCTTGCGGTGGTCCCAGCTCACCACCCGGTCCGGCTCCATCACGACGAGCACGCGCTTGGCCATGGCCTGCCGCACGCCCTCGGCGAACCCGGGATCGACGGGGTCGCCGAGGGCGGGCACCGGCAGGCCCGCGATCCGCGACCCGACGACCACGCCGACCTTCAGCAGCTCGTCGGGGTCCTCGATCACCGCGCCCTTGCCGTAGAGGGACACCCCGCGCAGCTCGTCGTACTCGACGCCGTCCTCGACCAGGCATGTCATGACGGGGTTGCGGCGCAGGTTCAGCACCTTCTGCGACGACCGGTACGTCGTGAACGCGATCTTCCCGTCGTACAGCGCGTAGAACATCGTCACCAGGTGGGGTTCCCCGCCGGGGTTCACCGTGGCGACCTGGACCTTGAAGCTCTCCGCCAGGAAGGCGTCGACCTCCTCGGGCGTCATCTGGATCCTGTCGCGCTTGCCGCCTGCCATGCCTGCTCCTCGCGGGCCGGGGGTCCGGGACGCGGCCAGGATAATCAATCCCTTATTCGGGTCCCCGGGCGGCACCATGGGAACCATGTCCGCACGCGATCTTCTCGTCCTCGGGTCCGCCAGCGCCGTCCCGACCCGGAACCGCAACCACAACGGTTACCTGCTCCGGTTCGACGGCCACGGCCTGCTGTTCGACCCGGGCGAGGGAACGCAGCGGCAGATGGCGCTGGCCGGGGCCGCCGCCCACGACCTCACCTGGATCTGCGTGACCCACTTCCACGGCGACCACTGCCTCGGCGTCCCCGGGATCGTGCAGCGCATCGCCCGCGACGGCGTCGCGCACCGGGTGGACGCGGCGTTCCCCGCGAGCGGCCGGGTCTACTGGGACCGGCTGCGGCACGCCACCGCGTTCCACGACACCTCCGTCATCCGCGAGCAGCCGGTCGCGGGCGAGGCGGCGGAGCTGGACACCGGGGACGCGCCGTTCACCCTGACCGCGCGGCGGCTGTCGCACCCGGTGGAGGCGTACGGGTACCGGCTGGCCGAGCCGGACGGGGTGACGATGCTGCCGCGCGAGCTGGCCGCGCGCGGCGTGCGCGGGCCGCTGGTGCGGAGGTTGCAGGTCGAGGGGCGGGTCACCGCCCCGGACGGCCGCACGGTCACCCTCGCCGAGTGCAGCGTGCGGCGGCCGGGGCAGAAGGTCGCGTTCGTCATGGACACGCGGCTGTGCGACGGCGTGTACGCGCTGGCCGACGGCGTGGACATGCTGGTGATCGAGTCGACGTTCCTGGACGAGGACGCCGCGCTGGCCCGCGACTACGGCCACCTGACCGCCGGGCAGGCCGGGAAGGTCGCGGCCGGGTGCGGGGTGCGGCTGCTGGTGCTGACGCACTTCTCCGAGCGCTACCGCGTCGAGGACGAGCCGCGGTTCGTGGAGCAGGCGGCGGCCGCCTACGGCGGGG
>NZ_BCQR01000261.1 GCF_001552175.1 Actinomadura kijaniata NBRC 14229
TGGCTCGCCCCGCCGATCCCGGGCAACCCCCTGTGGGGATGGCTCGGACCGCTGCTGGTCACCCTGTTCGCGGGGGTGCTGCGGTTCGACCGGCTGGCCAACCCCCACGCCGTGGTCTTCGACGAGACCTACTACGCCAAGGACGCCTGGGCCCTGCTGAAGTTCGGCTGGGAGCACAACACCGTCAAGAACGCCGACAAGGTCCTCATCAACGATCCGAAGGCCGACATCTGGGCGGACGGGGCCTCGTTCGTCGCGCACCCCCCGGCGGGCAAGTGGATGATCGCCGTCGGGGAGTGGATGTTCGGGGCGACACCGTTCGGCTGGCGGTTCATGCCCGCGCTCGCCGGGACGCTGGCGGTGCTGATCCTGTGCCGGGTCGCCCGCCGGATGACCGGCTCGACGCTGCTGGGCTGCGCGGCGGGCCTGCTGCTGGCGGTGGACGGGCTGGCGTTCGTGACCAGCCGGACCGCGCTGCTGGACGTCTTCGTGATGTTCTGGGTGCTGGCGGGCTTCGCGTGCCTGGTCGCCGACCGGGACCGGTCGCGGGGGCAGCTCGCCGACCGGCTGACGGGCGACGGGTCGCCCTACGGGCCGTTCCTGGCGCACTGGTGGCGGATCGCCGCCGGGGTCTGCCTGGGGATGGCGTGCGCCACCAAGTGGACCGGCATCTTCTATGTGGCGGCGTTCGGGCTGATGACCGTGTTCTGGGACTTCGGGGCGCGGCGCGCCGCCGGGGTCCGCCGGCCGCTGGCCGGGACGCTGGCGCTGGAGTCGCCGCTGGCGTTCGCGCAGCTCGTGATCGTCGGGGTCGTCACCTACCTGGCGACCTGGTGGGGCTGGATCTTCCGGCCGGGCGGCTGGGGGCGCGGCGAGGCCTCCTCGAACCCGCTGTGGCGGCCGTTCGAGGCGCTGCCCCGGCTGTGGCACTACCACGCCGAGATGCTGAAGTTCCACAACGGCCTGGACGCCAAGCACGACTACCAGTCGTGGCCGTGGGACTGGCCGGTGCTGCGGCGGCCGGTGGCGTTCTTCTACAACGAGCCCAAGGGCGAGTGCGGCGCGGCCCGCTGCTCCCGCGAGATCCTGGGGATCGGCACGCCCGCGCTGTGGTGGGGCGCGCTGGTCGCGCTGGTGGTCTGCGCGCTGATCTGGCTGCTGGTGCGGGACTGGCGGGCCGGCGCGATCCTGCTGGGGTTCGCGGCGGGCTGGCTGACCTGGTTCCCGTCGGCGTTCGCCAACCGGACGATGTTCCTGTTCTACGCCACGCCGCTGATCCCGTTCATGGCGATGGCGGTGGTGCTGGTGCTGGGCTACCTGATCGGCCCGGCGCGGGCGCACGCGCCCGCGCACCTGGCGCCGCGGACCGACGAGGCGGGGAGTCCCCTGTCCCCCGCGCTGCCGAACGCCGCCCCGCGCCGCCTGGTCGGCGCGTCCATCGCGGGCGCGTACCTCCTCGTGGTGCTGGCGAACTTCGCCTACTTCTACCCGGTGCTGGCCGCCAAGGTGATGACCTACGAGGAGTGGAACGCCCGCATCT
Organism: Actinomadura kijaniata NBRC 14229; assembly: GCF_001552175.1. Taxonomy (GTDB): domain Bacteria; phylum Actinomycetota; class Actinomycetes; order Streptosporangiales; family Streptosporangiaceae; genus Spirillospora; species Spirillospora kijaniata. The sequence goes on from NZ_BCQR01000261.1 coordinate 1,541, forward strand.
GGCTGTCCTCCTGGATCTAGCGGGCGGCGGGCCCCGCCCGGAGCCGGACGGGGCCCGCGCGGTCCCTACCCCTTCAGCAGTCCCCGCATCTCGGTGATCTCCTGCTGCTGGGTGCGGACGATCTCCCCGGCCATCGTCTTCGCGGCCGGGTGGGAGCCCTTGGCCTGCTCGTCCTTCGCCATGGTGACCGCGCCCTCGTGGTGCTCGATCATCATCGTGAGGAAGCGCCGGTCCAGCTCCCGCCCCTTGAGGCGGCGGAACTCCGCCATCTGCCCGGCCGTCATCATCCCGGCCATCCCGCCGTGGCCCTCGTGCCCTCCGTGGCCGGTCGCCGGGGCCTTGTCGTCGGGGAGGGGCGCGCCCCACTCGCGCAGCCAGCCGGTCATCGTCTCGATCTCGGGCCCCTGGGCCTTCCTGATCTGCTCGGCGAGCCTCCTGATCTCGGGGTCGGTCGAGCCCTTCAGCACGATGTCGGACATCTCCACCGCCTGCCGGTGGTGGGGGATCATCATCTGCGCGAACATCACGTCCTGCGCGTTGTACTTCCCCGCCGCCTGCGTGGCGGCCGGGGCGGACGAGGGGCTGTGGGCGTCGCGCGCCGTCCCCCCGCCCCCGCCGCAGGCCGCCGTGCCGATCGCAACGGCGGTCAGCACCGCCGCGAGCTTGCCGTTCACTGGTTCTCTCCCTGGTCATCACGGTCGTGTGGGCATGCCGAGGCGACCGGTGCCGTCCCACGATGGCACCCGGTCACCGGCCTGTCACAGCCGCAACACCGAGAGTCGGTACAGGTCGGGGGGCCGGGAGCGCGGCGGTCCCCGCCACAGGGCCGCGTTCCACGGCGACGTGCGCGGCACCGGCAGGACCCCGAGGAGCCGCGGCACGCCGAACGCCAGCAGCAGCACGCCGCCCAGCAGCGCGAAGCAGACCGCGCCGCTCTCGCAGCCCGTCAGGTGCCCGGCCACCCCGTCGCCCGCCGCGAACCCGTGGGTGATGGGCTCGCCGTGATGCCCGAGGCCGTGGTGGGTGGCCAGGACGGGTTCGGCGACGTGGACCGGTGACGGCGACGCCGACAGCCCGTGCATCGCCAGCAGCCCCAGCAGCAGCCCGAACCCGAGCAGCAGGAGGACCGCGCTCCGCGATACCCCCCGGCCGTTCATGTTCCCACGGTAGCGGCCTCCCGCGCGGCGGGGACACCGGGGCGGAGGGCACGCGCGCCCAGGAGGCAGACCAGCAGGGCCAGCACGCCGCCGAGCCCGGCCCCGGCGAACGCGCCGGGCACGCCCGCCAGCTCCTGCCCGAACCCGGACACGAACGAGCCGACCGCCCCGCCCGCGCCGATCGCCGCCACGACCCATGCGAACGCCTCGGTCACCGTCCCCACCGGGGCCAGCCGGTCCACCAGCGAGAAGCTGCACGCCAGCACGGGGGCCAGGAACACGCCGCTGACGAACGCCAGCACCGCCATGACCGGCAGCGCCGGGGCCCACACCAGCGGCAGGTAGCCCAGCGCCAGCGCGGCCAGCAGCCACGGCAGCCGCCGGTGGTGCTCGCCCGGCCACTCCCGCGCCCCGTACACCAGGCCGCCGGCCAGGGCCCCGGCCGACATCGCGGCCATCAGCACGCTGTGCGCGACGTCGCTGTGCAGGCGTTCGGCGTAGGCGGTCGAGGCGACCGCGTACACCCCCAGCGCGATGCCCGCCAGGCTCAGCGTTAGCAGCAGCACGCACAGGCCGGGCGAGCGCAGCGGCCCGGCCCAGTCGGCCGTCCGCGGCTCGCCGCGCCAGGACCGCGACGGCCCCGAGGTGACCACCACGAGCGTTCCGGCGACGCCGAGCGCGCCGGTCAGCAGCAGCGCGGCCTCGGTGTTCACCAGCGCGGCGGCGGCCACCAGCAGCGGGCCGACGGTGAACAGGATCTCCTGCGCGGCGGCGTCCAGCGCGTAGGCGGCCTGGACCTGCTCCCGGCTGGGCAGCACCAGCGGCCACAGCGCCCGCAGCCCGGCCTCCAGCGGCGGGGTGGCGAGCCCGGCGACCAGCACCGCCGCGACCGTGACCGGCAGCGGCCCGGACCCGGCCAGCGCCAGCAGCGCGAACCCGAGCCCCGACACCACGGCCGAGGGCAGCAGCACCCACCGCTGGCCGTACCGGTCCATGGCCCGGCCCAGCACCGGCTGCCCGGCCGCCATGGCCAGGCCGAGGACCGCGCCGAGCATTCCGGCGAGCGGATAGCCGCCGCCCTCGGCCCGCACGTGGAGGATGACGGCGAGCATCCCCATGCCGTTGGGCAGCCGGCCCAGCAGCGTCCCGCCGAGCAGCCGCCCGGCGTGGCGCAGTCTCAGGAACTCGACATAGGTCCGCATTCCGCTCCCGCCATCGTTCAGTCATACGTATTACTGTTCCCGTCATACGTACCACTTCTCGGGTGGTGCGTTCTACCGTTGTCTCCGTGAGGAAGAGCACCAGGTGACCGCGACCAGCCGCCCCACCAGCCGGGACGTGGCCCACGAGGCGGGCGTCTCGCAGTCCACCGTCTCCCTCGTCCTCGGCGGCAAGTGGGCGGGCCGGGTGTCGCCCGCGACCGTCGCCGCCGTCCAGGCCGCCGCCGAACGCCTCGGCTACCGCCCCAACCCGGCGGCCCGCAGCCTGCGCCTCGGCACCACCCGCACCGTGATGCTCATGGTCCCCACGCTCACCGCCCCGTTCTTCGGGTCGGTCTACGCGGGCGCGGCGCGCGAGGCGGTCCGGCACGGCCTCGGCGTCGTGGTCTACCCCTGGCCCGACGACGCGGGACCGGCCGACAGCCCGTTCGCCACCCCGCACGAGGCGATCGACGGCATCCTGGCGTCGTCGATGCCCGAGGAGGTCGTCGAACGCTTCCACGGCACCCCCGTGGTGATGCTCGACAGCGACCCCGGCGGCCGGTTCCCCACCGTGAACTTCGGCGTCGCCGACGGGATGCGGGCGCTGGTCGCGCATCTGGCGGGGCTGGGGCACCGCCGGTTCGGGCACGTGGCCGCGACGGTGAACCAGTGGACGTTCCACACCCGCCACGCCGCGCTCGCCGCCGCGGTGGCCGAGGCCGGCGGCACGCTGGCCCGCGCGGCCGGGGCCCTCGACATCGCCGAGGCCAAGGACGCGGCGGGCCGCCTGCTGGACGCCGCGCCGGACCCCGCCGCCCGCCCCACCGCGCTGGTCTGCGACGACGACCTGATGGCGGCGGGGGCGTACAAGGCCGCGCGCGCCCGGGACCTGGAGGTGCCCGCGGACCTGTCGGTGACCGGGATGGACGACGTCCTGCTGGCCACGGCCCTGGAACCGGAGCTGACCACCGTCCGGCTCCCGGCCGAGGAGCTGGGCGCCGAGGGGATGCGCTCCCTGCTCACCCTGCTGAACGGCACCCGTCCCGAGCCCCGCACCCTGCCGGGCGAGCTGGTCGTCCGCGCCTCCACCCGCGCCACCGGCCGGTAGCCCGCGAAAAGATCATTGGTCCGCGTCCAGTGGGTAGGGGCCCACCATGAGCGCCCACCCCTCCGAGACCGACCCCGACGCCCACCCCGGCAACCGGATCGGGGTGCGGCCGCCCCGCACCCGCGCGTGGCGGGACGGCGCCGTCGCGGCCGAGGGGTTCCCGGTCGCCGACCTCGGTGACCTGCTCGCCGGACCCGGCACGGTCGTGTGGGTGGACCTGTGCGCCCCCGACCCCGAGGACCTGCCGCCCGTCGCCGAGGAACTCGGCCTGGACCCGGTGGCGGTGGAGGACGCGGTGTCCTCGCAGGAGCGCACCAAGCTCGACCGCTACGCGGGCTACCTGTTCCTCAACGTCTACGCGCCGCGGATCGACGGCGCGAGGCTGGAGCTGCACGAGGTGTCGGCGTTCGTCACCGAACGGGCGCTGGTCACCGTCCGCCAGGACCCCGAGTTCGACGTGGACGCCCTGATCAGGCGGTGGGACGACGGCCCCGACCTCGCCGGCGGCGGGCCGCGCGGCCCTCTTCCGGCGGTGCTGCTGCACGGGCTGCTCGACCTGGTGGTGGACCGGCAGATGGACGCGGCGCAGGCGCTGGACGACGAGGCCGACGAGCTGGAGGACCTGATCTTCGCCGACGACCGCCCGGTCCGGGAGATCCAGCACCGCAGCTTCCTGCTGCGCAAGAACCTGATGGCGCTGCGCCGGGTGGCGCTGCCGATGCGCGAGGTCCTCACCACGCTGATGCACCGCGACCTGCGGCTCGTGACCGAGCCGATGCTCCCCTACTTCCAGGACGTCCACGACCACGCGCTGCGCGTCGGCGAGTGGACCGACGGGCTGCGCGACCTGGTCGCCAACCTGCTGGACACCCGGATCGCGCTGCAGGGCAACCGGCTCAACGAGGTGATGAAGAAGGTCACCAGCTGGGCGGCGATCATCGCGGTCCCGACGGCGATCACCGGTTTCTACGGGCAGAACGTGCCGTATCCGGGCGCGGAGCGGATGTGGGGCTTCTACACGAGCACGGCGCTGCTGGTGGTGTTCGGCGTGGGCCTGTACGCGCTGTTCAGGTGGAGGGACTGGCTCTAGCGCCGGTCAGGAGCGAGCGGACCGAGGCGGCCTCGGCGACGTCGAGGCGCTCGAACAGGGTCAGCGCCTCCCGCCAGCGGGCGCGGGCCAGGTCGGGGGCGTGCAGCGCGGCGTGCGCGTGGCCGAGGGCGACCAGCGCGCGGCCCTGCTGGTACTCCTCGCCGATCTCCCGGCCGATGTCCAGCGACTTGCCGGCGCTGGTGAGCGCCTGGCGCGGGCGGCCGCGCAGCAGCTGCGTCTCGGCGATGCGCAGCAGCAGGTAGGACTCGCGGGCGCGCAGCCCCTGCGACCAGGAGATCGCCAGGCCGTCGTCGAACCGGGCGACGGCCTCGTCCAGCCGGCCCTGCTCGCGCAGCGCGATCCCGAGGATGTAGAGGGCGTACGCCTCGGCGGCGGCGTGGCCGTGGGCGCGGGCCAGGCCGCGGGCGTGGTCGGCCACGGCCTCCGCCCGGACGATGTCGTCGCGGGGGCCGTCGCCGGCGGCGCCGCGTTCGACCAGGGCGTAGGCGATGCTGGCGGTGCGCTCGACCTCCCCGACGGCGTCGCCGAGGCGGCGGGCCAGGTCGCGGGACTCCTCCAGGCGGGCGATCGCCTCGGTGAGGTCGTGCTCGTAGAACGCCACGTGCGCGAGCAGGTCCAGGGCGGCGGCCAGCAGCCCGGCGTCGTCGGCGGCGCGGGCGAGGGCGACGGCGCGCTCGGTGTGCTCGCGGGCGGCGGGCAGGCGGCTGGTGTGGGTGAACAGGCGGCCCAGGGCGTGCCGGGCGCGGGCCTCGGCGCGGGTGTCGCCGCGCCGCGCCGCCGCCGCCAGCACCGCGCGGGCGGCCGGTTCGACCTCGCTCCAGCGGTAGCCGTCCTCCAGGACCGGGTCGAGGGCGAGCAGCAGCTCGGCGGCCCCGGCGAGCGCGTCGCCGGGGCCGTGCGGGGCGGTGTGCAGCGGGTCGCGGGCGACCTGCCGGACGAGGGCGAGCAGGTCGGGCAGCTCGCCCAGGGTCCAGGCGCGGGCGGCGTCGGCGGAGGCGAACGCCGGTCCGCCGTCCGGACCGTCCGCGGCCGGTGAGCCGGGGCGGACCAGCCGCAGCGCCCGCCGCTGGGTGGCGACGAGGAACTCCAGCAGGCGGGTCAGGGCGGCGCGGCGTTCGGCGGGGGTGTCCTCGCGTTCGGCGGTCTGCCGGGCGAACAGCCACAGCAGGTCGTGGTAGCGGTAGCGGCCGGGCGTGGGCGTGTCCAGCAGGCCCAGGTCCACCAGGGAGTCCAGCAGGGGCTCGGCGGGCTCGCCGAGCAGCGCGGCGGCCGCGGCGGGGGCGATCCCGGCGGTCTCGGGCAGCGCGAGCAGGCGGAACGCGCGCCGCTGCCGGTCGTCGAGCTGGTCGTAGCCGAGCCGGAACGTCGTCTCCACGGTCAGGTCGCCGACCCGCAGCTCGGTGAGGCGGCGCCGGTCGTCGGCGAGGCGGCGGGCGAGGGCGGCGACCGTCCAGCCGGGACGGGCGGCCAGCCGGGCGGCGACGATCCGCACCGCCAGCGGCAGGTGCCCGCACAGGCGCAGGACCTCGGCGACGGCGGCGGGCTCTGCGGCGGCGCGTTCCTCCCCGACGATGCCGGTGAACAGCGCGGACGCCTCGTCCGCCGCGAACGCCCGCAGCGGCACCGACCACGCCCCGGCCGGTCCGACGGTGTGGGCGCGGCCGGTGACGAGCACGGCGCAGCCGGGGTCGCCGGGCAGCAGCGGGCGGACCTGTTCGGCGTCGCGGGCGTTGTCGAGCAGGACCAGCACGCGGCGTCCGGCCAGGCGGGTGCGGTAGAGCGCGGCGCGTTCGGCCTCGCTCTCGGGCAGGGCGCCGTCGGGCACGCCGAGCGCCCGCAGGAACTCGCCCAGCACGGCGGCGGGCTCGGCGGGCCGTTCCCCGACGCCCTGGAGGTCGGCGTACAGCTGCCCGTCGGGGTGGTCGCCGCGCACCCGGTGCGCCACGTGGACGGCCAGCGCGGTCTTGCCGACGCCGCCCGCGCCGGACAGCGCGATCACGGTGGGGGCGGCGCCGGGCGGCGCCGTGAGGCGGGCGGTGAGGCGGGCGACCAGGTCGGCGCGGCCGGTGAAGTCGGCCAGGTCGGCGGGCAGCGACGCGGGCCGCGTCACGGGGCCGAGGTCGGGCTCGGGTTCGGGCGGGGCCGGGGCCGGGTCGCCCGCGAGCAGCCGGGCGTGCAGGCGGCGCAGTTCGGGGCCGGGATCGGCGCCCAGTTCGGAACGGAGCGTGCGGTGCAGCGCGGCGTAGGCCGCCAGCGCCTCGGCCTGCCGCCCGTCGCGGGACAGCGCCAGCATCAGTAGTCCGTGCAGGTCCTCGCGCAGCGGGTGCTCGGCCGTCAGCGCGGTCAGCTCGGCGACGGCCTCGGCATACCGCCCCAGCTCCAGGTCGATCTCCAGGCGGGACCGCCGGGCGGCCAGGCGGCGTTCGGCGAGCCGGGAGCGCTGCGTCTCGGCGAACGGGCCGGGCAGCCCGGCCAGGGGCTCGCCGCTCCACAGCTCCAGGGCCTCGGTCAGCAGCAGCCGCGCCGCGTCCAGGTCGGCGCGGGACCGGCCGCCCGCCGTCCGCCGCGCCGCCTCGGCCACGCGCCGGTCGAACCCGGTCAGGTCCAGCGCGCCGTCGGGGACGTCCAGCCGGTAGCCGTCGCCGGCCGACCGCAGGACCGCTGGCCGGGTCCGGTCGTTCTCCAGAACCCGCCGCAACCGGGACACATAGGTGCGTAGCGTTCCGACCGCCCGCGCCGGGGGCTCCTCCCCCCACACCGCCGCCACCAGCGCGTCGATCGGCACGGCGCGTCCGGAACGGAGGAGCAGCGTCGCCAGCAGCGCCCGCTGCTGGGGTCCGCCCAGCGCCAGTTCCTCCGGCGACGGCTCCCCGTTCCGCCAGGCGCGCACGGGGCCGAGCACGGCGAAGCGGAGGAACGGTGCATTCGTCACGAGGTGATTCTTCCTCATGAAACGGACCTTTATGGTGGTCATCGATGGACAATCGGCTAGCGGACCTGCGGTTCACAGTGCTGGGACCGGTACGCGGCCGGTGCGGCGCGGACGAGCTCGACCTCGGCCCGCCCCAGCAGCGCGCGCTGCTCGCCGCGCTGCTGCTGCGCGAGGGCCGGGCCGCCTCCGCGCAGGAACTGGTCGACGCGCTGTGGGGTGACGACCCCCCGGCGCGGGCGGTGGGCGCGCTGCGCACCTACGTCTCCCGGCTGCGCCGCCTGCTGGAGCCGGGCCGGGGCTCCGGCGACGCCGCGCGGGTCCTGGTCACGGTCGGCGGCGGGTACGCGCTGCGGCTGCCCGACGGAGCCCTGGACGCTGCCGACTTCGAACGCGACCTCGCCGCCGCCGAGGCCGCCCGCGCCGCGAGGGACCCGGCGGGGGCGCGCGAGCTGCTGCGGACGGCGCTGGGCCGGTGGCGGGGCGAGCCGCTGGCCGGATTGCCGGGGCCGTTCGCCGAGACGCAGCGCGCCCGGCTGACCGAGCGGCGGCTCACCGCGCTGGACCGCCGGTTCGCCCTGGACCTGGTACTCGGCGACCACGCCGAGATCGTCGCCGAGCTGTCGGCGCTGGTGGCCGAGCACCCGTTGCGGGAACGGCCGCGCGGGCTGCTGATGCTGGCGCTGTCGCGGTCGGGCCGCCAGGCCGAGGCGCTGGCCGTCTACGACGACGCCCGCCGCGTCCTGGCCGAGGAGCTGGGCATCGAGCCCGGACCCGAGCTCAGCGGGATCCACGCGCGGGTGCTGGCGTCCCCCGGCGGCCCCGGGGCGCCCGCGCCTCCGGCGGCGCGGCCCGCGCAGCTCCCCGGCGACGTGGCCGACTTCACCGGCCGCGCCGAACAGGTCGACGCCCTGTGCGCGGCGCT
>NZ_BCQR01000262.1 GCF_001552175.1 Actinomadura kijaniata NBRC 14229
GGGGGCTGTCGCGACAGCACCGCCCGCGGCACCAGCCGCCTTCACCGCAAAGGACCGCCCATGTTCCGATCGCTGCGCACGACCCGTCCCTTCCGCACGCTGCGCCTTCGGCGGGCGCGCTACCGCAACCGCGCCCGCCTGACCCACCAGCGCCGACCCGCGTGGCTGTGCCCGCCGCGCTGGGCCGACGCGATGGTCAAGATGACCTGCCGGCACTGCCTGCGGGACTACTGGGCGCCGGTGCACAGCGGAATGCACTACCTCTACCAGCACACCGACATGGGCGTGCTGCTGCAGGACGCCTACCCGCGCCTGCCCCAGCAGGACCGCGAGCTGATGAAGCCCGAGTCCGCGATCTGCCGCCGCTGCTGGAGCGGGGCGTTTGGCCCGGGCCCGATGGCGCCGGGCTGGCGGCGCGGCCTGGATCGGCTGCTGCGCCGGTGCGGTCGCCGCTCCAGCAACCTGCGCTGGCACTGACCCCGGCCCGCCGCGGTGCCACCGGGACCCACCCCGGTGGCACCGCGCAGCGGTCAACAGCGGCACCGCCTTTCCCCCAACGGCCACAACGCGTGCCTACCCTGGAGGGGCGACCAACCAGGAGGCGCACCAATGCACGACCAGGGGATGTGGGATCAGCACACGATCGGTGCACGGCTGCGGGTGCTGCGCCGATGGCGAGGGCTGACCCTCGTCGAGCTGGCGGGGCTGGCCGGTCTGTCGCCCGCGTTCTTGAGCATGGCCGAACGGGGACAGCGCGCCCTGGACCGCCGCTCGCACATCAGCGCCTTGGCGTCCGCCCTGCGGGTCTCAGAGACCGACCTGGTGGGCGGACCGCACCTGACGGCCGACCCGGTCCAGGCGGGCCCGCACGCCACCATCCCCGCGGTCCGCGCGGCCCTGATGACCAACACCATGACCGCCCCGGCGGTGGACGAGGCCCGCCCGCTGGACGAGCTGATCACCGAGATGGGCAGGATCGACCGGTCGGAGTACAAACACCTGGTGGTAGGGCAGAAACTGCCCCAGCTCATCGGAGAGCTGCACGTCCACGCCTGTGACCCGGCCGACGAACTGGCCTGCCGTCGGGCGCTGGAGACGCTGATCGACGCCTTCCAGACGGCGACCTTCGTCTCCAAGGATCTGGGGTATGGGGACCTGGCCTCGATCGCCGCGATGAAAGCCCAGGAGGCGGCCACCCTCCTGGACGACCCCGTCAGCATCGGCAAGGCCGCCAGCCTGCGCATCCACACGATGCCCACCAACGCCCGGGAACAGACGCTGGCCGCCGCCGAGCAGGCCGCCGAGACCCTGGAACCCCACATCCGGGACGACATGGGCGTGCAGGTCCTGGGAATGATCACGTTGGCCGCCGCCCTGAGCGCCACCGTCATCTACAACGCCGACCGGACGCGGCACTGGCTCGACCAGGCCGCCGAACTGGCGACCCGCACCCCCGACACCCCCGGCCGCAACTGGGGCGCGTTCTCCGCCAGCAACGTGGGCGTGTGGCGAGTGGCCCTGGCCACCGAACGTGGCGAGAGCGGCGGCGCCCTGCTGGAGCTGGCCCGCACCGTGGATGAGGACAAGATCGCCCCGCGCCGGGGCCGGCACGCCACCTTCCTGGCCGACGTCGGCCGCGGCCTGGCCCGCGACCGCAAGACCCGGCGCCAGGCCGAACGCTGGCTGCTGCGCGCCGAAGCGGTCGCACCCCATAAGATCCGCAACTCCCGCCAAGTCGCCGAAACCGTCGCGGTGATGATCCAGCAGAACCGCAGCGCCGCGACCGGCCGGGAACTGCGCGGCCTGGCCAGCAGGATGGGCATCCCGCACTGACCAAACGCTCCCCTGCCCCGGTTTCACGGCGGTGAAATTTCTATGCCGAGCCAGCTCTACGGTGCCCGGCCATGGACACCACTCCCCCCGAGACCCACCTGGCCGAACTGGCCTACGACCTGGAACAGGCTCGCCTGCGCACCGAGCTGACCGAGACCAGCCACGGGCCGGTGCTGAAGGTGCGCAACCCCAACGCCGGCAGCCTGAGCGAGCAGATCCACGTGCGCGACGGCGAGTTCATGTGGTCCTGGAACCAGCCCGTCGCCCCCCTGGCCGACAAGGCCCTGGCCGTACAGCGCATCACCCGCGTACTGGCCACCATCGAGGGCTGAACCGTGCTGACCATCGAAGATCTGAACCGGCGCGTGGATGAGATGTTCGAGGGCGCCCGCCTGGACATGCTGGAGACAGGCCTCCTGGTTGAGGCCGCTGTCCTGCTCAACGCGCAAGGCGAGGCACGGGTGTTGGCCAACTTCTCGGCGACACCCTTCCGATGCGCCATGGCCCGGTTCGCCCAGGAGGTGCGCGCGTACCGGACGGTGGCGATCGCTCACGCGGCCTGCTTCGAGTTGATGGCGGTGGCCGGGCCAGCACCCGCCGGACTCTTCCGCCAGGTCCCTCAGGAACTACGGCGAGTGATCTTGGCGCAGGGACACTGGCCCGCGCGAGGCCACTGCTACCAGCGGGCCGCCAAGGTTCTGCGGCATGGCGGTGTGGTGGACGTGGCCGAGATGCACGACCCTGCGATGAGCGTTGAGTCCTGGATCCCCGACCTGCTGCCCCATCATGGTTGAGTGGGCGTTTGAGCTACACAACCGTGGATCAAACGCCAACTAAGTCGGAAAGAGGCAATGGATCTTGATCCGGGGGTTGAGAAACAACGGAACGGAAACCGTTGTCCGGGTTCTCAGACGCTGGAACTACCGCGTCCGGCGGGTGACGGCCGAGGGCCCAGAGCGCTCAGCGATGTAGCGGCGCACGACCGGTCAGGCGGGACTGGCCTTGGCCATGCGTGCGAGCCATTCGCGGACGACGGCGCGCTGCGCCTGGTCGAAGCCCGCCTCCAGTTCGCTCTCACGCGCGTGAACCGAGGGCCTTGCGGCCTCCAGTCGCGCGCGTCCTAGGGCGGTGAGCTGGATCTTCTGGCTGCGGCGATCCTGCGGGTGGGGGCGGCGTTCCACCAGCCCGGCGCGCTCCATCCCGGCCAGCAGTTCGTTGGCGGACTGGCGGGCGCTGGCCACCGCGCGGGCCACCTCGGCGACGGAGGCGCCGGGCTGCTCGTCGAGGACGAGCAGCGTCGCGTACTGCGCCACCGACAGGTCGTGCGCGGCGAGCGCGTCGTCCACGACCGACCGCATGTTCAGCCACGCCTGACGCACCAGGAAGCTCAGGCAGACGTCGTCGGCGTTCATCGCACCCTCCAACATTGACAGGTTCCTGACGAACTCTCAATACTTGTCAGGAACCTGACGATTCTATCCGGGAGCGAAACATGACAGTCGCCGTGGTCACCGGTGCCAGCAGCGGAATCGGCGCCGCCGTCGCCCGCCATCTGGCCGATCGGGGCCTCACCGTGCTCGGGGTCGCGCGCCGCGCCGCCGAGCTGCACAAGGTCGGAGCGGGCATCCAGGGACCGGGCCGCTTCGAACCGGTCATTGCCGATCTCACCACCGACGCCGGCATGGCCACCGTCGCCGACGCGGTCGCTGGACGCCCGGTCGCGGCTTTGGTCCACGCCGCCGGCATCGACCACGTGCGCGAGTTCGCCGCCACCACCCGGGCCGAGCTCGAAGCCCTGTGGAACATCAACGTCTCCGCGCCGATGCTGCTCACCCGGGCCCTGCTGGACGTCCTGGCCGATGGCGCCGGCGTTGTCTTCATCGGCAGCACGGCCGCGGTGCGCGGCATCGACCGGCACGCCGCGTACGGGGCCAGCAAGGCCGCGCTGCACGGCCTCACCGTCAACCTGGCCGTGGATCTGGCGCCTCGGGTGCGGGTCAACTGCGTGAGCCCGGGTGGCACCCGCACGCCGATGACCGCCGCCTACATCGCGGCCTACCAGCAAGGAGCCGAACCGGAACGCGTCGAACGTGAGCTGGCGGTCGAACGCGGACGGATGTTGCTCGGGGGCCTGACCGAGCCCAAGGACGTGGCTGTCACCGTCGGGCACGTCGCGCTGGACGCCACCGCCATGACCGGCACCGTCGTCTACGTGGACGGCGGTTTCACCGCTCGCTGAGCCGGGTGCGGTGGCTGTCATTCGGCCGGGCGCCACTGGACCCATTGGTCAATGCCGTTGAAGCGGTAGCGCTCTTCCGAGCCGGGCTCACCAGCCCCGCGGGCCGTACTGATCCGCTACCGCGGGCTCATTTGGGGCTCATGACACGGTTCTCAGCAGCACCCCTAGTTCACCGTGCACCGGCCCGGCGTGCAGATTGGACAACGGCGCACACTTTGGCCGTAGCGGTGGGGAGTTTGCCGGAGGGTGCTGCAAAGGTCCCCGCCGCTCATGGCGCGCCAATCCGCAGGTGATCCGGCACGGGATTGAGCGAACACAGGTCCCCGATCGGTACCTGGATCGGGGCCGCCGGCCCGGCCGGGGCGCGCTCCACCCGCGGCGGCGTCTCCATCGCTCCCGCGTCGTCCCCCGCTCGGCCGGCGTCGATGCGTTCGCGCCGCACCTCGCTCGGGCTCCAGGGTCAGGTCGGTGGGACCGTCCAGCCGCGCAGCGTGGCACGGAGGGATGATTCGAACGCGGCGTCGGCCGTGGTGGTGTCGAGCGTTCCGGCCAGTTCGAGCATCACCAGGCCGTGCAGGGTCACCCAGATCGAAAGGGCGATGAGCGTCACGTCGCCGCTGAGCATGGATGCCGACAGGGCGCGGTCTATCGCCTCGATCAGCGGCCGCACGGGATCGCCGGTGCCCACCTGCCCCGAGGGGTCGAAGGTCTGCACGCCACCGAACAGCACCATGTAGAGGTGGCGGTGCTCGCGCCCCCACCGCCGGTAGGTGACGGCGAGCGCGTGCAGGTCGGCCAGGGGATCCTCGGAGGCCGGCACCGCCGACAGGTCCCGGAACAGCCCGACGACCGCCCTGTTGCGCACCTCGGCGACCAGCCCGTCCTTGTCGCCGAACAGCGAGTACAGCGCCGCGGTCGAGGCCCCGGCGGCCGCGGCCAGGGCGCGGACGGTGACCGACTCCCGCGGGCGGGTGGCGAACAGCTCGGTCGCGGACTCGACGAGACGGTCCCTCACCGCGTCGTCGTTGATTCTCGGTCTTCCCACGGTCACCAGCCTAGTCCGGAATGCTAACGTTGTTTTGAAACAACGTTTGGAAATCTTCGTAGGGACTCTCATGCCCAAAACCCCCCTCCGCCCCGCCCGCTTCGCCGGTCGCCTGATCCTGGGCACGGCCGCCGTCGCGGGACTGGCCGGACTGTTCCTGGCGCTGGTCGTCCTGACCGGCGGAGCCGGCTCGGGGCTGGCCGCGTGGCTGACCACCCTGGGATGCGGGACCCTCGCCGCGCTGTGGCGGGGGCGCCGCCGCACCTGGCCCGGCCGGCTGCGACCGCTCCTGCCGGTGGTCATCGCCGCCGCGCTCACGGCGTCGGTCTGCGTTCCCACCGCGCCCATCCGGCGGCGCTACCCGCCCGCCCTGCCGTTCGTGGCCACGCAGCACTGGAACCTGGCCACCGGAAGCCGGGTCGCGGTGTACCACTACCCGCCCGCCCCCGGCACCGCCCGGCGCTCGACCCCCCTGGTGTACCTGCACGGTGGTCCCGTCCGCGGCATCTCCGTGCTCGACCACCGGTTCCTTCAGCTACTGGCGCGCCAAGGCCACGACGTCTACGCCTACGAGCACGCCGGCGGCGGGCGGAGCGGTCTGCTCCCCATCGGGGAGTACTCCGTCTCCCGGTCCGTCCGCGACCTCGCCGCCTTCATCGACCGCCTGGACAAGGGGCGGGTCGACGTCCTCGGTTTCTCCGCGGGCGCGGTCGTGCTCGCCCAGGCCCTGGCCACCCCGCGCGTCGCCGCCCCCATGCGCCGGGCGATCATCGCCGAGCCCGGCCCGATGGACGGCCCCACCACCCGGATCAGCGGGCACCGGGGACGACCGTCCGCGCGCGGCCTGGCCCCGGCCATGACCGGACCGCGGTCGACGCGCCTGCCGCGGTACGCCGTCGCGCTCGGCCTGATGCGCCTGGGACTGCTGGCCCCCGACACCGGCCTGATCGGCCAGGCCGAAGGCGCCAACGCCTTCCGGGCCGCCGACCTGGGCAGCGACACCGCCTCGGCCTACTGCGCCCGGGATGCGCACCGCATCCCCACCGAGGACACCGCGCGGAACTTCTCCTTCAACCCCGCCGCGAGCCTGCGCATCCAGCAGGGGCTCAAGGGCTCGCCCCCCATCGCCCCGCGACTGCGACGCTCCCGCACCCCCGCGATGCTGATGATCGCCGAGTGCTCGTCACAGCTCCGCCAATGGGCGACCGCCATCCTCGCCAATGCCCCGGCCGTCGAGCGCACCCAGTACATGCCCGGCGTCGGGCACCGCATGTGGAACGGCCTGGACGACAACAACGACCGAGCCGCCGCCGTCATCACCGCGTTCCTCCAGGACAGGCCGTCCCCTCTGCGGAACTATCCCACCCGCGCGGACATCCCCGCCTTCCTCCGCGACCACAGATGACAGGGCGAAGGCCGATAAAAAGAGAGACCGTCCGTTTCGGAAGAACCAGATGAGGTTCTCGGAGTCCTCTCTATCGGCTCGGGAACGGGTTCGGGTGACCGCCGTCTTCCTGGGGCGGGTAGACACATGTTCGGGCTTATTGGGCCTGCTTCTCTTCCCCGCCGTGCCCGTCCGGGTGGGGCTGGCCGGGGAACTGGACCACACCACCACCGGTCTGCTGGACGCCGAGTTGGCCAGTGCGGTGGCAGGAGTGTTGGGCGCATCGGTGGCGCTGGAGCTGGCGCACCTGACCTTCGCCAGCCTGGCCGGGCTGGGGCTGCTGGTGATCTGGTGGCGGCGGCTGACCCGGCCCGGTGGCCGCCTGGTGCTGCTCAACCCCACCAGGCAGGTGCGATCGGCGCTGACCACCACCGGTATTGACCAGGTCATCATCATCCACCGCACCCCGCCCTGGGCAACAGGCGCACTGAATTAACAGGAACGTGGCGGTGAGAAGACCACACAACCGGGCGTACCCGGAAGTGTCACCGACCGCCCCTGACGCCGCCTTCAGGACCGGTAGCGTGACGGCCGCTCCTTCGTGGAGGCGCCGCTCCGGGGGGACGGCGCACGCGGGTGGCCGGGAGCGCTGGGAGGCATCCCGGCCACCGCGCCTTCCCGCACCGCGCCGGTGGACTGCCTGGTCCGCGTCAACCCCAGCCGGTGCGGTGCGCGATCCACCGGCAGGCCGCCTGGCAGGCGCGGGCCTGGTGGGCGCGCAGATTCGGGGCGCCGGGGGGAGCCGGCAGCCGTGACATGCGCGCCCAGTATCCGGCGAAGGCGATGGCGTAGCTGGTGATGACCTCCTCTTCGACGCCCAGCTGCGCCAGCGGTTGGGCGACCACGTGTTCGGCGGCGGCGGGAGTGTGGCCGGCCAGGATGAGATGGGGAATCAGGTCGACCAGATCGATCCAGGGGCTGCCCTGGTAGGGCTGTGCCCAGTCGATCAGCCACACCGCCCGGCCCGGGGTGTCGCCCCCTTCAGTGATGATCATGTTGTCGGCGCGCAGATCACCGTGCAGCAGCGTGGGACCGTCGGCGGCGGTCAGCCAGGCGCGCTCGCCGTCGGCCAAGGCGGGCAGGTAGCGGCGAGCCCAGGCGTCCAGGTCAGCGGGAGGATGGTCGGCCAGCGCGCGCCAGCCGTGGACCAGGTCGCCCAGCTCCTGGATGGCGGGCGGGGCAGCCGGCCAAGGGTTGGGGGTCAGCACGGCGGCGGCGCGTTGGAGGGCGGCCACGACCGAGGGCAGGTCGGGCGAGCCGGGAGCAAAATCGGGGTAGCGGCCGGGCAGGTCCTGCAGCACCAGCAGCAACCATCCGGCGACCTGCTTTGACCACAGCAGCCGCGGCGCCGGGGCGGTGGGCGGTAGGGCGGCTGTGGCCTGGGCTTCGAGGCGGTACTTGGCGGCCAGCGCGGGGACCTGGGTGGTGTTGATGCCTTTGACGAACACGCGCTGCCCACCGGCGCTGCGGACCCGTACTGCCAGCCCCGGGGTGAAACCGCCGCGTTGGTCCTGCACCCAGGCGACCGGCCCGATGCGATCGGCAAGGGCCTGCCGCACGACGGCTGGCAGATCCCGCCACCGGGGCCGCACGGTCGCGGCCGAAGCGGCCGATGCGGCCACCGCAGTGGAGGCGGCGGGGGTCATGGGATCGGACATGGCCTGGAGTCTTTCGTCAGGTGGCAAGCCAGCCGGGCCGACACGCAGTCCGACCGATCGGCGGCCGCTCGCCGCTTCCACGGACACAGCATCGAGGAGATGCGCCGGGCTGACGGCGCCGGGCAGCGCCGGGCAGCGCCGGAGGGCGTGCGGGTGGGGGGTTGTATCGTCGGTGACGCAGCCCGACCACGCCGGGGTTTCCCCGGAGCGCGTGGTGGAACTCGGCGACGGTGGAGTGGTGCGCCCAGGGCTGCAGCGCGGTGTCCAGCCGGACCAGCTCGGCCAGCACGTGGCGGGATTCGGTGCGGCCCAGTTCGGCCAGGGCATCCAGTCCGGCGCTGGCGGCGGCGTCAGGAGCGTGGGCGTTCACGTGCGCGCCATGGGCAGGCCTGAGTCAGGAGTCGTACGCCCAGGACTGCCCGGTCTGGCGGTACTGCTCGACGGGGATGGGCTCGATGCCGGGCCGCATCCGGTCCAGATACAGACGTCCGTCGAGGTGATCAATCTCGTGGGCGATCAGCCGGGCAAGTCCCTGCTGGTAGACCGTGGTCACAATGGTGCCATCCAGTGTGGTGGTCTCGACGGTGATCTGCAGGGGGCGGAGAACCAGGCCGCGGACGTCGAAGAACGACAGGCACCCCTCGTACTGCTCGTCGCTTTCTGGGGAGAACGCGGTGACGCGGGGGTTGAGCAGCACGATCGCGCCGGTACCCGCCTCGGCGGGCTGGATGACGGCCGCTGCCCGGCCGATGCCGAGCTGGGGGGCGGCGATACCCATCCCTTTGGCGAAGGTGTGGACGCGGGCAATGCGCTCGATCGCGGCGAACAGCCTCTCCACCCCGGCAGGGCGTCGCCGCCGCCCAGGCCTCCGGCAAGACCCTCGGCCGCCCGACCGCGCTTGCCGCGGACAAGGCCGCCGAGGTCGTCACCGCCTACTCTCAAGGCGCTGCCGTCAAGGCCCTGGCCCGCGAGCATCACGTCGCGCCCAAGACCATCCGCCGCGTCCTGGACGCCGCCGAAGTCCGCCAGCTCCCCGCCGAGCTGGACGCGCTGCCCGTTCCCCAGGAGCCGTCCGGCCCCGCCGCGGACGCGCCCGTGACGCTCGATCTGCCCGGCCTGCTCGCCGACCACCTGCGGGCCGTCGGCGACGACACCAGCCGCGCCGCGCTCATCTGGGGGCGGATCATCCGCCGTGGCAAGGGCTACTGCATCCGTCTCACCGTGTCGCTCGAACTCCACCACGCCGCGCTGCAACAGAGCGCAGCCCTCGCCGCCGAGGGCGCCGGGCCGGCCGAACGCAAGGCCTACCGGGTGTACGCCACCCGGATCGCAGCTGCTCAACAGCAGAGGACGCCCGGCAACTACTGAGCTTCAATGTGTGATGGCGTCAGGGTGAGGCCGGTGGCGGCCAGGCAGCCGTTGAGGGTGTCGCTGCGGTACTGGATCGTGCGCAGGCCATGGCGTAGTGAGCGCATCAGGTGTTCGGGGTCGGTGAAGGCGGTGTTGGCCTGGCTGGTGCGGCGTAGGACCGACCAGATGCCTTCGACCGGGTCGAGGTCGGGGGCTGTCTCGGGTGGCGCCC
>NZ_BCQR01000263.1 GCF_001552175.1 Actinomadura kijaniata NBRC 14229
GGTCGGCGCGGCGCCGGTCGAGCGGGCGCTGCGGGCCGCCGCGGCCCGCGCCCCGCACTGCCCGCCCGCCGCCTGCGAGTACAAGGTGCTGCTCCCACGCGGCGAACGCGGCGTCTACACCGTCACCGTCGCCTCCCGTCACGACCCGGCCGACGAGCGCACCGTCCACGTCGACCAGTACTCCGGCGCGGTCCTCGGCTCCTACGGCTGGAACGAGTACGGGGTGCTGGCCAAGGCCGTCGAGCAGGGCATCGCGCTGCACGAGGGCCGCCGGTACGGCCCCCTCAACACCGCCGTGATGCTGGCGGCGTGCCTGGCGCTGGTCCTGCTGACGGTGACGGGCGTGTGGATGTGGTGGAAGCGCCGCCCGTCCGGCGGGCTCGGCGCGCCCCGCCGCACCGGCGACCGCCGCACGACGCTGGCGGTCGCGGCGATCATGCTGGTGGTGGGGGTGCTGTTCCCGCTGGCCGGGGTGACGATGCTGGCCGCGCTGCTGGTGGACGCGCTGCTGGTGCGGCGCGTTCCGGCGCTGGCCCGCCGCGTCGGCTGACACCGTCCGATCCGGGCCGGGGCGTCCCCGCGCGGGACGCCCCGCTCAGTCGACGGCGGGGCTGCGGCGTTCCAGCAGCGCCACGTCACGCCACCGCGAGGCGCCGCCGAAGTCGTGGCGGCCGATCCGCTCCCGGATTCCCAGCAGCTTGAACCCGCACGCCTCGTGCAGCCGGATGCTGGCGGTGTTCTCCGGGAAGATCCCGGCCTGGAGCGTCCACAGGCCGCCCCGCTCGCTGGACTCGATCAGGGTTTCGAGCAGCGTCCGGCCGAGGCCCCGGCCCTGCGCGTCGGGGTGGAGGTAGATCGACACCTCGGCGACGCCCCGGTACACCTCGCGGTCGGAGATCGGCGACAGCGCGGCCCAGCCCAGCACGCGGCCGTCCTCGACGGCGACGAACCGGTGGTCGGGCAGCTTGCCCGCCGAGAACTTCTCCCATGTGGGCGGGGCGGTCTCGAACGTCGCGTTGCCGCCGTCGATGCCGTGCTGGAAGATCGCGAGCACCTCGGGGCCGTGCTCGGGTCGCATGGGGGTGATGTTCACCCGCACCACTGTACGAACCGGGCCCGCACCTCTCCAAAGGAACCCCAGGTCAGAGCAGTTCCCTGGCGTAGTTCGCCAGCGACCGCCGGTAGCGCGGCAAGTGCGGGGCGAGGGCGCCCAGCGCGACGCCGACCGCCTGGCGCTCCCGCCCGGCGGACGTCAGCGCCAGGGCCAGGAACGCCGCCACCGCGCCGTCCAGCTCGTCGGACCCGGCCTCGCGTTCGGCGGTGAGCAGCGCGACGCTCTCCTCGAAGCGGCCGAGGTTCCGCAGGGTGCTGGCGTACTGGATGGTGGCGGGGCGGCGCCGGCCGGCGGGCAGCCCGGCGGCGAACGCCCGCTCGTAGTGCTCGGCGGCCCGCGCCTCGTCGCCGGTCGAGTCGAGGGCGGAGGCCAGCTCGTACTCGGCGAGGGCGTCGCCGGGGCGTTCGGCGGCCAGCTCCGCCATCCTCGCCACGAAGTCGGCGGGCCCGTGGTCGTCGAAGGCGTCCCACAGGGCCGCGACGCGGCGCTCCCAGTCTTGATCATCCGTCATGGGGGTCACCCTGCCACGCGTCCGGACGCTCCAGGTAGTCGAGGGTCCGGCGGAGCTCGGCGGCGACGACGCGGCCCGCCCCGTCCGGGTCACGGTCGCGGATCGCGGCGACCAGGCCCGCGTGGGCGGCGCGGCCGTGGGCGCCGTCGGCGGCCCGCGCGTCGATCAGGCCGACCAGCTCCAGCAGGCCCTCGCGCAGCACCGGCACGAACTCGTCGAACAGGTCGGCCAGCACCGGGTTGCGCGCCGCGCGCACGGCGGCGCGGTGCAGGGCGATGTCGGCGTCCACGAACGCGGCGTCGTCGCCGTCCGCGAAGGCGGCGTCGCGGGCGGCCAGGGCCGCGTCGAGCGCGGCCAGGTCGTCGCCGGTGCGGCGCCGCGCGGCCAGCTCGGCGGCCCGCACCTCGATCATCATGCGGATCTCGTAGACGTCGGCGACCGAGGCGCGGCGCAGCCGGGCCCGCCAGTCCTCCGCCGGCTCGGTGGCGACCACGAACACGCCCGCGCCCTGCCGCGCCCGCACCAGCCCCGCCCCCGCCAGGACGCGCAGCGCCTCGCGGACCGTGGACCGCCCGACGCCCAGCTCCCGCGCCAGCGTCGTCTCACCGGGCAGCCGCGTGCCGACCGGCCAGTGCCCGCCGGTGATCTGTTCCCGCAGGTGGCGGGCCGCCTGCTCGACGAGCGGGCTGGGCCGCAGCGGGCCGAGTGACATGGATCACCACGCCTGTCAGGTTGTCTGAGGAGCTGAGGAGTGTCTAGGGTACCGGGCATGCTGCGGCAGGTCCTCCTCCTCGGGCGCCGCGGCGGGGCCTGACCCGACCGGCACCCCGCCGCGGGGTTCGGTGCTGCCGGTCGCCGTCCCGACCGCAGAAGAGGACCCTTCCCGATGCACGCCTTCCCGACGCTGCGCAAGCCCGCCGGGCCCGTCCCCGCCGACGCGCCGTCCTGGAACCCGCAGCGTGGCAGCTCGATGCCGTTCCACCGCTACCGGCCCGCCCACGAGCGGGTCGCCGTCCCCGCGTTCGAGCGCGCCTGGCCCTCCCGCCGGATCGACCGCGCCCCGCTGTGGGTACCGGTCGACCTGCGCGACGGCAACCAGGCCCTGGCCGAGCCGATGGACCCCGGCCGCAAGCGCCGCATGTTCGACCTGATGGTCGCCATGGGCTTCAAGGAGATCGAGGTCGGCTACCCGTCGGCGAGCCGGACCGACTTCGACTTCGTCCGGCACCTGGCCGAGTCCGGCGCGGTGCCCGGCGACGTGACGGTGGTGGTGTTCACCGCCGCCCGCCGCGACCTGATCGACCGCACGTTCGACTCCGTCCGGGGACTGCCCAACGTCGTCGTCCACCTCTACACCGCGACCGCGCCCGTCTGGCGGGACCGCGTCCTCGGCCACGACCGCGCCGCGCTGCGCGCGCTGGTCGAGGACGCCGCCGCCCACATGGCGCGGCTGGCCGAGGGCACCCCGGTCCGCTTCCAGTTCTCCCCCGAGGTCTTCAACCAGACCGAGCCCGACTACGTCCTGGAGGTCTGCGACGGGCTGACCGCCCTGTGGGACGCCTCCCCCGACCGCCCGGTGATCCTCAACCTGCCCGCCACCGTCGAGATCGCCACCCCCAACGTCTACGCCGACCAGATCGAGTACATGCACCGCCACCTGGCCCGCCGCGACGCGGTCATCCTGTCGGTGCACCCGCACAACGACCGCGGCACCGGCGTCGCCTGCGCCGAGCTGGCGGTGCTGGCCGGGGCGCAGCGCGTGGAGGGCTGCCTGTTCGGCAACGGCGAGCGCACCGGCAACGTCGACCTGGTCACCCTGGCCCTCAACCTGCACGCCCAGGGCGTCGACCCGCAGCTCGACCTCTCCGACATCGACGAGATCCGCCGCACCGTCGAGCACTGCAACCGGATCCCGGTCCACGAACGCCACCCCTACGGCGGCGACCTCGTGTACACCGCCTTCTCCGGCACCCACCAGGACGCGATCGGCAAGGGCCTGAGGCACCACGCCGCCCGCGCCGCCGAACTGGGCGTCCCCGAGCGCGAGGCCCCCTGGGAGGTGCCCTACCTGCCGATCGACCCGGCCGACGTGGGCCGCGACTACACCGCCGTCATCCGCGTCAACAGCCAGTCCGGCAAGGGGGGCATCGCCTACCTGCTGCGCACCGGATACGGGCTGGACCTGCCGCGCCGGATGCGGATCGAGTTCGCGGGCGCGGTGCAGAAGTCCACCGACGGCAGCGGGACGGAGATGACCGGCAAGGAGCTGTGGGACCTGTTCCGCGCCGAGTACCTGGACCGCGCCGACGACGGCCCCGTCACCATCACCGAGTGGCGCACCGGCCACACCGGCCCCGGCCGCCACGACTTCACCGGCGTGGTGAGCGTGGCCGGCGCCGAGGGCGAGCACACCGGCTCGGGCAACGGCCCGCTGGAGGCCCTGACCAGCGCCCTGGCCTCGGCGGGCGTCCGGGTCGAGGTCCTCGACTACACCGAGCACGCGACCGGCCCGGGCGGGGACGCCCCCGCCGCCGCCTACGCCGAGTGCCGCGTCAACGGCGTGACCCGCTGGGGCGCGGGCCACGACACCTCGGTCCTGACCGCCTCGGTCCGAGCAGTCCTGTCGGCCGTCAACCGCGCCCTGTCCTAGGCTGTGTCGCAAAAGCCCTGGCCTACGGCGCTCGCCCGGGGGGCTCGCACCTCACCAGGTCTTGGCGAGCGCGACATCGCTGCGCGATCTGACCTGCGGGCCCTCGCCTCCGGCGTCGGGCCCGCCGGTCAGGTCACGCGCCCGCGTGCATGGCCGGGGTTCGTTTTGAAGTAGGCCCTGGGCGCGTTCCACAGCCCTGGCCCGCGGCGCACGCCGGCGGGTCGCGCGTGGCGGGGATCCGCGGTGGAACAGGTCTCCGGGTCTGCCGTGAGGCGGCCCCGGCCGGTGGGGCGGGCCCGAAGGCGGGTCTCACCAGCCGGGCCGCCAGGCGAGCGCCGTGGGCCGGGGGCGACCGTCGCCGCGGCCGTTCCCGCCCAGGGGAGTCGCCCGGGAACGGCCGCGGCGACGCCGTCTCACCAGCGGCGTCCCCGGCTCCGGCTCTGCCCGCCGACCTGGCGGCGCCAGGACAGGCCGGTGCCGGGAATGCGGAACGTCACGTGCTTGCGGCCGTCGGCCCCGCGCGTGTAGCGGGCCCCGCGCCCGCCGACGCTGTGCCCGACCCCGCGCTTGGAAAGGTTGATCCGGAACGGTCCCACCTTGAGCGACTTGCGGTAACTCCAGCCCATCACGGCCTCCCCTGCTGCTCGACGTTCGGCTCGGGACGGTGGTGCCCACCCGATCACGAACCATGCCCGCCCCCCTTCCGTCCCCGCCCGGAATCCCGTTTTCGGACGGCGGCAGGAGCACAACGGCAACTTCTGCCATATTTCGCCCCACGTTCCTGCGACGCCGCCGTTTACCCCGGGGCCGCGGACGAGGAATCTGCCCTGGTAAAGATCATTCCCCCGACTCCCCCGGAGGTGTGGTTTGCCCAGGAGATCCCTGCGACGAACCTCCCGCACCCTCGCCCTGGTCACGGCCGGCGGCACCGCCCTGGCCGCCTTCTCGTTCAGCGGCGTCGCGGCCGCGCAGGCCGCGCCGAAGATCGTGGTGAAGGGCGGGCTCACCCAGCCCGTCTTCTCCTACAAGGACGCCATCCGTGAGCGCGTCTTCGTCGAGTCGCCGGTCGACAGCGACAACGACGGCAAGCGCGACCGCGTCAACGTCGACATCATCCGCCCCAAGGAGACCCGGCGCGGGCTGAAGGTGCCGGTCGTCATGGACGCCAGCCCCTACTACGACACCGCCGGGCGCGGCAACGAGAGTGAGAAGAAGGTCTACGACGCCGCGGGCAACCCGGTGAAGTTCCCGCTCTTCTACGACAACTACTTCGTGCCGCGCGGGTACGCGTTCCTGGCCGTGGACATGGCCGGCACCAACCGGTCCGACGGGTGCCCAGTCAGCGGCGGCCCGTCCGACGTGCTGGGGGTCAAGGCCGTCATCGACTGGCTGAACGGCCGCGCCACCGCCGTCGGCGCCGACGGCGAGAAGGTGAAGGCGTCCTGGAGCACCGGGCGCACCGGCATGATCGGCAAGTCGTACGACGGCACGCTCGCCAACGGCGTCGCCGCCACCGGCGTCAGGGGCCTGGAGACGATCGTCCCGATCTCGGCGATCAGCTCGTGGTACGACTACAGCCGCAGCAACGGCGTCAAGTACAGCAACCAGTACCAGGGCTGGCTGGCCGACTACGTCGACTCCGACCCGGCCGCCAAGTGCGCCGCCGTCCGCGACAAGATGAACGCCGACGAGGACGACGCCACCGGAAACTACAACCGGTACTGGAAGGCCGCCGACTACCGCGACGGCATCTACACCGATGTCGGCAAGGTGCGGGCCAGCGTGTTCGCCTTCCACGGCGTCAACGACCTCAACGTCAAGACCGACCACTTCAGCAAGTGGTGGAAGGGCCTGGCCCAGCGCGGCGTCACCCGCAAGGTGTGGCTGTCGCAGCGCGCCCACGTGGACCCGTTCGACACCCGCCGCGAGAAGTGGGTGGCGACGCTGCACAAGTGGTTCGACCACGAGCTCCACAAGATCAGGAACGACGCGCTGCGGGAGCCGCGCGCCGACATCGAGATCGGCCCGGACCAGTGGATCACCGAGTCCGACTGGCCCGCCCCGAAGGCCCGGAACCTGGCGCTGAACCCGCAGGCCGACGGCTCCCTGGCGCCCCGGCCGGTCCGCCGGGGCACCCTCGCCTCCTACGTCGACGACCCGGGTCCGCGGGGCAACGGCCGTTCCGAGGGCGAGATGGTGTCCGACCCGACGACCGGCAAGCCGTTCCGCCTGTCGTACGTGTCGGGGCCGCTGCCGGCCAACGCCCGCCTGTCCGGCTCGCCGACCGCGAAGCTCCAGGTCACGCTGGACAAGCCGACCGCGAACCTGACCGCCCTGCTGGTCGACTACGGCCAGGACACCCGCATCGACTACCTCGGCGCCGGCGGTGGCATCGAGACGCTGGCCACCGAGGACTGCTGGGGCCAGAGCACCGCCGAGGACGACGCCTGCTACAAGCAGACCCGCACCAAGGTCGTCAGCAGCGCGGTCAACGTCGTCGCGCGCGGCTGGATGGACGCCCAGAACCGCAGGTCCCTGAGCGACCCGACGCCGCTGCGCCCCGGCGTGTCCTACGGCGTGCGCTGGGAGACCCTCGCGCAGGACTACGTGTTCAAGAAGGGCCACCGGGTGGCGCTGGTGCTGGCGGGCACCGACGCCAACTACAACGCCGCCGACGCCGGGACCGGCGCGAAGGTGACCGTGGACCTGGGCCGCAGCTCCATCCGCGTCCCCGTCGTGATCTCCGGTGGCAGGGCGCCGGAGGGCCTGGTCTCGCCGCGCGGCGTGTGGACCGGACCGAGCGGCGTGAACCTGCCGACCCAGCCGAAGCGGTTCTGGTAAGCCGCCGCTGAGACCGCCCGGGGCCATGGCCCCGGGCGGTCCCTCACGTCCTGCGGTCGGCGTCCTTGCTGGGCTGGACGCGCTTGGGCTCCCCGGCCATCTTCGGGTGGTTGGGCGGGTAGGGCAGGTCGCCGAGGCCCCGGTCCCGTTCGTCCCGGTCGGCCCGCTCCAGCAGGTCCTCCAGCCCGAACGCCGCGTCGTCGATCGCCGCGTGCGGGTCCCCGACCGCGCCGAACCGCCCGGGCATCGTCGCGACCGTGAAGTCCTCCGGGGCGATGTCGGGCAGCTCCTGCCAGGTCACCGGGGCCGACACCGGCGCGTGCGGGAGCGGGCGGACGCTGTAGGCCGCCGCGATCGTGGCGTCGCGGACGTTGCGGTTGAAGTCGATGAAGACCCTGGCGCCGCGCTCCTCCTTCCACCAGCTGGTGGTGACCAGCTCCGGGGCGCGGCGCTCCACCTCCCGCGCGAACGCGATCCCGGCCCGCCGCAC
Source organism: Actinomadura kijaniata NBRC 14229 (assembly GCF_001552175.1). Taxonomy (GTDB): domain Bacteria; phylum Actinomycetota; class Actinomycetes; order Streptosporangiales; family Streptosporangiaceae; genus Spirillospora; species Spirillospora kijaniata. The sequence goes on from NZ_BCQR01000263.1 coordinate 7,607, forward strand.
CTCGGTGAAGGTCCACCGCGGCGCGATCCGCACGTACACGTGCAGGCCGCCCTTGCCCGAGGTCTTGACGAACCCGGTGAACCCCAGCTCGTCCAGCAGCTCCCGGACCGGGCCGAGCGTGACCCGCACCGCGTCGCCGAACCCCGTCCCCGGCTGCGGGTCCAGGTCGATCCGCAGCTCGTCGGGGTGGTCGGGGCGGTCGCCGCGCACCGCCCAGGGGTGGAACGTCAGCGTCCCCAGGTTCGCCGCCCAGGCGATCACCGCGGGCTCGGTCGGCATGACCTCGTCGGCGGTCCGCCCGCTGGGAAAGGTGATCTCCGCGGTCGGCACCCAGTCCGGCGCCCCCTTGGGGACGCGCTTCTGGTAGAAGGCGTCCGCGCCCCGGAAGTCGCCGCGGGTGGCGAGCCTGGCCCCCTCGAACACGCCGGAGGGCCAGCGTTCCAGCGTGGTGGGCCGGTCCCGCGTCGCGCGCAGGATCCCCTCCCCCACGGCCAGGAAGTACTCCACCACCTGCCGCTTGGTGTAGCCGTGGTCGGGGAAGTAGACCCGGTCGGGATTGCTGACGCGGACCGACCGGTCCCCGACCGGGATCTCGATGTGTGGCGAGGCCATACCGCGACGGTAACCCGCGGCTCCGACAGTCTCCGCGGGCGAGGTACCGTCGGAGCCATGGAGAAGATCCGCAAGAGCGAGGAAGAGTGGAAGGCCCAGCTCACCCCGGAGGAGTACCACGTCCTGCGTGAGGCGGGCACCGAGCGGCCGTTCACCGGCGAGTACACCGACACCAGGACCGTGGGGGTGTACCGCTGCCGGGCCTGCGGGACCGAGCTGTTCCGGTCGGAGGCCAAGTTCGACTCGCACTGCGGCTGGCCGTCGTTCTTCGCGCCCGCCGAGTCCGAGGCGGTGGTCCTGCTGGAGGACCGCTCGCACGGCATGGCCCGCACCGAGGTGCGGTGCGCGACCTGCGACTCGCACCTCGGCCACGTCTTCGAGGGCGAGGGCTACCCGACGCCGACCGACCAGCGGTACTGCATCAACAGCATCAGCCTCACGCTCGAACCCGCCGAGGGCTGAGCCCGGCGGCCGACCCCGGCCGCAACTCCGAGCGCCGTTCGAGCGTCTAACGCAGGGGGACGGCGGGGTGAGGGGTGTGCCGATGAGCGACGAACCTGGGTCCGACGAACTCGGGGTCTACGAGATCGCCTACCTGTGCGGCGGTCCGACACGGGTGGCGCAGACCGCCCTGCTGGCGTTGCACGGATACCGCCGCATCCGCATCCTGCACGGCGCCCACCGGGTGGAGGCCGCCGAACGGGAGCCCGGCGACGACGTGCTCCAGGCCGTCGTGCTCGCCGAGATCCCGCACGGGGGCCGTCCGCTGAACCAGCTGGTGGCGGCCGTCGCGGCGTCCCCGCCGATGGACGGGCTGGCCGGGACGCTCCAGGAGGCGGGCCTGCTGAGCCGCCCGCTGCTGGGCAGTCCCCGCCCCACCCGCCGGGGCCGCGCGCTGCGCAGGCGCCTGCGCGCCGAGCCCGGCGGGGAGCTGGCCCGGTTCGCCGCCCTGGGCACCCCCGGCATCGCCGAGGCCCGGCTGCGGGAGATGTTCGAGGCCCCCGAGCCCCGGCCGGAGAGGCCGCCGCACGGCTGGGCCGGGAGGGGTCGCGGCGACGCCGACCCCGCCCCCGACCGCGCGGGCGACGGCGGCCTGCGCTTCGGCGGCCGCCCCGACTAGCGGATCCGGCTAGCGGGTCTCGCCCACCTCGCAGTCGTCCTTGTCGCTCTGCTTGTTGGCGACCACGACGCTGCCGTTGCCCTCGCTGGTGGCGTGGACGAACACGCGGGGGCTGGTCTCGCCGCCGTCGGCCAGGAACTGCGTGGTCCACTCGCACAGCGACACCGCGGGGCCGGAGTTCTCGTCGTCCTCCTCCAGGTCGGTGTAGACCCGGACGATCGAGTCGCCGCTGCGGCTGATCTTCTTGACGTGCCTGGTGACCTTCTTGTCGGGGTCCTTGCGCTGGAGGTAGGGCAGGGCGTCCGACACGTCGTCGGGGTCCCCGGCCAGCTCGGCGGGCTGCGGCGGGGCCGGGGCCGCCGCGCCGCGCGGGGTGTCGCGCGCGACGGCGACGGCGCCGG
>NZ_BCQR01000264.1 GCF_001552175.1 Actinomadura kijaniata NBRC 14229
TCCAGGAACCGCCCGCGCCCCCGGCGGTACCGTGGGTGATCTCCGGCCGGAACCCGCGGGCGGTCCGCGACCGGGCGGCCGCGCTCCGCGCCCTCCTGGAGGATCTCCCCGACGGGGCTCTCGCCGCCGCCGGGCGCGAACTCGCCCTCGGCCGGGCCGCGCTGGACCACCGCGCGGTGGCGACCGGCGCCGACCGCGCGGAGCTCGCCGCCGCCCTGGACGCGCTGGCCGACGGCTCCGTCGCGGCCGAGGAGACGGCCGAGGGCCGGGTCGCGTTCCTGTTCACCGGGCAGGGGGCGCAGCGGCCGGGCATGGGCCGCGCGCTGCACGCCGCGTTCCCCGCCTTCGCCGCGGCCTTCGACGCCGTCGTCGCCGAACTGGACCGGCACTTCGACGTCCCGCTGCGGGACGTGCTGTGGGGCGACGACGCCGACCGGGTGAACCGGACGGAGTTCGCGCAGGCCGGGCTGTTCGCGGTGGAGGTCGCGCTGTTCCGGCTGGCCGAGTCGTGGGGCGTGCGGCCCGACCTGCTCGCCGGGCACTCGGTCGGCGAGCTGGCGGCCGCCCACGCGGCCGGGGTGCTGTCGCTGGCCGACGCCGCCCGGCTGGTCGCCGCGCGCGGGCGGCTGATGCAGGCGCTGCCGGAGGGCGGGGCCATGGCCGCCGTGCGGGCCACCGAGGAGGAGGTCCGGCCGCTGCTCACGGCCGGAACGGGGCTGGCGGCGGTCAACGGGCCGCGGTCGGTCGTGGTCTCCGGGGAACGCGACGCCGTCGAGGCGATCGTCGGCGAGTTCGCCGCGCGGGGACGCCGCACGACCCGGCTGCGGGTCTCGCACGCCTTCCACTCGCCGCTGATGGAGCCGATGGTCGAGGACTTCCGCGCGGTGGCGGAGAGCGTCACCTACCGCGCGCCGGAGATCCCCGTCGTGTCCACGGTGTCCGGCGAGGCGACCGGCGAGTGGGCCACCCCGGGGTACTGGGTCCGGCACGTCCTGGCGACCGTGCGGTTCGCCGACGCGGTGCGGACGCTGCGCTCCCTGGGGGTCACGACGTTCGTCGAGCTCGGCCCGGACGCCGCGCTCTCGGCGGCGGGCCCCGAGTGCGCGCCCGACGCCGCGTTCGTCCCGCTGCTGCACCGCGACCGCCCCGAACCCGCCCAGGCCGTGGCCGGGCTCGGCCGGATCCACGCGCGCGGCGTGCCCGTCGACTGGGCCGCCTTCTTCGGGCCGCGCGAGCGGGTGGACGTGCCGACCTACCCGTTCCAGCACCGGCACTTCTGGCTCCACCCCGCGGGCCGCGCGCAGGGCGGCACCGGCACCGGACACCCGGTGATCACCGAGGTGACCGAGCTGCCCGACGAGCGGGGTCTCATCTTCACCGGGCGGTTGTCGGCCGCCACCCACCCCTGGCTGGCCGCGTACGCGATCCGGGAGGCGACGGTCGTCCCGGCGACGGTCCTGCTGGACATCGCGCTGCACGCCGCCCGGCACGTCGGGCTCACCGCCGTCGAGACCCTCACCGTCCAGACGCCGCTGGTCCTGCCCGACACCGGCACGACACGGCTGCACGTCTCCGTGGGCCAGGAGGACCGGGGCCGACGCGCGATCACCGTTCACTCCCGGCCCGCGGGCGACCCCGACGCCCCATGGACGCGCCACGCCACCGGCACGATCGCCAGTGGTTCCGCTCCGGCCGCCGACGCCCCCGCCGCGTGGCCCCCGCCGGGCGCGGTCCCGGTCGCCCCGGAGGAACTCGCGGACCGTCTCCTCGCGCTCGGCCACTCCGGCGCCGACCCCGTCACCGGGCTGCGCGCGGCGTGGCGCGCGGGGGACGTCCTCCACACCGACGTCGGGACGGCCGACGAGACGGCGCGGAGCGGGTTCGTCCTCGACCCGGCGCTCCTCCAGACCGCCCTGTCGGCGGCCGCCGCCGACGCCGACGAGCCGCGCGTCCCGGTCGCCTGGGAGGACGTCGCCGTCCACGCCGCCGCCCCGGCCGAACTCCGGATCTCGCTGTCGCCCACCGGCCCGGACAGCGCCTCGGCACGGGTCACCGACGCCACCGGCACGGCCGTCGCGACGATCGGGTCGGTCACGTTCCGGACGGTCGGCCCCCGCGAGTTCGACCGCGCCGCCCACGACACCGGATACGAGGCGGGCTGGACGGCGGTCGCGGTGTCGTCGGCCGCCGACGAGCCGCGCTGGGCGATCCTCGGTGACGGCGCCGCCGCGTTCCCCGGCGAGCGCGTTCCCGACCTCGCCGCGCTGGGAGACCTGGTCGAGGCGGGCGCGGCGGCGCCGGACACGGTGCTCGCGCCGTGCCCGGCGGGCGAGCCGGAGACCCTGACCGTCCGGACGCTGGAGCTCCTCCGGTCGTGGCTGGCCGACGACCGGTTCACCGGCGCGCGCCTGGTGGTGCTCACCCGGAACGCCGTCGCCGTGCGCGCCGACGACCGGATCGACGACCTCGGCCAGGCCGCCGTCTGGGGGCTGCTCCGCTCGGCACAGGCCGAGCACCCCGGCCGGTTCGTCATCGTGGACCTCGACGACGACGCCACCGCGACCCCGGTCCGGGCCGCGCTGGCCACCGACGAGACCCAGCTCGCCGTCCGCGACGGCGTCCCCCACGCGGCCCGGCTGGTCCGTTCCCCGGACACGCCCGGCGAGCCCGCGCGGACCCTCGACCCGGACGGCACCGTGCTCGTCGTCTGCGGCTCCGGGGGGCGGGTGGCCCCGCTCCTCCGCCACCTGGTGACCGAGCACGGCGTGCGCCGCCTGCTCCTCGGGCTGACGCCCGGCGCGACGCCACCGGACCTCACCGGGCTCGACGCGACGGTCACCGTCGCCCCCGGCGCGCTGACCGACCGGGCGAGCGTCGCCGACCTGCTGGCCCACGTCCCGCCGGAACATCCGCTGACGGCCGTCGTCCACGCCGTGGAGGACACCGACGACGGCGTGCTCACCGCGCTCACGCCCGACCGCGTCACGGCCGTGTTCGGCCCGCGCGCCGGACTCGCCCGGCACCTGCACGAGCTGACCACCGGCGCCGACCTGACGGCTTTCCTGCTCTTCTCCTCCGCCGCGGGCACCGTCGGCGCTCCCGGGCAGGCCAACACCGCCGCCGCCGCGGCCTACCTCGACGCGCTCGCCCACCAGCGCATCCGCGCGGGCCTCCCGGCCGTCTCCCTCGCCTGGGGCCCCCGGGAGGACTCCGCGCGGGTCGCGCGCACGGGCGTCCGGCCCGGGTCGGAGGAGCAGGACCTCACCGCCGTGGACCGGGCCCTCGCCACCGGCCGGACCCGGCTCGTGCCGGTCCGGCTCGACCTCGCCGGACTCCGCGCCCTGGCGCGGGCCGGGACACTCCCGCCGATCTTCCGCGGCCTCGTCCGCGCCCCGGCGGCCCGCCCCGGAACCGACGGCCGCGACCTGGCGCGACGCCTGCGCGAGCTGTCCGGGGACGAACGGACCCGCGAGGTCCTGACGCTGGTCCGCACGCACGTCGCCGCCGTCCTCGGCCACGCGGGCGCCGAGTCGGTCGACGACCGGCGCCCGCTCCAGGAACTCGGCTTCGACTCGCTCACCGCCGTCGAGCTCCGCAACCGGCTGAGCGCGGCGATCGACCTGCCGCTGCCCGCCACGCTGCTGTTCGACCACCCGACCGCGACCGCGCTGGCCGAACACCTGCGCGACCGGCTGCTGGGCGTCCGGCAGCCGTCCGCGACGGCCCTCCCGACGGTCCGGGCCGACGACGAGCCGATCGCAATCGTGGGCATGGCGTGCCGCTACCCCGGTGGGGCGACCTCACCGGAGGCCCTGTGGCGGCTGGTCGCCGAGGGCACCGACGCCATCGGGGAGTTCCCCACCGACCGGGGCTGGGACCTGGACTCCCTCTTCGACCCCGACCCCGAGCGGCGCGGCACGACCTACACCCGCTTCGGCGGCTTCCTCCCCGACCTGGGGGCGTTCGACGCGGAGTTCTTCGGGATCAGCCCGCGCGAGGCGCTGGCGATGGACCCGCAGCAACGCCTGCTGCTGGAGACGAGCTGGGAGACGTTCGAGAACGCCGGGCTCGACCCCGAGACGCTGCGCGGCAGCCGCACCGGCGTGTTCACCGGCACCAACGGCCAGGACTACCTGACCCTGGTGTACGGGAACGAGGACCTCGACGGCTACCTGATCACCGGCAACGCGGCGAGCATCGTCTCCGGCCGCCTGGCCTACACGTTCGGGCTCGAAGGCCCGGCCATCTCGGTGGACACCGCCTGCTCGTCCTCGCTGGTCGCGCTGCACCTGGCGATCCAGGCGCTCCGCAACGGCGAATGCGACCTCGCGCTGGCCGGCGGCGTGTCGGTCATGGCGACGCCCGCGTCGTTCATCGACTTCAGTCGCCAGCGGGGCCTGGCCCCCGACGGGCGGTCCAAGTCGTTCGCCGCGGCGGCCGACGGCACCGGCTGGGGGGAGGGCGTCGGGCTGCTGCTGGTCGAACGCCTGTCGGATGCCCGGCGCAACGGCCACCAGATCCTCGCGGTGGTGCGGGGCTCGGCCGTCAACCAGGACGGCCGAAGCAGCCAGCTCTCCGCGCCCAACGGCCCCTCGCAGCAGCGGGTGATCCGGCAGGCGCTGGCCAACGCCGGTCTGACCCCCGCCGAGGTGGACGCGGTCGAGGCGCACGGCACCGGCACCAGGCTCGGCGACCCCATCGAGGCGAACGCGCTGCTCGCCACCTACGGGCAGGACCGCGAGCAACCGCTGCTGCTGGGCTCGATCAAGTCGAACATCGGGCACAGCGCGGCCGCCGCAGGCGTCGCCGGGATCATCAAGATGGTCGAGGCGATGCGGCACGGCGTGCTGCCGCGCACCCTGCATGTGGACGAGCCGTCCCCGCACGTGGACTGGGACGCCGGACGCGTCGAACTGCTCACCGACAACCGCGACTGGCCCGAACTCGACCGCCCCCGTCGCGCGGCGGTGTCGTCGTTCGGCATCAGCGGCACCAACGCCCACGTCATCCTGGAACAGGCGCCGGAGACGGACCCGGACCCGGCGTCCGCGGAGCCGGAAGAGCACACCGGCCCAATGGCATGGCTGCTGTCGGCCCGGACCGAAGCCGCTCTGCGAGATCAGGCCGAACGCCTACTGGAACACCTGGAAACCAACCCCGACCTGAACCCGGCGGCGGTCGCCGCCACCCTCGCCACACGCACCGCGTTCCCCCGCCGCGTGGCGGTCATCGGCGACGACGCCACCGGGCTGACCGAAGCCCTGCGCGCCTTCACCCTCCACCAGCCGCACCCGCAACTGATCGAGGGAACCGCGACGGCGGGCAAGACGGTGTTCGTGTTCCCCGGCCAGGGCTCCCAATGGGCCGGAATGGGCCTGGAACTGATGCAGAGCTCCCCGGTCTTCGCCGAACACCTGCGAGCCTGCGACGAAGCATTGCGCCCTCACACCGGCTGGTCCCTGCTTGAGGTCCTCGGAGACGCCTCCGCCCTGGAACGCGTCGACGTCGTCCAGCCCGCGCTGTTTTCGATCATGGTGTCGCTGGCCCGGCTCTGGCAACACCACGGCGTCCACCCCGACGCGGTCATCGGCCACTCCCAAGGCGAAATCGCCGCCGCCCACATCGCCGGAGCCCTCAGCCTGAACGACGCCGCCAAGATCGTCGCGCTGCGCTCCCAAGCCATTCGCACTCACAACCGCAACGGCGCGATGGCCGCCATCCCCCTGCCCGCCGACCAGATCCCCACCGGCGATGGCATCTCCATCGCCGCCATCAACTCCCCCACCACCACCATCGTCTCCGGGGACACCGACGCCGTGGCCGCCCTGGTCAACGCCCACCCCGGGGCCAAGACCATCCCGGTGGACTACGCCTCCCACTCACCCCACGTCCAACCCCTCCAAGAACAAATCCTCACCGCCCTGGCCGACATCACCCCCACCACCCCCGACATCCCCATCCACAGCACCGTCCAAGGCGCAAACCCAGAAGCGCTGTTCGACGCCCGCTACTGGTACGACAACCTGCGCAACACCGTCCAGTTCCACCCCACCCTCACCACCCTCCTGGGCACCGGACACACCCGTTTCATCGAAATCAGCGCCCACCCCGTCCTGACCACCGCCATCCAGGACAACCCCAACGCCATCGCCATCGGCACCCTGCGCCGCAACCACGGCACCCCCACCCAGTTCCTCCACGCTCTCGCCACCGCCCGCGTCCACGGCATCACCACCAACCCACTCCACCCCACCAACCCCCACGCCCCCCACACCCCACTGCCCACCTACCCCTTCCAACACCAGCGCTACTGGCTCACCCCCACCACCACACCCCAGCCCGGCCACACCACCACCGGCCACCCGGTCGTCGGGAGCACCACGGACCTGCCGGAGGAGCAGGGGCACGTCTTCACCGGGCGGATCTCCACGACCACCCATCCGTGGCTGGCCGACCACGCCGTTCTGGAAACGGTGCTGATGCCCGGCACCGGTTTCCTGGACATCGCGCTGCACGCGGCCGCCCACCTGGGTCACCGGCACGTGGAAGAGCTGACGGTGGAGAACCCGCTGACCTTCTCCGGCACGGCGGCCGTCCAGCTCCACGTCGCCATCGCGCCGGACGGGCGGGGCGACCACACGGTCACCGTCCATTCGCGCCCCGCCGACCAGCCCGACCAGCCGTGGACGCGGCACGCGAGCGGCACCGTCACCGGGGCCGTTCCGGAGGCCGGGTCGACCGGGTTCGCCGCGGCCTGGCCGCCACCCGGCGCGACGCCGGTGCCGGTCGACGACCTGTACGAGCGGCTGGCCGGTCTCGGCTACCTGTACGGCCCCGTCTTCCAGGGGCTCCAGGCCGCCTGGCGGGACGGGGACGTCCTCTACGCCGAGGTCCGGCTCCCCGACGACACCGACCCCACCGGCTTCGCCGTCCACCCCGCCCTGCTCGACGCGGCCCAGCACGCCACCGCCCTCGGCATGGGCGACGGCCCGGTGCGGCTGCCGTTCTCCTGGTCGGGGGTCACCCTGCACGCCACCGAGGCGAGCGTGCTGCGGGTCCGGGTGACGCCGGTGGACGAGACGACGGCGGCGCTGGTGATGGCCGACGAGGAGGGGCGGCCGGTCGTCGAGGTGTCCGCGTTGCGGCTGCGGGAGCTCACCGCCGACCGGCTCGACACGCCCCGCCGTCCGCCCAACGCGATCTGGCGTCTGGACTGGACGCCGGTGGAGGCCGACACGTCGCCGGTGGACACGGGTGCGTGGGCGGTGCTCGGCGACGCCGTCGCCGACCTGCCCCGCTACCGCGAGCTGGACGACCTGGTCCGCGCGATGGACGCCGGGACGCCCGCCCCCGAGGTGGTGCTGCTGCCGTGCCACGCCGGACCCCCCGAGGACGACGACCCTGTGGCGGCGGCCCACGACGTCACCCGGCGGGTTCTCGGCCTGGTGCAGGACTGGCTCGCCGAGGAGCGGCTCGCGGCGTCGCGGCTGGTGGTGCTCACGCGCGGGGCCGTCCCGGTGGACGCCGACGACCCGGTGCGGGATCTGGCGGCCGCGACCGCGTGGGGCCTGCTGCGCGCCGCGTGGTGGGAGGAGCCGGACCGGTTCGCGCTGGTCGACCTGGACGGGACCGACGCCTCGGCGCGGGCCCTCGGCGCGGCGGTCCGCACCGGCGAACCGCAGGTCGTGCTGCGCGACGGCGAACCCCACCTGCCGAGGCTGGTCGCCGTGGCTCCGGAGCGGGACGCCGAGGCGACCGTCCTCACCTCGGACGGAACGGTGCTGATCACCGGTGGGACCGGCACGATCGGCGGTCATCTCGCCCGGCACCTGGTGGCCCGGCACGGCGTCCGGCACCTGCTGCTGGTCAGCCGCTCCGGCATGGACGCCCCCGGCGCGCCGGAGCTCGCGGCCGAGCTGGAGAGCGCCGGCGCCGACGTGACGATCGCGGCCTGCGACACCGCCGACCGCGACGCGCTGGCCGCCCTGCTCGCCGGGATCCCGGCCGAGCACCCCCTCACCGCCGTCGTCCACACCGCAGGGGTACTGGCCGACGGCGTGCTCACCGCGCTCACCGGCGAGCAGGCGGACCGGGTCCTGCGGCCCAAGGCGGACGCGGCGTGGAACCTGCACGTGCTCACCCGGGACCTTCCGCTCGACGCGTTCGTCCTGTTCTCCTCGGCCGCGGGCACGATCGGCAACCCGGGCCAGTCGGTCTACGCGGCCGCCAACACCTTCGTCGACGCGCTCGCCGCCCACCGGCGGTCGCTCGGCCTGCCCGCCGCGTCGTTCGCGTGGGGGCTGTGGGCGGAGACCAGCTCGATGACGGCCGACCTGGACACGGTCGGGAAGGCGCGGCTCACCCGCAACAGCGCGGCGCTGCGCACCGAGCAGGGGATGGCCCTGTTCGACGCGGGGCTGTCGCTCCAGCGGCACGCCCCGCTGGTGCTGGCCGCGCTGCGCCCGGCGACCGTCCGCGCCGACGACGGGACCCTCCCGCCGATCCTGCGGACGATCGCCCGTTCGGCCGTCCGGCGCGTGGCCGGCACGGCCGGGAGGGCGGCCGCCGACGGGCTGACCGAACGCCTGCGCGCGCTCGGCGCGGCCGAACGGCGCGACCTGCTGGTGGACCTGGTCCGGTCGAACGTGGCGGCGGTGCTGGGGCACCTCGGCCAGGACGCGGTCGATGTCGACCGCAGCTTCCGGGACCTGGGCTTCGACTCGCTCACCGCCGTCGAGCTGCGCAACCGGATCAACGCCGCGACCGGGCTGCGGCTGCCCGCCACCCTGGTCTTCGACCACCCCACGACGAGCGCGCTGGCCGAGCACCTGGCCGTGGAACTGGTGGGCGCGGAGCGGCCCGGCGCGGGGACGGCGGCCGGACGGCCCGCCCCGCCGGCGGGCGCGGCCGACCAGGATCCGATCGTGATCGTCGGCATGGCGTGCCGGTTCCCGGGCGGCGTTCGCACCCCGGGCGCGCTGTGGCGGCTGGTGGCCGACGGGGTCGACGCGATCGGCGAGTTCCCCGCCAACCGGGGCTGGGACCTGGACGGGCTGTACGACCCGGACCCCGACCGGCGGGGGACGACCTACCTGCGGCACGGCGGGTTCCTGCACGACGCGGACGTGTTCGACGCGGAGTTCTTCGGGATCAGCCCGCGCGAGGCGCTGGCCACCGACCCGCAGCAGCGGCTGCTGCTGGAGGCCACCTGGGAACTGCTGGAGAACGCCGCCATCGACCCGACGTCGCTGCGCGGAAGCGGCACCGGGGTGTTCATCGGGACGGCCGCGCAGGAGTACGGGATCAACGCGGGGTCCACGGGCACCGGCTCCGAGGGCTACCTGATCACCGGTTCCACGACGAGCGTCGCGTCCGGCCGCATCGCCTACGTCCTCGGCCTGGAGGGACCCGCCGTCACGGTCGACACCGCCTGCTCCTCCTCCCTGGTCTCCCTGCACCTGGCCGCCCAGGCACTGCGCAACGGCGACTGCGACCTCGCGGTGGCGGGCGGCGTCGCGGTCATGGCGACCCCGACGCTGTTCGTGGAGTTCAGCAGGCAGCGCGGGCTGGCGCCGGACGGGCGGTGCAAACCGTTCGCGGGCGCGGCCGACGGGACCGCCTGGGGTGAGGGCGTCGGGCTGTTGCTGGTGGAGCGGATGTCGGACGCCCGCCGC
>NZ_BCQR01000265.1 GCF_001552175.1 Actinomadura kijaniata NBRC 14229
GCCGCGACGGCGACCGCCGCGGCGAGCAGGAGGGGGAGGGCGCGGCCGCGGCGCCGGGGCGGCGGCGGGCCGGGGGGCAGCGGGACCGGAACGGGCGGCGGCTCAGCCCCCGCGGCTATCGCGCGCAGGGCCCCCTCCAGGCCGTTGGCGTCCAGGCGCACCGCCGGGTTCTTGTTGAGCAGGGCCAGGATGGCCGGGGCGAGCGGGCCCGCCCGGCGGGGCGCCTCGGGGGGTTCGGTCAGCACCGCCGTCAGCATCCCCATCACGGTCGACCGCTGGAACGGCGGTCTCCCCTCCACCAGCGCGTACAGCGTCGCCCCCAGCGACCACAGGTCCGCCGCCGGACCCATCCCCTCGTGCTTGACCTGCTCGGGGGCCATGAACGCGGGGGTCCCCACGAGCATCCCCGTCTCGGTCAGCGTCGCGTCGCCCTCCAGGGCCGCGATGCCGAAGTCGGTGAGGATCGCGCGGCCGTCGTCGTGCAGGAAGACGTTCGCGGGCTTGACGTCGCGGTGCAGCACGCCGTTCCCGTGCGCCAGGCGCAGCGCGGACAGGACCTCCAGGCCGATCCGCGCCACCCGCTCGGGCGGAAGGGGGCCCTCCTTGGCGACCCGGTCCAGGGAACGCCCCGACAGCAGGTCCATCACGATGCACGGGCGGCCTTCGTCCATCACCACGTCGTGCACGGCCACGATCGACGGGTGCCGCAGCAGGGCGGCGGCGCGGGCCTCGCGCATCGCGCGCTGCGCCGCGTTCTCGCGGGCGGCGGGGGACAGGTGGTCGGGCAGCAGGAGCTCCTTGACCGCCACCGGACGCCGCAACTCCAGGTCCGTGGCCCGCCACACGATCCCCATGCCGCCCTGGCCCAGGCGGGCGTCGAGGCGGTAGCGGCCCGCCAGCAGGCGCGTCCCGGTGGTCATGAACGCTTCTCCACGTTCTGCGCCACCAGGCGGGCCGCCCGCACCGCGTCACCCGGCGTGGCGGTCCCGCGCGCGTAGGCCAGCTCCACTTCCAGCACGTGGATCCCCGAGCGGAACGTCACGACCGACTTGTCGAACGGCTTGCTCCCCCTGACCACGTCGTACGCGAACGCCTCCGCGCCCACGCCCGGCGCCGTCCGCGCCGCCGTCGAGGTCGCCCGGACGACCGGGGGGACGCCCATCTCCGACCAGTGCCACACCCGCGTCCCCGGCCTGGCCTGCTCCCGGCGCGCCTGGAGGAACTCCGTGTGCGCCTCCGTCGACGACTCCGGGAGGCGGTCGGGGGTGGCGCGGGCGCGGTGCGTGACGGTCAGGCCCCGCCCCCTGACCGCCCAGGAACAGGAGTCCGTGTCGCGCTCCGTCCGCGGCGCGCCCGGCACCAGCCGCCCGATCTGATCCCTGGTGAGCAGCGCGCACAGGTCCAGCGGCTCGGGTTTCGGCGCCGTGGTCGGGGTCACCGACGGCGGGGAGGGCGCGGACGACGGGGGCGGCGTGCGCGGCGGGTCCGCGACGGCCTTGCGCTCCTCTCCGCCGGTCAGCGCGAACGCCGTTCCCGCCAGCACCGCGATCACCCCGGCGGACGCGACGACCGTGACCAGGACGCAGCGCCTGGACGCCGGCGGCGACACCACGGGGTCGCGCAGGCCCGAGGGGAGACCGGCGGCCACGTTCCGCAGCACCTGGCGGGCCGCGTCGGGGCGCATCCGTTCCGCCGGGTCCTTCTGGAGCAGGTGCCACAGCAGCGGCGCCAGCGAGCCCGCGTGCCGCGGCGGCGTCGGCTCCTCGGTGAGGACCGCCCCGAGCGTGGCCATCGGGGTGTCCCGCTGGAACGGCGCGCGCCCCTCGACGGCCGTGTACAGCGTCGCCCCCAGCGCCCACAGGTCGGAGGCGGGCCCGGCGGGCTGCTCGCGCAGCACCTCGGGCGCGGTGAAGCCGGGGGACCCGGTGAACTCCCCGGTGCCGGTCAGCCCCACGTCCCCGTCGATCCCGGCGATCCCGAAGTCGGTCAGCACGACCCGGTCCCGGTCGATCAGCACGTTGCTCGGCTTGACGTCGCGGTGGACCACGCCCCGGGCGTGCGCGGCCTCCAGCGCGTCCAGCAGCTTCAGCCCCAGGTGCGCGACGTGCTCGGGACGCCACGGCCCCCGCGCCTCGACCATCCGGGCCAGGGAGTCGCCCCCGACCAGCTCCATCACGATCCAGGGCCGGTCGTCCTCCACGACCACGTCGTGCACGGTGACGACGTTGGGGTGGTCGACCAGCGAGGCGGCGCGGGCCTCGCGGCGGGCGCGCTCGACCAGGCGGCGGCGCGCCTCGGGGGCCAGGCCCTCGGGGATCCGGACCTCCTTGACCGCGACGTCGCGGCGCAGCGTCTCGTCGACGGCGGCCCACACCGTCCCCATGCCGCCGTCGCCGATCCGGTCGCGCAGCCGATAGCGGCCGCCGAGCACACGCTCCGTCATTCCGTGAAGTCCCTCCAGGCGCCCACACGATACCGACGGGAAACCGGATGACGCGCCCCGGCCGCCTGGGTGATCATGCCTGAGTGCACGACGGACGGAGGTCCGCATGCGCGGCACGGTCATCCCAGCGGGGGCGGTCCGACCCGACCCGCCGCCACGCGGCGAGGGATTTCCCCCTGAGCGAGGAGTCGTGCCCTGCGTGCCCTCGGACCCGCCCGCATGGGCGGGGAGTTCGCCAAACTCTGGACGGCCTCGGCCGTCTCCGACATCGGTGACGGCGTCACCCTCGTCGCCGGGGGCGGGCACGTGGCGGCCGTTCGGGCTTGCTTCCCAGCGCCCCGCGCCTAACGCCGCAGCTCCCCGACCGCGAGGCGGGCCGCGGTGCCGATCACCGCGTCCGCCTGCGGCAGGACCGCCAGCGGCAGCGGCGAACGCGTGAACACCGCCACCGCGTACCGGCCCCCGTCCGGGTACTCCACGACGCCGATCTCGTTGCGCAGGGTCGGCAGCGTGCCGGTCTTCCCGCTGACCCGCACGTCGTCGTAGGGGAACCCGGACGACAATCGGTGCGGCCACACCTGCAACCCCATCATCCGCCGCATCTGCGCGCAGTCCTCCGGCGGGGCGGCCTCGTCGTTCCAGACCATCGCCAGCAGCCGGGTCATCTCGCGGGGCGTGCTGCGCGTGGTGCGGGCCGGGTCCAGCACCCGCAGCCGCGCCAGCATCCCCGGCTCGTCCAGGCGGCCCCACAGCTCGCCCAGGTCGGCGACGCCGCCGTCCTCCAGCAGCGTCGCGTGCAGGTCCCGTCCGTCGTAGGCGATGTGCGTGCGCGACAGGCCGAGGTCGGCCATCGCCTTGTTGACCGCGTCCAGCCCGACGCGCGCCAGCACCGCGTCGGCGGCGGCGTTGTCGCTCACCGTCATCATCAGCAGGGCCAGGTCGCGCAGCGACATCCGGACCTCGTCCAGCATCGCCGAGATCCCGGTCGGCCCGGCGGTGCGGCCGTCGGGCCGCAGCGTGACGGGGGCGGTGCGGTCCAGCAGCCCGGCGGCGGCCTGCCGGTGGAACGCCACCAGCACCGGCACCTTGTAGACCGACGCCAGCACCACCGGCTCGTCGCCGCGCACGCTCACCTCGCGGCCCGAGTCCAGGTCCACCGCGTGCAGCCAGCCCGTGACCCCGGCGTCGCGGAACGCCTCCTCGACGCGCCTCATGCCAGGAACCCGAACGCGGGGCGCGGCACGACGCGGCGCGTCGGGGACGACGGGGAGAGCGGGGTCATGTCCGCCTCCGCGCACAGGACGGCGGTCGCGGTCTCGGTGAACGCCGCGATGTCCGGCGAGTCGTCGTCGCGCCGCCACGCGCACGAGACCCGCTGGTTCAGGGGGTCCCCGGCCAGCGGGTGCCAGGTCACGCCCGGGGCCTGCACGCGGGGCGTCAGCGCCACCGCCGTCCCCGCCAGGACCAGCCCGAGCGCGAACTGCGTGTTGCGGGCCTCGTGGACGTTCGGCGGATCGTAGCCGTGGCGCCGGCACACCGCCAGCATCTCGTCGAACGGCCCGGGGGCCTCCTCGCGCGGCGTGGTGACCAGGTCGTCGCCCGCCAGGTCGGCGACGTGCAGCGGGCCGTCGACCGGGCGGTCGGCGGGCAGCAGCGCCCCGATGCGCTGCGCCAGCATCGGCCCGAACGCCAGCGCCCGCCCGTCGCACGGGTGCCGCAGCACCCCGACGTCCAGGGTGCCGTCGGTCAGGGCCTGCGCCTGGCCGGTCGTGCCGATCTCCCGCAGGTCCAGCCGCACCTCGGGACGGCGGTCCCGGAACGCCGAGATCAGCGCGGCCACCACGGAGCCCCCGAGGTCCGGCGGCAGCCCCGCGCGCAGGGCTCCGGTCTCGCCGAGACGGGCGCGCTCGGCCAGGGTGTGCACGCGTTCCACCCGCTCGAGGATGTCACGCGCCTCCTCCAGCAGCATCCGCCCGGCGGCGGTCAGCTCCACCCGGCGCGACGAACGGTCGAACAGCCGCACCCCCAGCTCGCGTTCCAGTCGCTGGATACGCTGGCTGAGCGGGGGCTGGGCCATGCCGAGCCGCTCCGCCGCGCGGCCGAAGTGCAGTTCCTCGGCGACCGCGACGAAGGCGTTCAGATGCCCCACCAGGTTCACGAACAGCGATGATATGCGATCTCATATCAAATCACTATCCATATCAATCTTGGACTTTCTGGGGAACGGTCTGGTGTCCTGGGGCGGGTGACCGACCGAGAGGAGAACCGAATGCGCCGAACCTGGCTGATCATCGCCGCGGTCGCGGTGGTGGTCGCGGGGGCCGGAACGGTGTGGTTCCTGCGCCGCGGGGACGGACCCGAGGAGGCGACCAAGCGCTATCTGGCGGCCTGGGGGAGGGGCGACTTCGCGGCGATGCGCGCGCTGACCGCCGACCCGCCCGCCGACCTCGAGCAGCGCCTCACCCGCATGCGCGACGACCTGGGGGCGGTCCGGCAGAGCTTCACCCTCGGGGGCGTCGACGACGACGGCGGTTCCTACCACGCGGACCTGACCCTGGCCGGAGACCGGAAATGGTCCTACACCGGCTCGTTCAAGCTGACCGAACGCGACGGTGAGTGGCGCGTCGTCTGGTCGCCCGCCGTGCTGTACCCCGGCCTGAAGGAGGGCCAGCGCGTCCAGAGCACGCGCGTCTGGCCCAAGCGCGCCACGATCCAGGCCGCCGACGGCAGCGACCTGTCGGCGTCCCCCTCGGGGTCGGTGCAGCAGATCGCCGGGCCGGTCGGCGCCGCCACCGACGAGATCGCCCGCAAGCTCGGCGCGCCCTACCGCAAGGGCGACCCCGCCGGCGTGGACGGCCTGAACCGCCAGTACGAGAAGCGCCTCGCCGGGACCCCGGCGCAGACCGTGCAGATCGTCGACGCGCAGGGCAGGACGGTGCAGAACCTCAAGAGCTTCGGCGGGCAGGAGGGGCGGCCGCTGCGCACCACGCTGGACCCGAAGGCGCAGCGCGCCGCCGGACAGGCGTTGACCGACGTCGACAAACCCGCGTCGCTGGTCGCGGTCCGGCCCTCCACCGGCGAGATCCTGGCCGTCGCCAACAAGCCCGGCGGCTACAACCGCGCGCTGATGGGGCAGTATCCGCCCGGCTCGACGTTCAAGGTCGTCACGGCGGCGGCGCTGGTCGCCGACGGGCTGCGCACCACCGACCGGGTCGGCTGCCCCGCCACCATCGCCATCGGCGGGTTCACGTTCAAGAACGCCGAGTTCGAGAGCTTCGGCACGGTGCCGTTCAAGGAGGCGTTCGCCCACTCCTGCAACACCACGATGGCCGAGCTGACCACCCGCCGCCTCAGCGACGAACGGCTGACCAGGGTCGCCGAGCAGTTCGGGTTCAACGCGCCGATCATCGCGGGGCTGCCCGCCGTCCGCGCGCGGTTCCCGAGGAACAAGGACGCGACGGCGCTCGCCTCGGCGTCGTTCGGCCAGGGCCAGGTGCTGACCAGCCCGCTGAACATGGCGGGCGTCGCCGCCGCCGCGGCCAACGGCACCTGGCGGTCGCCGCGCCTGGTCGACACCGCGACCGCCGCCCAGGCCCTCGACGCGGGCGGCCGCCGCCCCGAACCGCCCAAACCCCTGGAACCGGGCGTCCGGCGGGCGCTGCGGACCCTCATGCCCGCCGTGGTCAGCGAGGGCACCGCCGCCAAGGTCGACTTCCCCGCCGGAACGGCGGGCAAGACCGGCACCGCCGAGTTCGGATCGGGCGAGGACCCGCCCACGCACGCCTGGTTCATCGGCTACCGGGGCGACCTGGCGTTCGCGGTGCTCGTGGAGGACGGCGGCACCGGGGCCGGGACGGCCGCGCCCATCGCCGCGTCGTTCCTGCGCGCGGTGGACTAGGCCGTGCTTCCAAGCCCTGGCCTGCGAGCCCTCGCCTCCGGCGTCGGGCCCGCAGGCCAGGTCACGCGCTCGCGTGCGTGGCCGGGGTCCACTTTGGAACAGGCCCTAGCCGCGGGGCCCGACCTTCACCGTCTCGCCCCGGGGTGTCTCGCGGGGGGCCGCGCTCTCCGCGCCGGTCCTCCGCCCCGGGAACGCGCGCGGAGCCGCCGCCGAGGCGAAGGCGATCAGCGCCAGGGCGACCAGGGCCGTGGCGGTGCCGGTCGGGCCCAGTTCGAACAAGCGGCCCACCGCGGTGCCTCCGGCGAAGGCGAGCAGGCCCGAGAAGAACGCCCGTACGCCCAGGTAAGCCCCGTAGCGTGCCGGCGGGGCGAGCCGGGCGATCGAGTGGAACACCGCCGGTTGCAGCATGCCGCCGCCGAACCCGTGCAGCACGGCCACCGCGACCAGGCCCGCCAGGTGGCCGCCCGCTCCGGTCGCCAGCAGCAGGTAGCCGATCCCGACGAACAGCATCCCGGCGCGCAGCATGGCGGGCCGTTCGGCGCGGCCTCCCACCGCGCACCACGGCTGGACCGCCGCCGAGACCGCCGCGAGCACGCAGGAGAACACGGTCACCGCGCCCGCGTTCGCGCCGCCGAGCGGCACCACCACCGCCGCCTGGTCCGCCATCAGCATCGTGGGCATCGACACCACCGCGAACCACATGAAGACCCGGTCCCGCAGCGCCGTGCGCACCCCGGCGACGACCCCGCCCCCGGCCGGGGCGCGCGGGACCTGCCGGACCAGCGAGAACAGGAACGCCGCGGTCGCCCACAGTCCGGCCGAGGCCGCCGCCACCAGCCAGTACCCGACGTTCAGCAGCGCCAGCCCCAGCAGCGGGGCGACCACCGCCGAGATCTGCAACGTGATCGTGTACGCGGCGTACCCGCGGGCGCGCCGCCGCTCGGCGACCCCGGCCAGCAGCGACTGCGCCGCCGGGTGGAACAGCGCCCCGCCGGTGCCCAGCAGCACCGCCGCGACGACCAGCCCGGCCGTGGAGGACACGGTGCCCAGCAGCGCGAACCCGACGGCCCGCAGCGCGCACGCCAGCACGCCCGTGCGCACCGGGTTCAGCACGTCCGCCAGCGCGCCGACCGGCAGGAACAGCGCGTACTGCACGAGGTTCCGCAGCGCCAGCACCAGGCCGATCAGCCCGGCGGCCAGCCCCAGGTCGTCCCTGAGGTGCACGACGACGTGCGCCATCGCCGCGAAGTAGCCCATCGAGGCGGCCGCCTGGACGGCGACGACCACGGCGACCGTGTGGCGGTCGCGCCGGTCCGGGACGTCGGTGCTCATGAGGCGGGCGCGCCCGGCCGGAGGGGAGCTTCGGTCATGCGCAGAGGACACCAGAGGGGTCCGGCGGGCGTCCAATATCGGCAGGGGCCGCGCAGCGATATCCGGTCCGGTATCGCCGCAGGACGGAAGGGTTCTTTCCGGTGGTTCTTGTGGCGGGGGAAACACCCGTGGCAGGGTCGGTGCATGCCCGCGACCGCGTTCCCGCCCATGGCCGCCGACTCCCGCGTCACGCCGTGGAAGCCGACCGCGTGACCGGCCCCTCGGGGCCGTCGTGCCCGTGGAGGAGGGTGCGGACCTCCCCGGTCTCCGGCGCGTTCAGCCGCTGGAAGATCCGCAGGGCCTCGGTCCAGCGCTCCCGCGCGGCGTCGGCGTCGCCCAGGTCGTGCAGCGCCCGGCCGAGCACGCGCAGCGCCTGCGCGTGGCCCCACGCGTAGCCGACCTCGCCGGTGACCGCCACCGCGTCGGCGGCGACCCGCGCCGCCTCGGCGGGGCTGCCGAGGGCCAGCAGCGCCGCCGCCGCCCGGACCATCGTCAGCCCCTCCCACTGCCGGTTGCGGCCGCCCCGGAACACCCGCAGCGCCTCGCCGCACCGGGCGACCGCCTCGGCGGGACGGCCGACGCCCTCCAGCACCACGGCCGACTGGTAGAGGGCGTAGCCGATGCGGCTGCCGCTGCCGAGCGCGCGGTGCAGGGACAGCCCGCGCTCGGCGGCGGCGACGGCCTCGGCGGCGCGGCCCGCGCCCAGCAGCGGGCGGCCCAGCCCGGCCCAGATGTTGGCCTCGCCGTACCGGTCGCCGATCTTCCGGAACGCCGCCAGCGCCGCCTCCTTGTGCCGCACCGCCTCCGCCGGGCGGCCCGCCATCAGCGCGCACGCGCCGAGCCGCCCCAGGGCGTCGCCGACCGTCCACACGTCGCCGGTCTCGCGGCCCCGGCGCAGCGCCGTCCGGCACACCGCGGCGGCGTCGGCGATCCGGTCGGCGTAGAAGTAGACCCAGCCGAGCTGGAGGTGCGCGCGGCCCTCCGACCGCAGGTCCCGCCGCTCCCACGCCGCGTCGATCACCGCGTAGGCGGCCTGCTCGCACTCGTGCCGGTACAGCCCCGAGTCGACCAGCGCGTCGGTCATCAGCAGCAGGTCGGCGGCCGGGGGCAGCAGCGACCGGTCGGCGTCCCGCGCCGCCTGCGCGATCGCGGCGAACAGCGTGTCGGCCTCGGTGAACAGCCAGTCGCGGGCGGCCCGCTGGTCGGCGAACCCCAGGCCCCGGCCGCGGGGCGGCAGCGTGTTGAGGGCGCGGCCGTCGCCGGGGTTGAGCGTCAGGTGCGCGTCGCGGGCGGTGGCCAGGCAGAAGTGCAGCAGGCGGCGCAGCGCGGCGGCGCGTTCGGCGGCGGGCTCGTCGGCGGCGGCGCGGCCCCGCGCGTACAGCCGCACCAGGTCGTGGTAGCGGTAGCGGCCCGCGGTGGGGGAGCGCAGCAGGCTCACGTCGACCAGTGACTCGCACAGCTCCTCGGCGTCGAACGCGTCGGTCCCCAGCAGCGCGGCGGCGGCCTCCCGGGACACCGACGGGCCGTCGGCCAGCGCCAGCAGCCGGAACGCGCGCCGCTGCCGGTCGTCGAGCTGCCGATAGGCCAGCCGGAACACCGCCTCCACGGCCAGGTCGGCGACGCGCAGCTCGGCGAGCCGCCGGTCCTCGTCGCCGAGCCGCCGCAGCAGCGACGCCACCGTCCACGACGGCCGGGCGGCCAGCCGCGCGGCGACGATCCGCACCGCCAGCGGCAGGTGCCCGCACACCTCCAGCAGCTCGGCGGCGGCGCCGGGCTCGGCGCCGGTCCGGGCGTCGCCGACGATCCGGGTGAGCAGGGCCAGGGACTCGGCGGGCTCCATCGCGTCCAGGTCGATGAACCGGGCCGCGCCCAGCCCGCCGAGCTTGGCCCGGCTGGTGATC
>NZ_BCQR01000266.1 GCF_001552175.1 Actinomadura kijaniata NBRC 14229
GGGGCGGGCGCGGCGGCCGCGCCGGAGGCGGGCAGGGCCGCGACGCCGGCGGCGAGTCCGGTGGTGACGAGGAACGACCTGCGGTTGAACGCGCTGACGCCTTCGGGCATGAGCAGACCCTTTCGGGGCGGTCCGACGTTGTTCGCCGGACAGCCTCGTGAGGTCCGGTGGCCGTCGGGTGCCCTGCGGATGACGGGAGATCCAACACGGAAGATCTTTTCCCCGTCCGGCGGCGGCCGGAATCAGCGCAGGGGTGATCAGAAAGGGTGGTAAACTAGCGACTTACGAACCGCGCAGACACCAATCCCAATCCTATGACTAGGAGTGTATAAGACACATGGGATCTCGTCAAGTCAAGTCCGCTCCAGAGAATTCCCCCGCCGACGCCCGCGCCGCCGCGCTGCGCACCGAGCAGGAGCGCGTGTCCGGGATCTACGCCCGGCTCGACGCCGAGCGGGCCGCCGCCGAGGGCACGCTGCGCGCCGTGCCCGCCACGGGCGGCGGCCGGGGGTTCCAGGCGATGGTGGAGCGGCAGGCCGCCGTCGAGGAGGCCGCCCGCCGGCTCTCCCGCCTCAACGCCGTCGAACGCGCCCTGTGCTTCGGCCGCATCGACCACCGGGGCGAGGCCGGGGCGGCGGGCGACACCTTCTACGTCGGCCGCATCGGGCTGCGCGACGACGACCGCGAGCCGCTGCTCATCGACTGGCGCGCCGCCGCCGCGCGCCCGTTCTACACCGCCACCCCGAGCTCCCCCGGCACGCTGGCGCGCCGCCGCCACCTGCACCTGTCGGGCCGCACGGTCGCGCGCATCGACGACGAGGTCTTCGACCTGGAGGGGCTGACCGAGGAGGACCGGCGCACGATCGTCGGGGAGGCGGCGCTGCTGGCGACGCTGCGGCGCGGCCGCACCGGGCGGATGACCGACGTGGTCGCCACCATCCAGCAGGAGCAGGACGAGGTGATCCGCGCCGGACTGCACGGGGTGCTGGTGGTGCAGGGCGGGCCCGGCACCGGCAAGACCGTCGCGGCGCTGCACCGCGCCGCGTTCCTCCTCTACACCCACCGCGACGTGCTGGAACGCCGTGGCGTGCTGGTCGTCGGCCCGAACGCGACGTTCCTGCGCTACATCGAGCAGGTGCTGCCGGGCCTCGGCGAGACCGACGTGGTGCTCACCACCGTCGGCGAGCTGTTCCCGGGCGTGCGGGCCACCGCCGCGGAGGGGCCGCACGCCGCCGCCGTCAAGGGCGACCTGCGGATGGCGGAGCTGGTGCGCGCGGCGGTCGCCGACCGGCAGCGAGTCCCGCAGGGGGACCTGGAGGTCGAGACCGACGACATGGTGCTGCGGGTGGACCACGAGACCTGCCTGAGGGCGCGCGACCGGGCCCGGGCGCTGCGCGCCCCGCACAACGTCCAGCGGCGGCTGTTCGTCCACGAGATGCTGGAAGCCTTGGCGGTGAACCGCGCCGAGCAGTACGACCGGATCACCGACGAGCCCCTGGAGCGGATGATCCAGGAGGGCGGGGTCCCCGCCTGGCTCCAGGAGCTGATGGACGAGACCGCCGACGAGCCGCTGTTGGACGCCGAGGACCTCAAGTACGCCAAGGCCGAGCTGTGGCGCGACCCGGACGTGCGCGCCGCGATCGACGGGCTGTGGCCGGAGCTGACGCCCCAGCGGCTGCTGGAGGAGCTGTTCGCCGACCCCCTGGTCCTGGCCCGGGTCGGCGACGGCCTCACCGACGAGGAGCTGGGCGCGCTGTACCGGCCCGCCGGGTCGCCGTGGACGGCGGCGGACGTCCCGCTGCTGGACGAGGCCGCCGAGCTGCTGGGCGAGGACGACTCCGCGGAGCGCGCCCGCCGGCGCGCGCTCGCCGCCGAACGCGCGGCCGAGGAGCGCTACGCCCGCGAGGTGCTGATGTCGAACGGCGTGGAGGGGCTGCCGGAGGTCGACGCCGCCCACCTGGCCGACCGGCAGCACTACGACGGCCCGCCGCGGACCACCGCGCAGCGCGCCGCCGCCGACCGCGAGTGGGCCTACGGGCACGTCATCGTGGACGAGGCGCAGGAGCTGTCGGAGATGGCGTGGCGGGCGGTGATGCGGCGCGTCCCCACCCGTTCGCTGACGGTCGTCGGCGACATCGCGCAGACCGGCAGCGCGGCGGGCGCGCACTCGTGGGGCCAGATGCTCGACCGGTACGTGCCGGGCCGCTGGCGCGAGCAGCGCCTGATGGTGAACTACCGGACGCCCGCCGCCATCATGCGGCTGGCGGCGGAGGTCCTGGCCGTGGTCGCGCCCGACCAGACGCCGCCGGAGCCGGTCCGCGACGACGGGCCGCCCCCGGCGGCGGTCCGCGTCCCGCCCGCCGCGCTGGCCGGGCGGCTGCCCGAGCTGGTCGCCGCCGAGCTCGCGGAGGTCGCGACCGACGCGGGCGAGGGCCGGCTGGCGGTGATCTCCTCGGGGGCGCGGCACGCCGCCGTCCGGGCGGCGCTGCCGGACGCCGAGGCCGGCGCGACGCCGGAGGCGCTGGACTCCCCCGTCGTGGTGCTGACGGCGGAGGAGGCCAAGGGGCTGGAGTTCGACTCGGTGATCGTGGTGGACCCGGCCGGGATCGTGGCCGAGTCGCCGCGCGGCGGCCAGGACCTGTACGTGGCGATCACCCGCGCCACCCGCCGGCTGACGGTCGTCCACGACGACGACCTGCCGGACCTGCTGGCCTCGCTGCGCTGACCGTGACGGGCGGATCCCCCCGGCTCCGGGGGGATCCGTTCCATGACCCCGACCATGCCGCCCCCCCTCGGCCCCGGCGACCCTCGGGAGATCGAGCGGGTCGGCGGTGGCGGCTCCTGCTTCCGCTGGGCGATGGCCACGCGGCGCGGGACGTCGGCGAGACCGTGCGGCGGCATGCCGGGAACCGCCGGACGCCCGGAGCGGTCTCCGTTCAGGAGTAGGGCAGCAAGGTCCGGTCGATCTCCTGCCAGCGGGCGGCGAGCTCCCTCACCACCTCGGGGTGGTGGCGGGCCAGGTCCGCCTGCTCGCGGGGGTCGGCGGTCAGGTCGTACAGCGCGTCCCGGGCGTTCCGGCCCGCGCGCAGGTACTTCCACCGGCCCCGGCGCAGGGCGCGGGCGTCCCTGGTGCGCCAGAACAGGTCGTGCCGCGGGGCGCGGGCGCCCTCCAGCAGGTAGGGGGCCAGGCTGCGGCCGTCCAGGGGGTGCGTCGCGGCCGGGCGCGCGCCCGCGATCTCCAGGATCGTCGCCGTCCAGTCCTGGCTGGCGACCGGGACGTCGCTCACCTGGCGGGGGCGGAGGCGCGCGGGCCAGCGCAGGATCGTGGGGACGCGGATGCCGCCCTCGTTCAGGCCGCCCTTCCCGCCCGACAGCGGCCACTGGTAGGACCAGCGCTCGCCGCCGTTGTCGCTGGCGAACAGCACCAGCGTGTCGCGCTCGCGCCCGGTGTCCCGCAACGCGCGCAGCACGCGCCCGATCGCGGCGTCCATCGCCTCGACCATGCGCCGGTAGGTGTCCAGCGAGCCGCCGTCCTCGTGCCACAGCGCGCGGGCGTCCCCCGCCCTGGACCGCGCCGTGATCCGCGCGCTCACCTCCTGGTCGCCGGGGGCCTCCCACGGCCAGTGCGGGGCGGTGAAGTTGAGGTTGACCAGCCAGGGGCGGTCGTGGCGGCGGCGGATGTGGGCGGCGGCGCGGTCGGCGATCGTGTCGGTGTAGTAGCCGAGGTCCTCGGTGGGCACCTCGCCCTCGTACAGGTCCACCTTGGTGCCGGAGACCTTGGAGTAGTAGTCGACCGCGCCGGACAGGTTGCCGAAGAACGTGTCCCAGCCCGACCGCAGCGGGCTGTACCAGGGCAGGAAGCCGCAGTGCCACTTGCCGAACATCGCGGTCGAGTAGCCCGCGTCCTTCAGCAGCGAGGCGAGGGTGGGGTGCTCGGGCGGGATGCCGTGCAGCTCGTCGGGGCGGGCGATCGGCTCCTCCAGGCCGCCCCGCAGGCGTCCGGGATAGCGGCCGGTGTAGAGGCCGAAGCGGGTCGGCGAGCAGATCGGGGCCGCCGAGTACCCGTCGGTGAACCGGACGCCGTCCCGGGCCAGGCGGTCCAGGTTCGGGGTGCGGATGTGCGGGGAGCCGTAGCAGGACAGGTCGGCCCAGCCGAGGTCGTCGGCCAGGATGACCAGCACGTTCGGCCGTCCGGCGCGGCCCCGGGCGTCGGCGCGGAAGCGGCGTTCCACCGTCTCGGCCCCGGCCGTCCCGCCGGTCCCGAGCACCGCCCCGGCCGCCACCGCCGCGCCGGTCGCCGCCAGCGCGCTCCGTCTGCTCACATCCACTTCGGACATCACAAAACCCACTTTCCCGACCAATTCAGTTAATTAGCTCGGAATAGTAGAGATTTGCCGACGGCGGCGCAACGCGGGCCGCCTTCCCCCGGGAGGGCAACCAAGCGTACGCTTGGCCACCGTACGGACTGATCCGAAGGGACGGCGATGTCGGCGATGCCAGAGCTGCGCGAGTACTCCAACCTGATCGGCGGCGAGCTGCGACCGGCCGCGGGCGGCGGCACGCTCGACTCGGTCGACCCGGCCACCGGCGAGGTCTGGGCGCGGATCCCGCGCGGCGGGGCCGAGGACGCCGACGCCGCCGTGGCCGCCGCGCGCGCGGCGTTCCCGAAGTGGGCGGGCCTGCCCGCCGCCGCCCGCGCCCATCACCTGCGCAAGGTGGCCGGGGTGTTCGCCGAGCACGCCCGCGAGCTGGCCGAGCTGGAGACGCGCGACAACGGCCGCCCCATCACCGAGACCGCCAGGCGCGACCTGCCCGGCATGACGTACCTGTGGACCAACGCCGCCGCCGAGTGCGCCGCCGCCGTCGAGGGCAGGAGCGTGGACTTCGGGCCGGGCAGCCTCGGCGTGACGCGCCGCGAGCCCTACGGCGTGACGCTCGGGATCATCCCGTGGAACTCGCCGATCTCCACGCTGTCGGCCAAGGCCGCGTTCGCGCTGGCGGCGGGCAACACCGTCATCATCAAGCCCGCCGAGCAGGCCACCGTCTCCAGCCTGCGCGTCGCCGAGCTGCTGCGGGAGGTGCTGCCGCCGGGCGTGTTCAACGTCGTGTCCGGCCTCGGCGAGGAGGTCGGCGACCCCCTGGTCCGGCACCGCGGCGTCAACAAGATCAGCCTGACCGGCTCGGTGGACACCGCGAAGATCATCACCCGGGCCTCCGCCGACTCCCTCAAGCCCCTCGCGCTGGAGCTGGGCGGCAAGTCCCCCAACATCGTGTTCGCCGACGCCGACCTGGACCGGGCCGCCGTGGGCGTCACCACCCAGGCGATCTTCACGGCGAACGCGGGCCAGATCTGCTACGGCGGCTCGCGCATCCTGGTCCAGCGGCCGGTCTACGACGAGATGCTGCACCGCATGAAGGCCGTCGCCGCCGGCATCAGGCTGGGCGACTCGATGTCCCCCGACACCACGATGGGCCCGATCGTGTCCCGCGAGCAGTTCGAACGCGTCACCTCCTACCTGGAGATCGGCGCGAAGGAGGGCGCGGAGCTGGTGTTCGGCGGGCGCTTCGGCGCCGAGGCCGTCGCCGACGACAGGTTCGCCGGCGGCTACTGGGTCGAGCCCACCCTGTTCGCGACCACCGACAACGCGCTGCGGATCTGCCAGGAGGAGATCTTCGGGCCGGTGGCGGTGGTGCTGCCGTTCGACACCGAGGAGGAGGCCCTGGCCATCGCCAACGACTCGGCCTACGGCCTGGCCGCCGGGGTGTGGACCCGCGACCTCGGCACCGCGCAGCGGATGTTCCGGGGCCTGGAGACCGGGACCGTGTGGGTGAACACGTTCCGCAAGGTGATGTTCCCGCTGGAGGGAGTCAAGGACAGCGGCTACGGCCACGACTCGGTGCTGGCCTACACCCGCGAGAAGGCGGGCCTGTTCGAGTTCTGAGCCGCCGGGAACCGGGCCGCCGGGGCCGGTCCGGGCCTGCGATCATCCCGCGATGGACGACAGCAGGCCCGAACCGCCCCACACCGCACCCGAACGCGTCACCCTCACCGGCTTCCTGGACTGGCAGCGCGCCACGTTCGCCCTGAAGTGCGCGGGCCTGACCGCCGGACAGCTGCGGGAGCGGGCCGTCCCGCCGTCCGGCCTGTCGCTGCTCGGCCTGGCCCGCCACCTGGCGGAGGTCGAGCGGAGCTGGTTCCGCGCCGTGGTGGACGGCGAGGACATCGGCGCGATCTGGGGCGGCCGCGACGCCGGCGGAGGCTTCGCCGAGTTCGACGTGGACGACGCCGACCCCGGCGAGGCGTTCGAGGTGTGGCGCGCCGAGTGCGACCGCTCCCGCGAGATCGTGGACGCCGCCGGGTCCCTGGACCAGGTCTTCGGGTACCGGGACCGGGACCGCTACTCGCTGCGCTGGATCCTCGTCCACATGATCGAGGAGTACGCCCGCCACAACGGCCACGCCGACCTGCTCCGCGAACGCCTCGACGGCGCCACCGGCGAGTAGCTCGCCGGGTCATGCGGGCCGGTCACGCGAAGCGGCGCACGAACTCCAGGGCGGTGTCGCAGACCTCGCGCCACCCGTCGTCGATGGTCAGCGAGTGGCCCCGCCCGGGGATCTCCACGAACTCGGTGACGCCCTCGTTGTGCCGCTGCTTCTTGTAGGCGGCCTCGCTGAGCGCCCGCGGGACGGTGTGGTCGCGCTCCCCCGACACGATCAGCAGGGGGCCGCGTCCGGGGTCGCGCGTGTCGACCCTGGTCTCGGCCCACGGGTTGAAGTTGGCGGTCGCGGCCTGGAACAGCGGCCGGCCGGGCGCGGGCACGCAGAACGTCTCGTACAGCCGCCTCGCCTGCTCCTCGTCCACCGCGTTGGCGAACGAGTACCGGAACTGCTCGTAGGTGAGCGGCACGGCGCGGTGCAGGTTGGCCGGGTTGGTCAGGACGGGCGCGGCCGCCCGCAGCGACGAGACCGGCAGCGGCAGCACGCCCTGGAACGGGGCCGGGTCGATCGCGACGGTCGCGGCCGACAGGCCCCGCCCGGCCAGGATCTGCGCCAGCAGCCCGCCGAAGGAGTGCCCGACCACGGCGGGCCGCCGGTCCAGCTTGGCGATGACCTCTCCGTAGTGGTCGGCGACCTCGCCGACGCCCTTGCCCGCGAGCGCCTCGGGGTGGGCGTGCGCCTCGGCGACGGTCTCGGGATCGTCGGGCCAGCCCGGCGTGAGCGGCGCGTACCCGGCGGCGGCGAACACCTCGGCCCAGCGGTTCCAGCTCGACGGCAGCAGCCACAGGCCGTGGACGAACACCACGGGCGTCCGGTCGCCCGCGTTGGCGGCGGCGAGCTGGTCGTCCAGATTCGACGACAGGGGATGGTCGGACATCGCGTCTCCTTGGTTCGGGGATGACCCGACCCTGGCAGCGGCCCGCCGCCGGAGTTGTCCGTGCGTGCACGGGCTCTCGCCCGACCGTGCACGCCCGCCCGTGCCGGCCCGCCCGTGCACGCATGGACCACTGCCCGTGCACGCCCGCGCAACTCCCGTCCCGGTTCCGCGCCTAACGTCCCGACCAGCCGCCCCACGACCAGGGGCCCGACGACAGGGAGCCGTCATGCCGTTCGTCACCACCAGCGACGGGACCGACATCTTCTACAAGGACTGGGGAACGGGCCGCCCCGTCGTCCTCAGCCACGGCTGGCCCCTCAACTCCGACAGCTGGGAGGCCCAGCAACTGTTCCTCGCCGACCACGGCTACCGGGCCGTCGCGCACGACCGGCGCGGGCACGGCCGGTCCGCCCAGGTGTGGGACGGCAACGACATGGACCACTACGCCGACGACCTGGCCGCCGTCATCGAACACCTCGACCTGCGCGAGGTCACCCTCGTCGGGTTCTCCACCGGCGGCGGCGAGGTCACCCGCTACATCGCGCGGCACGGCACCGCGCGGGTCGCGCAGGCCGTGCTGGTCTCCGCCGTCCCGCCGCTGATGCTCCGGACCGGCGACAACCCCGGCGGCGTGCCGGGCGAGGTGTTCGACGGGCTGCGCGCCGCGTCGCTGGCCGACCGGTCGCAGCTGTACCGGGACCTGGCCGACGGGCCGTTCTTCGGGAACAACCGGCCCGGAGCGGACGTCTCGCAGGGCATGCGGGACGCGTTCTGGCGGCAGGGCATGCAGGCCGGGCACAAGAACGCCCACGACGGCATCGCCGCGTTCTCGGCCACCGACTTCCGCGAGGACCTGGCGCGGTTCGACGTGCCGACGCTGGTGATCCACGGCGACGACGACCAGGTGGTGCCGATCGACGTCGGCGGCCGGGCGTCGGCGGCGCTGGTGAAGGACGCGGAGCTGAGGGTGTACGAGGGCGGCCCGCACGGCGTCACCGACACCCACAAGGACCGCCTCAACGGGGACCTGCTGGCGTTCCTGGAGTCCTACAGCAGCTGATCGCGGGCGAGCTGCCGCCGCGAGGTGATCCCCAGCTTCCGGAACACCTTGCGCAGGTGGTACTCGACCGTGCTGGCGCTGACGAACAGCTGCGTCGCGATCTCGGCGTTGGTGGCCCCGGCGGCGGCCAGCTCGGCGACGCGCCGCTCCTGCGCCGTCAGCTCGCGGCCCCCGCCGGACGCGGCCCGTCCCGCCACCCGGTCGCCGATCGCCCGCAGCTCCAGGCGGGCGCGCTCGGCGAACGCCGCCGCGCCCATCCCGGTGAACATCTCGTGCGCGGTCCGCAGCCGGGCGCGGGCGTCGCCGCGCCGCCTGCGCCGCCGCAGCCACTCGCCGTACAGCAGGTGCGCGCGGGCCAGGTCGGTCCTCACCCGGGTGCCGCCGAGCAGGTCGATCGCCTCCTGGTAGTGGGGCTCGGCGCCGTCGTCGGGGGCCAGCAGCGCGCGGGAGCGGGCCAGCAGTCCCAGCGCCCAGGGCGTCCCGGCGGCGAGGGCGCGTTCGGTGAGCCGCCGCATGCCCTCGCGCGCCACCTCCCGGTCGCCGCCGCGCACCCCCGCCTCCACGAAGTCGGGCAGCGTGAAGTGCTCCCCGTAGGGCAGGTTCTCGGCGTAGGCGCGGCGGGCCTCGGCGATCACCTCGGCGTAGCGGGACCCGCCGGTCGCGAGGACGACGCGGGCGCAGCGCGCCAGGTACAGCACCAGGATGTTGCCGCCGAAGATCGGGGCGTGCTGGTTGTCCTCCAGGTAGTCCAGCGACGCGGCCACCCGGTCGCGCTCGCCGCGCCACGCCTTGAGCGTCACGTCGCTGGGCTCGGCGAAGCCGGGGCTGCCCGACACCATGTTCAGGACCTCGACGAACTCGGCGAAGTAGGCGCGGGCGCGGGTGAAGTCGCCCCGCCACATCTCGATCATCCCGGCGGAGTGCACGGCGGTCTGGAGCGTCGCGAACGCGCCGAGCTCGCGGGCGATGGCGACGCCGCGCCCGGTGAGATCGTCGAACGCGTCGTCGTCCCACAGCTCCATCGCCGCGACGAACACCAGCACGTACCAGCTCTCCCGGCCCGCCGCGAGCGCGTCGCCGGCGCGCGCGGCGGCCAGGGCGCGGCGCAGCGCGGGCGCGG
>NZ_BCQR01000267.1 GCF_001552175.1 Actinomadura kijaniata NBRC 14229
CCATCAGGGACGGGGCGGGGTGGTGGCCGCGAACGGCTCTCAGCAGGTCGGGGCCGGGCTGGTCAGAGGTGTGCGCGGGCTTGGGCGGACCAGTGGGGGGCGTTCCAGCGGTCGGCGATGGCGGCGGCCCGGGCGAAGTGGGCGGCGGCCTCGTCGTCGCGGCCGAGCAGCAGCGCCAGCTCGCCGAGCGTGTGGGCGACCGGGCGCACGGCCAGCGCCAGGTTGGTGGCACCGGCCGGAGGACCGTCGCGATGGGGGAGCAGGGCCGCGTAGCACTCCTCGGCGGCGCCGGTGTCGTTCAGCGCGATGACGGCCATGGCGCGCAGGGTCGTCAGGAAGGTGAAGAAGAAGTCGGGCCGGATCGGGTCCGGTGACATGCGGGCCCGCCGCGCCTCGTCGTCGCGGCCGGCGGCGTGGAGGGCGAGGGCGAGCAGGTCCGCAACCATCGGGCCGAACGTCTCGTGGAGGGCGCGCACCTCGTCCAGGTGGTCGCCGAGCGTGCCGTCGTTCAGCCAGATCGCAGCCAGCGCGAAGCGGAGAAAGTCCGCGGCGTGGCCGGATCCGGCGCGTCCCATGCGTTCGGTGGCCTCGATGTAGAGGCGTTCGGCCTCGGCGAACCGGCCCTCGATGAGCACCAGGGTCGCCAGCGCGATCTCCGCGACGCCGACCGCCTCGGGCATCCGGTAGGTGCGCGCGAGGCCGAGGGCCTCCTCGACCGCCTCACGCAGGGTCGCCGGATCGTTGGCCGCGGCGGCGGCGGTGGCCTGGTTGAGCAGCCCGGTCACGCGGTAGACGGGCAGGTCGTGCTCGATGCCGATCTCCAGCAGCTCGCGCCAGGACTCGTCCTGCCCGGGCATATCACCGGAGGCGCGCGCCAGCACCTGGAGCGCCGCGGCCCGAAGACGGGGATCGGCGGCGAGGTCGAGTGCCTCCCGCGCCGCCTCCATCACCGTCGGGTCGTCCTCGCCCGCCAGCTCGTTGGCGTACGCGGTCAACAGGCGGGACCGCACTTCGGGTGCCAGGTCCGTCCGCTTGAGCAGACGGCTGAGGCGGTCGACGATGGGCCGGTCCACGGTGCCGTACGCGCGGGGCTGCCAGGGCGTCGGCTCGGTCCAGGCGGTGAACGCGGCGATCATCAGGTCGTCGCGTCCGAGGGACTCGGCGAGCTCCACGGCCTGCCGCCGGGTGTCCCGTGCCGCCGCCACCGCCCCGGCCCTGATCTGCGCGCGCAGCAGCCTGCCGAACAGGTCGATGCGTTCCTCCGGTTCGGAGGAGTTCGCGACCGCGTCGGCGAGGAGGGTGGCGGCCACGTCGTGCGCGTAGCGCGCCTCGGCCAGTTCGGCGGCCCGCACGCAATAGCCGACGGCCTTCGGTGACCCCGCTCGTGCATAGTGATGGGCCAGCGCGGCGATGTCGCCGGTGCCCTCCAGCGCCTCGGCGATCCGGGCGTGCATCCTGGTGGCGCGCAACCGGCTGGAGTCGGCGACCAGCGTGTCCCTCACCAGCGCGTGAACGAACCGGACGCGCCCCGGCCCCGGCTCGTCGAGCAGCCCGGTGATGACGCCCGCGTCCAGCGCGTCCAGGACGCCGTCCTCGTCCGTGTCGGCGGCCTGCACGAGGACCTCCACCGAGCTCTCCCGCCCGGCGATCGCGGCCAGCCGCAGGACGGGCACCGCGCCGTCGGGAAGCCGTGCGAGCCGCCGCCGCAGCACGTCCCGTACGCCCTCGGGGACCTCGGAGAGCGCGACCAGCGCGCCCTCGCCGTTCAGCAGTCGCGCGCTCTCCCGTACGTAGAACGGGTTGCCGCCGGTGCGCTCGGCGATCCCCGCCACCGTCGCGTCGTCGGCCTCGCTTTCGGCCCGTACGAGCTCGGCCACCGCCGCGCCGTCGAGCCCGGGCAGCGCGATCCGGAGCGGCGCGGTGCGGGCGAGCGCGCCCAGCGTCTCGGTGAGGTGCTCGCTCTCGTCCTGGCGGTACGCCGCGACGACCAGGATCGGGGCCCGCACGCCGACGCCGCCGCCGAGCAGCCCCAGCGTGGCCGTGTCCGCCCAGTGCAGGTCGTCCAGCACGATGGCGACCGGCCGTTCCGTGGCGGCCGCCGCGAGCCAGCCCCACACGGCCCGGCGCAGCCGGAACCGCCCGGCGGCGGCGTCGCTGTCCACCGGCATGGAGTCGGAGAGCAGCGGCGCCAGGTCTTCCGCGAACCCCTCCGGAGGAACGGCCGCGGCGACGGCCCGCAGCGCCTCGACCCACGCCCACGCGGGCGGCGCGCCGTCGGCCTCCGGGCAACGCCCGGCGGCGACGAGCCAGCCGTCGCGCTCCAACCGCGCGCCGAGGTGCTCCAGGAGCGTCGACTTGCCCAGCCCCGCTTCCCCGGTGACAAGAGCGACGCGCACCCCGTCGGCGGCAGCCTCCCCGGCGGCCGAAACCAGCGCGGCGAGCTCGTCCTCCCGCCCCACGAACGAGGCCGCGCGGTGCGGGGACGCGTCGTGCCGGGACGTGGCGTGTGCGGGAGGGGTGTGGGGCGACGCGGTGTGCAGGGTCGCGTCGTGCGAGGGCGTGGAGGGTGGGGGGACGGCCGTGCGGAGGATGTCGATGCGCTGGGCGAGGATCGCCTCTTCCAGGGCGACCAGGTCGGGGCCGGGGTCGAGACCGAGTTCGTCGGCGAAGGTGGCGCGGGCGCGGCGGAGCG
This sequence comes from Actinomadura kijaniata NBRC 14229, assembly GCF_001552175.1. Taxonomy (GTDB): domain Bacteria; phylum Actinomycetota; class Actinomycetes; order Streptosporangiales; family Streptosporangiaceae; genus Spirillospora; species Spirillospora kijaniata. The sequence continues at coordinate 2,693 of NZ_BCQR01000267.1, forward strand.
TCGCCAGGGCGTCGGCCTGGCGGGCGCTACTCCACAACGCCAGGGCGTGCAGACGCCAGCCCTCTTCACGCAGGGGTTCGTCGCGGGTGAGGCGCTCGGCCTCAGGGACCACCGAAGCGGGGTCGCCCATCCGCAGGCCCGCCGCGACGTGGAGCTCGCGGGCGACCAGGCGCAGCTCGTTCAGGCGGGCGGTCTCGGCGGCGGCCCACGGCTCGTCGGCGACCTCGGCGAACGCGGTTCCCCGCCAAAGGCCCAGCGCCTCGGCCAGCCGGGCGCGGGCGGCCGGAGGCTCGGTGAGCGCGCGGGCCTCGTCGAGCAGGTCCTCGAAACGCCACGCGTCCACCGACTCCGGCGGCAGCCGCAGCGCGTAGCCGGGGGAGGCGCTCACCAGGAGGCGGGCCGGGGTCCGGGGCGGGCGGCCGGGCTCCAGCAGCCGGCGCAGGTTGGAGACGTACGCCTGCAGGGAGGCCAGCGCACGGGATGGCGGCTCGCCGCGCCAGAGATCCTCGATCATCCGGTCGACCGACACGACCTGTCCGCGCGCCGCGACCAGGAGCGCCAGGACGCCGCGCTGCCGCGGCCCGCCCAGAGGAACGGACTCGCCGTTGACCTCGGCGCCGAAAGAACCCAAAACCCGGATCAAGACCATGACGCGGGACATCGTACGCGCGCGGCTGCTCCAAGTCGGTTCCAAGTCCCTTCCAAATGCCCGGGAGCAGTCTCAACACGTCGAACCGATGAAGGGCAGGAACGAAATGAGCGTCAACACCCAGGACATGGAGATCGTCCACCGCGCCTTCCGCCGAGAGTCGCGGCTGCTGGTGGAGCTCGTCGCGGCGGTGACCCCGGGTGACACCGCTCGCGCCAAGGTGATCGCCGACCACTTCCGCGACTACCGGCTGGGCCTGCACAACCATCACGAGGGCGAGGACGAGCTGCTCTGGCCGCCGCTCCTGTCCCGGGTGGACCTGGAAGCCGACATCGTGCTGCGCATGGAGGCCCAGCACGAACGCGTCGCGGCCACGCTGACCAGGCTGGACGCGGCGGTCCCCGCGTGGGAGGCCACCGCCGGGGCGGACGAGCGCGACACGCTCGTGGCCGCCCTGGCCGACCACCGGGCCGTACTCCTCGAACACCTCGACGACGAGGAAGCCACCCTCCTTCCGCTCGCGGCCGAGCACATCACCGAAAAGGAATGGGCCTCTCTGGGCGAGCACCTGATGGCCAACACACCCAAGCTCACCCTGCTCACCCTCTTCGGCCTCGTCCTGGAGGACGCGAACCCGACCGAGCGCGCCACGCTCCTGTCCGTCCTTCCCGCTCCGGTACGCGGCATCTGGCACATCATCGGCCGCCCCCGCTACGTCCGTCACATCCGCCGCGTCCGCGGCTGAGACCTGCTCAGTCCGAGCCTCGAACTCGAAGGAGAACAACCATGTCGTTGAAGAGCATCAACACCGTCCTGGCCACCGCCGCCGTCCTGTTCAGCTTCTACCTCGGGATGTCCTTCCTCCTGATCCCCGAGACGTCCGCTCCGGGTTTCGGCCTGCCGACCTGGCCCTCCGGCGACGGCGGCGGCTTCCTCAACGTGAAGGGCAACCGCGAGAACGCGATGGGCCTGGCCCTGGGCGTCCTGCTGGTGACGGGCCAACGTCGCGCCCTGGGCTGGGTCCTGCTGATGGTGGCCGTCGCCCCGTTCGGCGACATGATCACCGTCCTGACCCACCACGGTTCCATGGCCGCCGCGTTCGGCATCCATGGCCTGACCTCGGCACTGGTCGCGGTCACGGGCCTGCTGATCCTCCGCGAGACCAGCAAGGCCCGCAAGGCTCACAAGGTCCCCGCCCCAGCGCCTGCCACACAGCCCGCCTGACATCTGCACACCCCGAAGGGGATGGCCCGGCCACCTGGCCGGGCCATCCCCTTTCTGTCAGCGCCCGCCGGGAAAGGCCAGGCAGACGATCTCCTTCCAGGACTGAGGCGGTCTGCTGCACCGCAGTCACCACGCCAACGAGACCTGAGCCGATTGATCCGAACCAGCCGCTGGTACAGCACGGTCCTGTTCGTGTACGCGCAAGAGGCATCACCTCAACGTGATCCCAGGTCGGGACGGACCTCGCCGTACGGGCGCACATGAGTTCCGAACAGCGGGGTGAGACGGCCCTGTTCTCCCGAAGCTCCGGTGAGGTGACTAGTAGCTCTCTGGAGCGGATCTGGGGTGCGCTCGGCGAGGTTGGTCCGATCATGACGACCGGAAGGAGCGCGGTGCGGCAGGAGCGAGAGCCGGAGAACCTGATCCAGGTCTGGACGCTGCTGGAGGAGGACCAGGAGCGGCTGCGGAACAACCGGTTGGGCACCCGCGGTGGACCAAGCACCCCACCTACCGGGGGATCGAGGAACTCGGGCGGGCGGTACGTACGGCGTTCATCCGCGACTACCTCACCGACGCCGACCGGCAGGCCCTGTCCCCGCTGTTCTGGACCCACGTCAATCCCTACGGCCGGTGCGAACTCGACTCCCATCTCGACCTCGCCGCCGCGGCGGTCATGATGTCCGGCTCCCGTACGGGTGCCTGATCCTTTGTCAGTGCGCATCCCCCGCGAGAGCTACCGGGGCTGTCCATGTGCGGGTGATTCGCGGACGGCGCCGGATTCCTAGCGTGGTTGTCAGGTCGCAGCCTGTGCGACCGCTACAGGGGAGGCCACCATGAGGACAACGTCCAGCGCACGGCACACCGGAGGCCCCGGCCCGGACACGGGCCCCGACGGTCACGACGCTCGCGGCGGTCGTCTCGACCGGATCGTCCGCTCTCCGCTCGGCTGGATGCTGACGGGCCTGGTCGGCGTCGGCCTGGTCTCGGGCCTGACCGCCACGGGTCCTGGCCCGGTTCCGGCGCTGGGCGCGGTGGCCGCGGTGGCCGTGTACTGGCTGGTCATGCGCCGTGTCGCGCGACGCTCGACGCCGGAGATCGCCCGGCGGGGAGCCGGCCGGGAGGCGCTGCTGGGCGGCGCGATCGGCCTGGGCTTCGTTCTGGTGTCCGTCTTGCTGATCACGGTGTTCGGGGGCTACTCGTTCTCCTGGGCGGGCCATGGCTTCATGGCGGTCGTCTGGTCCGCGGTCATGGTGCAGATCGGCGCCGCGGTCACCGAGGAGTTGTTGTTCCGCGGTCTCGCGCTGCAGGCTCTGGAGCAGCTGTGGGGCAGCCGGGTCGCCATCGTGATCACCGGGCTGTTCTTCGGCATCGCCCATCTGGGCACTCCGGGAGCCAGTGCGTGGAGTGCGCTGGCGATCGCTTTGGAAGCGGGCGTGATGCTCGGCGCCGCGTTCCTGTGGCGGCGTAACATCTGGTTCGTCGTGGGTCTGCACTTCGCCTGGAACGCCACCGAGCAGCTGCTCGGCATCCCGGTCTCCGGGCACACCTCCGAGGGCCTGTTCACCGTCGACGTGCATGGCTCCGCTGTGCTGACCGGCGGTGGCTTCGGCCTGGAGGCGGCGCTGGTGTCCGTCGTCATCGGTGTGCTGCTGGCCGTCCGGATGTTCGTCCTCGCCCGCTGCGGCGGCCGTCTGCTGCCCCGTCGATCCGCGCGACGCACTCAGGCCAGTTGACCGGAGGAAACGGTAGTGATGTCCCCTCAGGCGCCCTGGAGCCGTGCGCTGCTCCGGGCGCCGCTCGACTGGTGGGAGGAGCGGGACGCCTTCCTCAAGGACGGCGTTCTCGCCCTGGTGCTGGTCCTGTCGGCCTTCGTGCCTGCCCTGTCCAACATCGGAGCGCAGATCGGGGATCTGCCGGAGCGGCCGGCGAGCGCGCTGGGCGTCGGGCTGATCCTGGCCCAGGCCCTGCCGCTGGCGGCCCGCCGGCGGTGGCCCGCGGGCTGTCTGGCTGTCGTCGCGGGCGCGTTCGCCGCGCACCAGGCGCTGGGCTTCGCGACGACGTTCGGGAGTCTGGGGCTGTATCTGGCCCTGTACTCGGCCGGGGCCCACCAGGTCCGTTTCCGCCATGCTCTGGCGGGCGTGGTGAGTGCGGGCTATGCCGTGCTGGCCCTCGTCCTGGACCGCCTCGGCTCACCGCAGGGCATCACGGACTATCTCGCGTTCTATCTGACTCTGGCCGCGTTCTGGCTGGTGGGGAGCACCGTGCGCACACGACGGGCGGAAGAGGAGCAGCGGCGGCGGCTGACCGCCGAAGTGGCCACGGCCGCAGAGCGGGCACGAATCGCCAGCGAGCTGCACGACGTGGTCACCCATCATGTGACGGCCATGGTGGTCCAGGCGGACGCGGCACAGTTCCTGCTCACCTCCGCACCAGACAAAGTCGGCGAGGGACTCTCGGCCGTCAGCGACACCGGCCGTCGGGCGCTGACAGAGCTGCGATACCTGCTCGGCGTGCTGGAGGCGACCGGCGAGTCAGCGTCCGCGGACCGGGCACGCGCGGACCAGGCACCCACCCTGGGACGGCTCGGGGACCTGGTCGAACAGGCCCGCAGGTCGGGCCAGCCGGTCGAGTTCAGCGAGCACGGCGAGCGGCGGGCGCAGTCCGTGGACGTGGAGCTGGCCGCGTACCGGGTGGTGCAAGAGGCGCTCACCAATGCGATGAAGTACGCCGCCGGGCAGACGACACGGGTCCTGGTCCGGCACGGCGAGGAGCGCATCGAGATCAAGGTGACCACCGACGGGCCCACCGCCTCCCCGGCCGCCGCACCTGCCGTGCGGAAGCCGGACCCTGAGGGCGGACGTGGACTGGCGGGGCTGCGTGCACGGGCGCGGATGGTCGATGGTGAACTGGAGGCCGGACCCCGGCCCGAAGGCGGGTTCGAGGTCCACGCCACGATTCCGTCCAAGCCCGCATCGGAGTGACCCCGTGAGCGACGCGCCGCCACCGATCCGTGTGCTCGTCTGCGACGACCAGGCACTGGTGCGCACCGGCTACGTCACCATCTTCTCCGCCCAGCCCGACATGGAGGTCGTCGGAGAGGCCGAGAACGGACACGAGGCGGTCCAGGCCGCACGACGCCTGCGTCCCGACGTGGTGGTGATGGACATCCGGATGCCCCTGCTCGGCGGCATCCAGGCGACCCGGCAACTGGCCGGCCCCGACGCCGAAGCACCACCGAAGGTGCTGGTCGTTACCACCTTCAACGTTGACGCCTACGTCTACGACGCGCTGCGTGCCGGGGCCAGCGGCTTCCTCCTCAAGGACGCGCCCCCGGCGGAGCTGGTCAACGGCATCCGGACGGTCGCCAGGGGCGAGGCCCTGCTGGCCCCCACCGTCACCCGCCACCTCATCGGCCACTTCGCCGAACACCTGCGCCCGGCCGACACTTCCCGGCCGGCCAGGGAGGAGGTGATACGGGCACTGACCCCGCGCGAGCTGGAGGTGCTCCGGAAGATCGCTGAGGGGCTGTCGAACGCGGAGATCGCCGCGGAGCTCTTCATCACCCCCGAGACGGTCAAGACCTACGTGTCGAGGATCCTGGCCAAACTCGGCCTGCGCGACCGAGTCCAGGCCGTCGTCCTCGCCTACCGGGTCGGGCTGGTGTCCTCCACCGGCTGAACCCACGCGCTCGTCGACCCGGACACCGGGGAACGAGGGACGGGCACGGCTCAGGAGCCCAAGCAAACCTCCCGGAGTAACCCGTCGCAGCAAAGTACGGGGACCGCTTCTCAGCAGAGCGGTTCCGGCTCCGCCCAGCTGCGGCAGGTGCGGTATATCGACCATCGTGGGCAGCAGAAGGTGGTTGAGATCGGCCAGGGCAAGGCCGTGGGGATCGACAGCTCCCATGGAGTCATGGTCGGCTCCCGCAATCGGCTGACGGTCATCTCACATATCGATGTGAAGCGAACGGAAATCTGCTTACTTCGCTGCTGCATGAGCGCTCGGGACGCATCGGCATACTTTCGTGGCCTGATGTCAGCGGCCGGCCGACACGCTCGGCCAGTGGCTGGGCGATGCCCTTTCGCTGCTGACGGACCAGGCGTTGCTTCATCCGCTGGCGGCCCTGCTGCAACCCCCGCTTCCTCCCGAAGAAGGTCCTGATCAACAGCCTGCGCTGACCATCGCACATTGCGGGATGGTCGCGTGGGGCAACCACCACCAGATGGACAGCCACCACGACTACACGATCAAGTCCTCCCGGCCGGCCGCCGCGCGGCTCCTGGGAAACCCCGCCTTCAAGAGGGCCTTCGACGACTTCTACGAAGTTTCGCGCAAGCAGCAGCTGCGCCAAGCCGCCACCAGGCTCCAGGCATCCGATGTCAAGGGCGACCCCGCGCTCACCCCCAGGGGCTTGCTGAAACCGAGCTCACCTGCGGGCCGAGCGGGCTGGCGCTGAGCCGTCCGGTCGATGTCGCCATCGGAAGCGACCCGAAAGTGACCCAGAAACGCGACATCGTCTTCAGCACGAAAAGCGGCATCGCAGACTTCCGCCATCACCTCGATGACTTCTCCCGGGACCAGCCTCCCACCAGCCCAACGGCCGACCCGGCGTTCTCCTCCCGAACGTGACCCCAGCCGCCAGACTGCTGAAGGCAAACGGCCCGTTCGCCAGGCACGCCGTCGCTACGCTCCCGGTCCATAAACCAACGCCTCCCCGCCCTGGACGAGGTCGTCGACGATCTGGAGAACGAGCTCGACAATGAGGTCTACGATCGGCGACGGCGCCATATGGGCTCTTCGCAGTTGAGGGTGTAGGCCGAGAATGTAGAGCTGTTGGACGGTTGGATGTGAGTCGTCAGGGGGCGCGAACGTCGTGCTTCTCGCGGTTTGCGAGGACCTCGGCCATGTGTGCCTGCGCCCAGTTTCTGAGCCCGCGGGTCATGTGGTGGAGCGAGAGGCCGAGG
>NZ_BCQR01000268.1 GCF_001552175.1 Actinomadura kijaniata NBRC 14229
GGCCAGCTCCCCGGCCATCGGGTCGTCCGGCCCGGCGACGAGCGCGGCGCGGTGCCACACGCGCCGGGACGCGTCGCGCTCGCCGTCCAGCGCCGCCGCCAGCAGCCGGTGCACCGCGCGGCGCTCGCCGGGGACCGCGTCGGTGTAGAGGACCGACCGGACCAGCGGGGTGGACGCCGACACCGTGCCGTCGGCGACGCGCACCAGGCCGCACTCGCGCGCCGCCTCCAGCTCGCCCGGATCGACGCCGTCGGCGCGCGCCGCCCGGGTGAACGCCTCCACCGGCACCCCGTCGTCATCGGCGCAGGCCAGCAGCACCAGCCGCCGCGCGCCCGGCGCCAGCCGCAGGTAACGCCGCTGGTAGCGGGCGCGCAGGGCGCTGTGGGCGGGCAGCGTCCGGGGCGGCGGCGCGGTCCCCGACAGCTGGCCGGGGGTGAGCGCCGCCGCCAGCTCCGCCAGCGCCAGCGGGCAGCCCCCGGCCAGCTCGGTGAGCTCGACGGCGACGTCCGCGCCGAGGTCCCGGCCCACCAGCTCCTCCAGCACGCGCAGGGCGGCCTCGTCGTCCAGGGCCTCCAGCGCGATCCGCGGCAGGTCGTCCAGGCAGCCCGGGGGAGGCGCGGCCGGGTGCGGGACCCCGGCCGCGAACAGCATCGCGACCGGCAGCCCCCGCAGCCGCCGCGCCGCGAACGCCAGCGCCTCCAGCGACGCCCGGTCCATCCGGTGCGCGTCGTCGGCCAGGCACAGCACCGGCCGCAGCGCCGCGGCCTCACCGAGCGCCTCGCACACCGCCGCGCAGACCGCCAGCGGCCCCGCCCCGCCGGTGAGCCCGCCCGGCAGGCGCCCGGCCAGCTGCCCGGTCAGGGGCCGCAGCAGCCGGTGCAGCCCGGCGAACGGGATGCCGCTCTCGGCCCGCACGCCCCGGACGTCCAGCGTCTGGAAGGCGTCCCCGGCGCGTTCGGCGGCGGCGGTGAGCAGGGCGCTCTTGCCGAGGCCGGGGCCCGCCAGGACGGTCAGCGCCCCGCCGCGCCCCCGGCGCGCCCGGTCCAGCAGATCGCCGACCAGGCCCATCTCCCGGTCCCGGCCGTGCAGGGTCGTCGCGGGAAGCCGGGCCGTTCCGGCGTGCGGGATCATCACACCGCCCCTTCCGCTCAGCCGCCCGCGGGCGGACGGTAGTCGCGGACCAGGTCGGACTCGGTGGCCTTCTGCACCAGCGAGGTCCCGCCGACCGCCTTGCGGTCGGGCCGCACGACGTAGCTGGCGCGGGCGGCGGGCACGTCCCAGCGGGTGAAGTCCTCCGGTGCCGAGCCCAGGCCGAGGTCGGGGCTCTTGCCCGAGCGGTGGGCGTTGACGATGCCCTCGCGGCTGAGGTCCTTGCCGGCGCACGCCTTCCGCAGCGCCTCGCCGACGACGGCGGCGGTGCTGTAGCCCGACAGCACGGCGCTGTCGAGCGGCTGCCCCTTGTAGGCCATCTGGTACTCCCCGGCGAGCTTCTTCAGGCCGGGCAGGTCCATGCTGAACGGCGCGGCGGCGGTGACGATGTAGTAGTTCTTCTCCATCACCGGCCCGACCGGGGTGGCCAGCAGCTGCTGGGCGAACGCCGAGTTGCTGGCGACGAACGGCACGTTGAGGCCCCCGGCGGCGCTCACCCCGACCAGCGAGGCGGCCTGCTTGGGGCTGACGCTGACCAGGATCGCCTTCACCCCGGCCCGCCGGAACGCCCCCACCTGCGCGGTCATGTCGGCGTCGGTGGGCTTGACCTGCTGCTCCACCAGCGTCAGCCCGGCCTTCCGCGCCGCGTGGCGGGCTCCGGTCAGCGAGCTCTGCCCGTAGTCGCCCTCCAGCCGCAGATGCCCCACCTTGTCGCCGTTCTTGATCCCCTTCTCCCTGGTGAGGAACGCCACCGCGTTGACCATGTCGACGTCGTAGGTGGTGCCGGTGATCTGCACGTACTTGCTGCCGAGCAGGGTGTGCGCCCACGCCTGCGGGATGGTCAGCAGCTTGTCGGCCTCCACGCGCTGCCGCAGCGCGACGGTGATGGGGGAGCCGATGACCTGGGGGAGCGCGGCCGAGCGGGGCGCGACCTCGCTGTAGGCGGCCAGCGCCTTCTGCACGTCGTAGCCGTGGTCGCGCACCACCAGCTCGACCTTGCGGCCGCAGATGCCGCCGGCGTTGTTGACCTGGTCGTAGTAGAGCTTCTGCGCCTGGGTGACGCCCTTGCCGAGCGCGGCGTAGGGGCCGGTCAGGTCGGTGAGCGCCGACACGGTGATCTTGTCCTTGGTGACGCCGGGGCCGGTCTTGACGCCGTCCTGCGAGGCGCCGCCGGTGGCCTTGCCGCTGCATCCCGCGGCGGTCAGGGCCAGCAGCAGGGCCGCGCCGGTGAGTCGGGTGAGGTGGTTCATGCGGGTTGCTCCTCGGTCTTCGGGGTGGCGGGGGTCGGGTCGGCGGCGGCGCGGGCGGGCCGCGCGGGCGGGCGGAGCCGGGCGGCCAGGCCGCGCAGGCCGGTGGGCAGGAACAGCAGCACCGCGACGAACACGACGCCGTAGAGCATCCGGGCGGCCTCGGCGGGGGCCAGGCCGGGCCCGCCGGGCTCGGCGACCAGCGGCAGCGCGTCGCCGTAGCGGGTCAGCAGCGACGGCAGCAGCGCCACGAACACCGCGCCCGCCACCGCGCCGCCCACCGACCCCAGCCCGCCGATGACGATCATCGCGAGGTAGTCCAGGGCCAGCGCCAGCCCGAAGTACTCGGGCACGGTCCGCTGGAACACCAGGGCCAGCAGGACGCCCGCGAGCCCGGCGTACATCGACGACAGCGCGAACGCCGTCGCGCGCAGCCGCGCCACCGGAACGCCCAGCGCCCCGGCCGCGATCTCGTGGTCGCGCAGCGCGTTGAACGCCCGGCCGGGCCGCGACCGCAGCACGCCCCGCGCGAACCACGCCGCGCCGCCGAGCACGACCAGGGCCAGGTACCACAGCTGCTCCAGCCCGCCGAACGGCACGCCGAGCACCAGCGGCGGCTCGGGCGCGTCGGCGAAGCGCAGCCCGAACAGCTCCAGCGGCGGCACCGCGCGGCCGTTGGCCCCGCCGGTCACCGCCTCGGCGCGGTACATCACGTGCTGGCCGACGAACACCAGCGCCAGGGTCGCGATGCCGAGCGCCGCGCCCTTCAGCCGTCCGGCCAGCGGCGCGCACAGCCAGCCGACCGCGCCCGCCAGCGCCACGGCCGCGACCGCCGCGAGCCCGGTCGGCAGGCCCAGCCCGCTCAGCTCCACGCCGGCGGCGCGTTCGGACCCGGCCGACAGCCACACGTAGGAGTAGGCGCCGACGGCGAGGAAGAACGCGTGGCCCATCGACAGCTGCCCGGCCGCGCCGGTCAGGATGTTCAGCCCGATCGCGCCGACGGCGGCCGACATCGCGAACAGGCCCGCCTGCAACCAGAACGGCCCGGCGTAGAACGGCAGGACCACCAGGCCCGCGACGAGGAGGACGAGGGGGAGCCTAGACACGGGCCACCTCCCGGGTGCCGAGCAGGCCCGCCGGGCGCCACAGCAGCACCAGCACCATCAGCAGGTAGGGCGCGACGTCGGCGAAGCCGTGGCCGAGCAGGCCCCACTCGTTCTGGTAGCCGACGACCGCCGCCTCGGTGACCCCGATCAGCAGCCCGCCGACCAGCGCGCCGGTGGTGGAGTCCACGCCGCCGATGACGGCGGCGGGCAGCGCCTTGAGCGCCGCGAACGAGGTCGCCCGGTCCAGCCCCGGCGTGGGGAAGGCGCACAGGAACACCGCCGCCAGCGCCGCGAACACCCCCGCCACCGCCCACGCCCCGGCCGACACCCGGCCGAGCCGCACGCCCATCAGCGCCGCGGTCTCCCGGCGCTCGGCCGTCGCGCGCATCGCGACGCCCCAGGAGGTGAACTTGAACGCCAGCAGGAACGCGGCGATCGCGGCGACCGCGACGGCGATCGCCGCCAGCCGCGCCTGCGCGACGGTCACCCCGCCGAACCGCACCACCGCGTCGCCCCACGGGTCGCCCAGCGGCAGCACCCGCGTGCCGATCCGCCGGGCCAGCTCGACCGTCAGCACGATGTCCACGCCGATCGTGACGATGCTGAGCGTGCCGTGCACACCGGAGCGCACCCGGCGCAGCACCAGCACCTCCACCAGCGCGGCCAGCAGCGCGGTGGCGGCGACCCCGGCGACGACGGCGGGCCAGAACCCCAGCTCGTCATGGAACTCGGCGATCACGTAGCCGCCCGCCAGCAGCAGCGACGGGTGCGCGAACGACACCACCTCGGTCGCCTTGTAGATGATGACGAAGCCCAGCGCGATCAGCGCGTACACCGAACCGGCCGACAGGCCGTTCACCAGGACCTCGACGAGCCCGGTCATGGCGCCTCCCGGCCTGGACTGAGAAGCGTCGAGATCGGGAGCCTGCGAGCGATCTTGTAAGCGACGAGGGAGGGCCTGGAGTCCCAGCGCCAGGACCCGCCGCGCGCATGCGCGGCCATGGGCGCTGTCATGGCGCCTCCCGGTCCGGGCTGAGGAGCGTCGAGATCGGGAGCGTGCGAGCGATCCCGTGAGCGACGAGGGAGGCCCTGGAGCCCAGGCGCCAGGACCGGCCGCGCGGAGGCGCGGCGATGCGCACTGTCATGGCGCCTCCCGGTCCGGACTGAGGAGCGTCGAGGTCCGCGGACGCGCGGCGGTCAGCGGGGTCATGGCGTCGACCGGCCCGGGCCGGAGGCGGGGGAGGGCCCGGCGTTCAGGTGCCGGGGTCCGTCGTGCCGGAGGCACGGTGATGCGGGGGTCATGACTGTTCTCCCAGGTAGGCGCGGATGACGGCGGGGTCGCGGCGGACCCGGTCGGGCGGTCCGGCCGCGATGCGGCGGCCGAAGTCCAGGACGGTGACCTCGTCGGCCAGCCGCGCGACCATCGCCATGTCGTGCTCGACCAGCACCACCGACAGGCCGAGGGCGTCGCGGGCCTGCCGGATCGCGCGGGCCATCGCGTGCCGCTCGGGGCCGTTCATCCCGGCGACCGGCTCGTCGAGCAGCAGCAGGCGCGGTTCGGCGCACAGGGCCCGCGCCAGCTCGACGCGTTTGCGGACCCCGTAGGGCAGCGCCCCGGCGGGCACGGCCAGGTGCTCGGCGACGCCGACGAACTCGGCGATCTCCGCCGCGCGCGCCCGGTGCCGCCGTTCCTCGCTCCGGGCGCGCGGCAGCCGCAGCCCGGCCGACAGCACCCCGGCGCGGGTGAGCCGGTGGCGGCCGAGCATGAGGTTGTCGGCGGTGCTGAGCCGCTCCGACAGCGCGATGTTCTGGAACGTCCGCGCCACGCCGAGGGCGGCGATGCGGTGCGGGTGCAGCGCGGTCAGCTCGGCGTCGCCGAACCGCACGCTGCCCGCGTCCGCCCGGTACACGCCCGACAGCACGTTGAAGCAGGTGGACTTGCCCGCGCCGTTGGGGCCGATCAGCGCGTGCAGCGAGCCCGGCCGCACGGTGAGGTCCACCCCGTCGAGCGCGGTGAGCCCGGCGAACCGCACCGTCAGCCCGGTCGCCACCAGCTCGGGGACGTCGGCGGCCACGCCGGTCACGGCGACCACCTCGCCAGCGCCGGGGCGGCGGCCTCGTCCGCGGGGGCCTCCTCCGGGACCAGCCCCAGGTAGCGGTCGCGGACCTCGGGGGAGTCGGCCAGCCGGTCGGCCGGGCCCGACAGGGCCACGCGGCCGACCTCCAGCACGTAGGCGTGGTCGGCCAGCCGCAGCGCCAGCGCGGCGTTCTGCTCGATGAGCAGGATCGCGATGCCCTCGCGGTTGACGGCGCGGACCGTCTCGGCGATCCGGTCGATCATGATGGGGGCCAGCCCGAGCGACGGTTCGTCCAGCAGCAGCAGCCGGGGCCCGGCCATCAGGGCGCGGCCGATCGCCAGCATCTGCTGCTCGCCGCCCGACAGCAGCCCGGCGCGCTGGCGCTCGCGTTCGGCCAGCACCGGGAACAGCCGCAGCACGCGGTCGCGGGCCGCCGCCACCCGCCGCCGGTCGCGGGCGCCGAGCGCCCCGGCGCGCAGGTTCTCGCCGACCGTCATGCGGGCGAACACCTGCCGTCCCTCGGGGACGTGGACCACGCCGCGCGCGACGATCTGGTCGGGCCGCCGGCCGCGCAGCGACACGCCGTCCACCAGCACCTCGCCCTCGCGGACCGCGCCGCCGTGGAACGCCAGCACGCCCGACACCGCGCGCAGCAGCGTGGACTTGCCCGCGCCGTTGCCGCCGAGGACGGTGACCAGCCCGCCCTCGGGCACCTCCAGCGACACCCCGCGCAGAGCGCGCACGGGCCCGTAGTCGACGGTCAGGTCGCGGACGGTCAATGCGGGGGAACTCATCGGGGCGGCCTCCCGCGCCGGCCCTGCTCATCGCGCACCCTGCCTCCTCGGTCCTCGCGTGGGGTGATCGGGGGCATACGTCAGCACGCGGCCCGCCCGCAGGTCTAGAGCGGCGTTCTAATTCGGGGAGCGGGCGCAACGCGGGAGCGGTCCGGTTGTGACGGCTCACAATCCCCTGGTCTTCGGGCGGCGGCGGTGGGACGATGACGCCCATTCGGTTGGAGGTGCCCCTTGGCGCAGGTGACGACGGCCGCCGACCGTTCCGGCGGCGAGATCATGCGTGGCGCGGTCCGGCGGCTGGCCGACCGGCTGCCCGAGCTGGCCGACCGGCTGGTCGCCGAGATCCTGAACGGCGAGGAGCGCGCGCGGCCCGCCACGTCCCGCGAGGACCTGTGGCAGGTCGCCCGCACCGGCCTCGGCCACGGCATCGAGTCGATCCTCGACCCCGGCCGCCGCCGCGCCGACCTGGAGTGGGCCGAACGGCTCGGCCGCCGCCGCGCCGAGCAGGGCCTGCCGCTGGACCTGCTGCTGCGCTCCTACCGGCTGGCGGGCCGGGTGTTCTGGGAGGCCGTCGTCGAGGTGGTCGCGCAGGACGACCCGGCGCACGTCCCGGTGCTGGTCCGGCAGGCCACCCGCACCTGGGACACCATCGACGAGCAGTCCAGCGCGGTCGCGGCCGCCTACCACCGCACCGAGTACGACCTGCTGCGCCGCAGCGAGGAACGCGTCCAGGCGGTCGTGGACGCGCTGCTGGAGGGCCGTGAGGGCGGCCTGCCCGCCACCGCGACCGAGGTCCTGGGGCTGCCCGCGCGCGGCCGGTACGCGGTGGTGGTGCTGGGACGCCAGCCGGAGCCGGTCGCGCACCGCCCGGCGGGCGAGGACGGCGTCCGGTTCCTGTGGCACACCCGCGCCGACGGCACGCAGGCCGCCCTGGTGTCCCTGGGCGCGGCCGACCCCGCCGACCTGGTGGGGATGCTGCGCCCGCACGCCGGGGCCAGCGCCGGGATCAGCCCGGTCGTGGGCACCCTGGCCGAGCTGGGCACCGCGCGGTGGCTGGCCGAGCTGGCGCTGCGCTCCTGCCGCCCCGGCGAACAGGAGATCGTGCTGCTGGACCGGCGGCTGCCCGACGCGCTGCTGGTGTCCCAGCCCCGGCTGGCCGACCGGCTCAGCCACACCGTGCTCGGCCCGGTCCTGGCGACCGACCCCGGCTCGCGCGAGGTGCTGCTGGAGACGCTGGCGGCCTGGCTGGAGTGCGACGGGTCGGCCGCCCGCGCCGCGACCCGGCTCTACTGCCACCACAACACCGTCCTCAACCGGCTGCGCCGCATCGAGAGGCTCACCGGGCGCGTGCTGTCGAACCCGGCCGACCTGGTCGAACTGGTCCTCGCGCTCAGCTCGGTGCGGCTGCTGCGGCCCGCCCCGCCCGAGTGAGCCGCCACGGGTGACACCGCCCGGTCGGCTCAGCAGCCGGGGGCGCAGACGCGGCGCGCCGTCACCGTCCGGAAGATCTGCCGGATGTCGGCGGCGTGCCGGGCGACGTACACGCCCCCGCCGGTCACCCCGGTGACGCGGCGCAGCGCGGCGGTGTCCACGCCGGGCCCGACGCCGATCGCGACGACCTGCACCGGACGGACCGGGTCGCGGATGGCGCGCAGCATCCGCAGGGTCCGGTCCAGCGACGGGCCGCCGGGGTCGTCGTTGCCGCCGTCGGTGAACACCAGCAGCGTGTTGACCATGTCGGTCCGGTAGGTGCGGGTCAGGTGCCGGTAGGCGGCCAGGATCGTGTCGTACAGGCCGGTGCCGCCGCCCTGCTCGTGCCGCAGCGCGGCCAGGGAGCTCAGGATGAGCTGGCGGCGGGTGGCCGATCCGGCGCGCTCGCCGAGCGGGCCGATCGGCACCGTCTCCCGCCAGTCGCGGGAGCCGTCCAGCCGGGTGGCGAACAGCCACTGGCCCAGTTCGGTGTCGTCGGGCTGGAGCGCCAGCCCCTCGCGGGACACCTCGGCGACGGCCTGCAACCGGGTGCCGCCGCCGGGGACGGCCGCCCCCATCGAGCCCGACACGTCGATGAGCGACAGCATCCGGGAGCCGAGCGCCAGCCGCGACCACGACTGCGCGATCTCCCGGATCCGCGCGTCCGCCGGGACCGGCAGCGCCCGCACCGGCAGGGCGTCCGAGCCGGTGCCCGGGTCGCGGAACCCCTCCCGCCGGAACGCCGCGCGGGCGCCCTGCTCGCGCAGCGCGCGTTCCAGCAGGCGCGCGGCGCGGGCCCGGTCCGGCGACGCCTGCGTCTCGCGCGGCACGGTGAACGGGTGGTCCAGCACCACCGTGCCCTCCCGGGGCAGCGTCGCGGCGACCGCCGATGCCGGGGAGCGGCGGTTGTGCTCCCGCACCGTCTGCTCGGGGGCCACGACGACGGCGGGACGGCCCGGCGCGGCGGTCAGGCCCGCGCGGACGTCGCCCAGCGTTCCCTGCCGCAGTGTCCGGGCCAGCGCGGCGAACGAGGCCCCGGCGTCCCGCGACCCGCCGAGCAGCGTGCGCGCGACCACCAGCACCCCCATCCCGGCGGCGTCGCGTTCGGGGTCGGGCAGCCGCACGCGGGTGCGGCCGTCGGCCGCCAGCACCGGCCGCCACGACGTCACCGGCGCGGACGCGCCGACGGTGACCAGCACCAGCGGGGTCGCGGCGACCGGCCCGCCCACCGCGGGCCGCCGGTCGGCCGGGATCCGGCCCGGCCACAGCGACGAGTCGGGGATCCACACGTCCGGCCGCCGCGTTCCGGGGCCGGGCAGGGCGCGCCCGGACAGCAGCGTCGCCACGTCGGCGGGGTCGGCGGCGCGGACCGCGGCCCGCACGCACCGGCCCCCGGCCTCGTGCCCGG
>NZ_BCQR01000269.1 GCF_001552175.1 Actinomadura kijaniata NBRC 14229
GGCCTGGTAAGGCGTGAGCCCCCGGGCGAGCGCCGTAGGCCAGGGCTTTGAAACACCTCCCGGTCCGGCACGCAACAATGGGGGCATGGCCAAACGTCGTGACGTCCCCTGCCCCTGCGGGCTGCCCGCCTCCTACCGGGAGTGCTGCGGGCGGTTCCACCGCGGGGAGGCCAAGGCGGCGACGGCCGAGCAGCTCATGCGGTCCCGGTTCAGCGCGTTCGCGCGGCACGACGCCGCCTACCTGATCGAGAGCTGGCACCCGGCGACCCGGCCGCCCCGGATCGACTTCGACCCGGCGCTGCGCTGGGAGCGCCTGGAGATCGTCCGCACCGTGGACGGCACGCCGTTCAACGACGAGGGCACGGTCGAGTTCCGCGCGCACTACGTCCAGGGCCGCGAGACCGGCGAGATGCACGAGGTCAGCCGGTTCGCGCGGCACGAGGGGGCGTGGGTGTACGTGGACGGCCGGGTGCGCTGACCAAGATCGCCCATTGACAGCGTGGGACGGCGCGCGGCACAGTCCCCGCGATGGAGATCGCCAACCTGACCCCCGCCGAACGCCGCGTGTGGTGGGCCTTCCCCCGGGGCGAGACGGTCGACTTCCGGCAGGGTCCGGGCGACGGCCCCGAGGACGGCGGCTCCTGGGGTCCCGAGCGCACCGTCCGCGCCGAGGTCCTGCGCACGCTGCTGCTCGGCGGGGCCGCCGCCGACGGCCACGTCGCGGCGCTGCGCGTGGAGGGCGCGCGGATCACCGGGACGCTGGACCTGCGCTACGGCGAGGTGGCCTGGGCGGTGCGGCTGGCGCACTGCCGGTTCGAGGAGAGCCCGCGGCTGTACGGCGCGCGGACCCGGCACCTCACCCTCAGCGGCTCGGTCCTGCCCGGCCTGTCCGCCGCGACGGCGCAGGTGGACGGGATGCTGCGGCTCACGGACTGCCGGTTCGACGCCGCCCTGTCGCTGGGCGGGGCGCGGGTCTCCGGCGCGGTCTTCCTGGACGGCGCGCGTGTCACCGGCCCGCCCGGCGAAACGGCGCTGCGCCTGGACCGCATGACGGTCGAGGGCGACCTGTGGGCGCGGAACCTGGTCGTGGCGGGCGGCGTGTGGATGGCCGGGACCACGGTCAACGGGCAGATCACCCTCGACGACGCCGACCTGCGCGGCGACGGCGACGCGCTGGACGCCGAGTCCCTCACCGTCGGGTCCGCCCTGTACGCGAACCGGCTGCGCTGCGCCGGGCGCCTCAACCTGCGCGGCGCGACGGTCCCCGGTCAGCTCGTGCTCGCCGAGGCGCGCCTGTCCAACCCCGGCGGCCTCGCGCTCCGGGCCAGCAGCGCCACGATCGGCGAGCTGTGGCTGCGGGACGCCGCGCCGATCCGGGGGGCGGTCAACCTGCGGCGCTCGCAGCTCGGCCTGCTGCACATCCTTCCGGACGTGTGGCCCGACTCGGTCGCCCTGGAGGGGCTGACGTTCGGGGCGCTGCTTCCGCGCCTGCCCGCCAAGCCGCGCGTGGCGGTGCTGGAACGCGACGAGGCCGGTTACGTCCCGCACTCCTACGAGCAGCTCGCCGCCGCCTATCTGGCGGTCGGCGACGACAAGGCCGCGCGGAACGTGCAGCTCGCCAAGCAGCGGCGGCGGCGCGGCACGCTGCGGCTGTACGGGAAGGTCTGGGGACACCTCCAGGACTACGCGGTGGGGTACGGGTTCCGGCCGATGCGGGCGGCGGGCTGGCTGGTCGCGTTGATGCTGGTCGGCTCCCTCGCCTACCGGGCCCGTCCCCCGCAGCCGCTCAAGCCGGGCGAGGCTCCCCCGTTCAACCCGCCGTTCTACACCCTGGACCTGCTGCTGCCGATCATCGATTTCGGGCAGGAGAAGGCGTTCAAGCCGACCGGGGCGTACCAGTGGCTCGCCTACACGCTGATCCTGGCGGGCTGGGTGCTGGCGACCACGATCGTCGCGGGCGTCACGCGCGCCGTCAGCCGGTCCTAGCCGCGGGTCACAGCCAGTCGCGGCGTTTGAAGACGACGTGCAGGACGGCGCAGACCAGCGCCATCAGCGCCACCGCGAACGGGTAGCCGAGCACCCAGTGCAGCTCGGGCATGTGGTCGAAGTTCATCCCGTAGATCGTGCCGATCAGGGTCGGGGCGAACAGGATGGCGGCCCAGGCGGAGATCTTCTTGACCTCCTCGCTCTGCGCGTAGCTGGCCTCGGTGAGGTGCTTCATCTCCTCGTTCTGGGCCTGGTTCACGAGGGTGGCGTTGACGCTGAGGATGTCGGTGAGGTTCTGGCGCAGGTCGCCGACGCGTTCCACGACGGTGGTGGCGTGGTCGTGGACGTCGCGCAGGTAGCTGCGCAGCTCCTCGTCGATGCCGTACTTGTCGAAGCCCGCCGACAGCCCCGACAGGATCGCCGGGAACGGGCGCGTCGCGCGCTGGAACTCCACGGTCTCGCGGGACAGCTCGTAGATGCGGCGCGACACCGCCGGGTCGCCGCCGAACACCTGGGTCTCGATCTCGTCGATGTCGTTCTGCAGGCCCGCCACGACCGGCGCGTAGCCGTCCACCACCGCGTCCATGATCGCGTAGAGGACGGCCTCGGGCCCGCGGCGCAGCAGGTCGGGGGCCTTCTCGACGCGGGCGCGGACCTCGGCCAGATCGGGCGACTCGCTGTGCCGCAGCGTCACCACGAAGTCCCGGCCGACGAACACGTGGACCTCGCCGAAGTCCACCTCCTCCCGGTCGTCGGCGTACCGGGCGGCGCGCAGCACGACGAACAGCGTCTCGCCGTAGCGTTCCAGCTTGGGGCGCTGGTGGGCGACGATCGCGTCCTCGACCGCCAGCTCGTGCAGGCCGAACTCCCCGGCCAGCGACAGCAGTTGCGCCTCCGACGGGCGGTACAGGCCGATCCACGCCATGCCGCCCGGCGTCTCGCGCAGCAGCCGGTAGGTGTCGGCCAGGTCGGTGGCGGTGTGCACGCGTTCGCCGTCCACGTAGATCCCGGCGTCCACCAGGCTGTCGCCCCGCCCGGGGACGACGAGGTCGTCGCCGCGCGGGTCCAGGGAACGCTCCGGAGCCTCCGGCACCGGCCGTTCCCGCTTCAGGCGCGGCGCGCGCACACGACGTCCTCCCATCCGACACCCCCAAGCCAGGATGGGGCTCCCCGGGGCAAGACCGCGGCAACCTCACGAGAACGTATGGAAAACCCTCGTCCCCCCGGAAGTACTGTGAGGGCATGTCCGAGTCAGCGGAGCACCGGGCGCTCGCCCTCTTCCACCGGGTGGCCGCGACCGTTCCGGCGTACGGGGCGTTCCTCGCCGAGCACGGCGTCGATCCGGGGACGGTCAGGCTGTTCGACGACTTCACCCGGCTGCCGCTGACCGACAAGGACAACTACGTCCGCCGCTACCCGCTCCCGGAGCGGTGCCGCGGCGGCGTCGTCGGCGACATGATCGCGGTGTCGTCGGGGTCGACCGGCGAGCCGACGTTCTGGCCGCGGTCGGCCGACGACGAACGCGTGGTCGCCGACCGGTTCGAGCAGGTGTTCCGCGACGCGTTCCGGGCTCATGAACGCCGCACGCTCGCCGTCGTCTGCTTCGCGCTGGGCACCTGGGTCGGCGGCCTGTACACGCTGTCCTGCCTGCGCCGCCTGGCCGAGCGCGGCCTGCCGGTCACCGTCGTCGCGCCCGGCAGCGACAAGGGCGAGATCCTGCGGGTGATCCCCCGGCTCGCGCCGCTGTTCGACCAGGTGGTGCTGCTGGGGTATCCGCCGTTCCTCAAGGACGTGATCGACACCGGGCGGGCCGAGGGCGTCCCCTGGCCCGACCACCGGATCAGGCTGGTGACGGCGGGCGAGGTGTTCAGCGAGGAGTGGCGCACGCTGATGGCCGAGCGCGCGGGCATGGACGACCCGGCCCGCGACACCGCCTCGCTGTACGGGACGGCCGACGCGGGCGTGCTCGGCAACGAGACCCCGCTGTCGATCGAGATCCGCCGCTTCCTGGCCGGGCGTCCCGCCGCCGCCCGCGAGCTGTTCGGCGAGTCCCGGCTGCCGACGCTGGTCCAGTACGACCCGGCCGTGCGGTTCTTCGAGGAGCGGGACGGCACGCTGCTGTTCACCGGGGACAACGGCGTCCCGCTGATCAGGTACCACATCGCCGACGAGGGCGGCGTCGTCGGGCACGACGCGATGCTGGCGTTCCTGGAGCGGCACGCGTTCCGCCCGAGCGTGACCGGGCCGGACCTGCCGTTCGTGTACGTGTTCGGGCGCAGCCGCTTCACGGTGTCGTTCTACGGCGCGAACGTCCACCCGGAGAACATCACCGTCGGCCTGGAGCAGCCGGGCGTCGCCGGGCACGTCACGGGCAGGTTCGTGATGGAGTCGGTCGAGGACGGTGACCGCGACCGCACGCTCACCGTCACGGTCGAGCTGTCCCCCGGCCTCACCGACGCGCCCGGCCTGGAGGAGCGGATCGCCGAGTCGATCAGCGTGCACCTGTGTCGGCTGAACAGCGAGTTCGCCCACTACGTGCCGGAGGAGCGGCGGCGTCCGCGCGTCCGGCTACGCCCCGCGGGCGACCCGGAGTACTTCCCGCCGGGCGTGAAGCACCGTTACACGCGGCCCTGAAGGTCGGCGGTCCGCTCGTAGATGCGCGGGCAGAACGCGTCGCGCCCGTAGAAGGCGATCGTCCCCGACGCCGCGTCCACGAACCGCACCAGCAGCGAACGCTCCTCGTCGCCCGGGGCGCAGCCCCGCGCCGACGACTCGCGCGCGCCCGCCATCCCACTTCCGGCCACCGCCGCCACCACGAGGACGCCGATGAGCACCCAGCGCATCGCCCAGCCTTCCGGATCCTGACCCGATGACTCTCCGTCGCACACCTTAGTGCGGAGAGACATCCCCGCAACGTGCAATCGACGCACCACGGAACGGCAAAGTCAACGCCAGGACGGAAGGATCGCCGCACGGGGCCGGCTCCGGGCCGGCCCCGCCGGACGGCGCGTGGTCACTTCGTGGCCGTCTCCATGTCCTCCTCGCGGGTGCCCGAGGGCTTCGTGTTGCCGCTCCGGGCGCGGCCCTTGCCGACGTTCTCCTGCTTGGCCCCGGCCTTCTCCTCCTCGGCGAGGGCGTCCTCGTGGGACTTGACGACCTCGCTGTCGCGGATCTCGCCGCGCCAGCCCTCGATCTCGTCGGCCTTCAGCAGCGACTGCGTCATGACGTGGCGGCGGAAGTGCTTGAGCTCCAGCCGGACGCGGCGGCCCTGGGCGCGCCACAGGTTGCCGGTGCGCTCGAACAGGCCCTGCGGGTGGTACTCCAGGTTGACCAGGACGCGCGTCAGGTTCGGGGCGAGCTCGTGGAAGCTGACCGTGCCGTCCACGTGGCCCTTGGACCCCTTGGAACGCCACACGATGTGCCGGTCGGGGACCTGCTCGACGATCGTGGACTCCCAGGTCCGCGCCGACCAGAAGATCTTGGCCTTCCAGTGCAGCTTCTCGTCGGCCACCTGGTCGACGCTCTCGACCTTCTTCATGAACGACGGGAAGTCCTGGAACTGCGTGAACTGGTCGTAGACGAGCCTGCGCGGCGCGCCGACGTCGACGTACTCGACGATGTTGGTGAGCTTGACCTTCTTGCCGCCGCCGCCCTTGCCGCCGCGTTTGAAGACCTTCCCGAGCGCGCTTCCCACGCTCCCGAGCAGGCCCTTCTTCTTCCCGCCCTCGTCGGAGGAGCGCTCCTCCTCGCGCTTCGCGCCGGACTTGTCGGCCTTGGTGGCCTTGTCGTCGGTCTTGGCCTTGGCGGGGGCGTCCTTGGACGTGCCCTTCCCGGCCTCGGTCGTCCCGGACTCGTCGTTCTGCTCGCGGCGGCCCATGCCCTTGACGGCCTGGTTGGCGGCCACGGCCGCGCCGACGCCGAGCAGCAGGCCGCCCGCGGTTCCGGCGGCGCGGGTGCCGCCGGGCAGGCGCTTGGGCGTCGGGACGCTGTCCAGGACGCGGGCCAGCCCCTTCTTGCGGCCGCCGATGGGCAGCCGCTTGGCGAGCTTGCCGACCGGAAGCCGGCCGGTGATGGTTCCTGACTTCATCAGGTGGTCTCCTCCGTGTGGAAGGTTCGGCGTCCCGGCCGGTCATCCGGCCGGGACGCTGGATGTCCTCTCTCGGGCCGGGGCCTCGCCGGGGGCGCGCACGACCCGGCCGTCGCGGATCTCGCCGCGCCAGCCCTCGACCTCTCCGGGCTCCAGCAGCGACCGCGTCATGACGTGGCGGCGGAAGTGCTTGAGTTCGAGGCGGACGCGGCGGCCCTGGGCGCGCCACAGGTTGCCGGTGCGCTCGAACAGGCCCTTGGGGTGGTACTCCAGGTTGACCAGGACGCGGGTGAGGTCGGGGGTCAGCTCGTGGAAGCTGACGGTGCCGTTCACATGGCCCTTGGACCCCTTGGAACGCCAGGTGATGTGCTGGTCGGGGACCTGCTCGACGATCGTGGACTCCCAGGTCCGCGCCGACCAGAAGATCTTCGCCTTCCAGTGCAGCTTCTCGTCGGCCACCTGGTCGACGCTCTCGACCTTCTTCATGAACGACGGGAAGTCCTGGAATCGCGTGAACTGGTCGTACACGAGACCTCGGGGGGCACCGATGTCAATGTGCTCCACGATGTTGGTGGGTTTGGCTTTCCGCCCGCCGCCGAAGATTCGTTTCAGCGTCTCCTTGAGCGCGGTCCAGCCGAAACTCAGCAACGCCCGCACCGGTGACTTTCCCTCGCCGAGCGCTCTCGCCCCGGCGAACGCCGCCTTGACCAGCGGCCCGCCGCGTTCGGCCCGCTCCTCCAGGCTCCGCACCGCGTCGTCGAGTTTCCCCTGGTAGCGGTCGGCGAGGGCGGTCAGCAGCCGGCGTCCCGGGCGGAACCGGCGCAGCGCCGCCCGGCCCGCGCGGGCGGCGGCGTAGCCCGCGGCGGTGGCGCCCGCCCCGACGGCGGCCGCGGTCCGGAAGTCCATGCACGTCACCTCGTCGTTCCGCTTCGCCGCCCTGCCGTCGAGGGCGGGTTGGCGCCGGATTACCCGGTCAAAAACGGACGAAACCCCGGGATACGGGCGAATGGCGGGCGGGTTGACGGAGGGTGACGCGGTCGCCACGAGAATCGCCGCCCGCCCCCTCCCCCGACCAGACCAGCCCAGGACAGGAACCGGACCAGGCGGAAAGCGCAGGAATGGCGGATAACGGTTAAGACTCTTACGTAAACCGCCTCTTGTACCGGTCCGTACCACCTCTTATCTTCGGGGCCACGCGCGTATCTGCTCAAAGACCATTCGCAACGCGCACATTTCTTCATGCGCGTCCGGGACGAAGGCGGGACAGATGAAACGGCACCTTCTCGGCACCCTCGCCGTGGGCCTCGCGGTGGCCCTGGGCGCGGGCGGATGCGGCAAGGGCTCCTCGTCCGGCGGCGGCGACTCCGACGGCAAGACCATCAAGCTCGTCGCGGCGGTCTACAGCCAGCCGACCACCGAGAACTACTGGAAAGACCTGATCAAGGACTTCGAGGCCAAGAACGCCGGCTACAAGGTCCAGCTGGAGATGGTCGACTGGACCCAGATGGACGCCAAGGTCAAGACCTACGTCCAGACCAGGCAGGTCCCCGACGTCCTCAACTACAACGCCTTCTCCGACTTCGCCCGCGACGGCCTGATCTACAAGGCGTCCGAGGTGGTCTCGCCGCAGGTGCTCGGCGACTTCAGCCCCGCGTTCGTCGACGGCGCCAAGTACAACGGCGAGCAGTACGGCCTGCCGTTCATCGCCAGCGCGCGCCAGCTGTTCTACAACAAGGACGTGTTCAAGAAGGCCGGGGTCGCCGCGCCGCCGAGGAGCTGGGCCGAGCTGAAGGCCGCCGCCGAGAAGATCAAGAAGGCGGGCGCGATCGGGTACGGGCTGCCGCTCGGGCCCGAGGAGGCGCAGGCGGAGTTCTACTCCTGGTCGATGAACAACGGCGGCGGCTGGACCGACGCCTCCGGCAAGTGGACCGTCAACCAGCAGGCCAACGTCGACACCCTCACGTTCCTGCGCGACCTGACCAAGGCCGGCCTCACCCAGCCCAACCCCGAGAGCACCGACCGCAAGACGGTGTTCAACCAGTTCGCCCAGGGCAAGGTCGGCATGGCGATCAACGGGCCGTTCGCGCGGGCCGCGTTCATCAACAAGGTGCCGGAGAAGGTGGACTTCGGCGTCGCGCCGCTGCCCAGCAGGTCCGGGACCGAGCACAACACGCTCGCGGTGCAGGACTTCCTGGCGGCGTTCAAGAAGGGCGACGGCAAGAACAAGGAGGCCGTCACCCGCTTCCTGAACTTCTTCTACCAGGCCGACAACGCCACCAAGTTCCTCAAGGCCGAGGAGTTCCTGCCGGTCACCAAGTCGGCGGCGACGGCGCTGGGGGCGGACCCGTACTTCAAGCCGTTCGTGGACTCGCTGGCCAACGCCCGGTTCGCGCCCACCGGCAACCCCGCCTGGTCGGCGGTCGCCGGCGCGGTGAAGCAGGAGCTGGGCACCGGCGTGGCCGACCAGGACCCCAGGAAGGTGCTGGACAAGATCCAGCAGACGGCCGAGAAGAGCGGCTGAGTTGCCGGACACGAAGGTGCGGGACGCGGCGCCGGACCGGGCCGCGCCCCGCGCCCGGCACGGCCGCCGCGCCCCGGCCC
>NZ_BCQR01000270.1 GCF_001552175.1 Actinomadura kijaniata NBRC 14229
CCGGCCGGGTTCGTCGTGGTCCACGAGCGCGCAGACTACCTGTCGCCGGCCATCTGGAGACGACCCCACACGAAGTCGGCGGGCTTCTCCACCGGCAGGCTCACGTTGATCATCTCGTTGAGGTTGGCGGGCTGGGCCCCACCGGCGCGCTGCACCCACACCACCGTCGCGTAGTGGCCGAACGCGCGCGCGTAGGCGGCGCTGAACCCCTTGGCGAACGCGGGCCCGCCCTTGGCCTCCAGCGGGCGCACGAAACCGGCGTCGGTGGCCGGGTCCAGGTCCCGCAGGATCTGCCGGGCGCCCTCGACGTCGTTGAGATTGATCACGATGAACTGGCCGACGTGCTGCCGGTCCGCGCTGACGTAGGCGCCGCGCGCGATCTGGGAGCAGCCGTGCTTGGCCAGGTCGGCCTGCAGCCGCTGACCCCAGGTGACGGCGTTGCAGTCGGCCGACACCTGCGATCCGGCGAGCGTGAAGGAGTACTGGCCCGTCCTGACGGTCCTGGCGTCGGCGCCGAACACCTCGGCCTCGGTCAGGGGCCGCCGGTCGGCGTCGCGTCTGGCCAGCTTCGCCAGACCGTCCACGTCGTAGTCGGGGGTGTAGGCGACCGGCTGGAGCTGCGGGGACCCGGCGGCGGTCTTCTTGTCGTCGCCGCCGGTCAGGACCAGGGCGGCCACGGCCGCCGCCACGACCACCACCAGGGCGGCCGCCGCGGCGAAGAGCACCTTGGGCGAGGGGAGCCGGCGCGCGGGGCCGCCAGGCCGGGGGTCGCGCCCGCCGGACGCGGGCGCCGCCTGGGGAGCGTTGGTCTCACGTGCCTCGATCACGTCCGGGAGCTTAGCGGTCCCGCCACCCTTCGCGCGCCCAAACGGGCGTTTCCTCCCTATCCGGACCTCCCGAAACCAAAGACCGCCGCCCACCACCGAACGGCGGGCGACGGTCCCGGGCGCGAACGGCTACTTGGCGTCCTTCACCGGCCCCGCGTCGACCTTGTCCGAACCCTCGCCCTCAGACGCGTCCCCGGCCTTGTCGACCCCGTTCACGGACCCCTCGGACACGTCCTCCCGAGCGGGCTCACCCTGGTCCGCGGCGGACTCGGCCCGAGCGGTCTCCGGCTCGGCCGTGAACGCCTCGCGCGCGGGCTCAGCCTGCTCTGCGCCAGAGTCGGCCTCACCCGTAACGGGCTCGACCCGCTCGGAAGCGGGCTCGACCTGAGCCACGGTCGGCTCGGCCCGGGCCGTCTCCGGCTCGGCCCTGAACACCTCGTGCGTGGGCTCGTCCTGGTCCACGGCGGGCTCGTCCTGAACCGTCTCCGGCTCGGCCGTCAATGCCTCGTGCGCAGGCTCAGCCTGCTCTGTGATGAGGTCGGCCTCGCTCGTGGCGGGCTCGGCCTGCTCGGAGGTGGGCTCGACTTGATCCGCGGTCGGCTCGGCCCGGACCGTCTCCGGCTCGGCCGTGAACGCCTCGTGCGCGGGCTCGGCCTGAGCCACGGCGGGCTCGTCCTGAACCGTCTCCGGCTCCGCCGTCAATGCCTCGTGCGCAGGCTCAGCCTGCTCTGCGATGGGATCGGCCTCACCCGTGACGGGCTCGACCCGCTCGGAAACGGGCTCGACCTGACCCGCAGCGGGCTCAGCCTGCTCGTCGATGGGCTCAGCCTGCTCGGAAACGGGCTCGGCCTGCTCGGAAACGGGCTCGGCCTGAGCCAGGGTCGGCTCAGTCTGGGTGGTCTCCGGCTCGGGCGTGAACGCCTTGTGCCCGGGCTCGGCCTGCTCTGTGATGAGGTCGGCCTCGCTCGTGGCGGGCTCGGGCTGCTCGTCGATGGGGTCGGCCTGCTCGGAAGCGGGCTCGGCCTGATCCGCGGTCGGCTCGGCCTGGGCCTTCTCCGGCTCGGGCGTGAACGCCTCGTCTGCGGGCTCGGCCTGCTCTGCGACGGGGTCGGCCTCGCCTGTGGTGGGCTCGGGCTGGTCTTCGGGGGTGGTGGGGGCCGTTTTCGGCTCGGTCGGGGGTTCGGCCGGGTCGGAGTCGGCGTTCTCGGGGGCGCTGGTGGGCGTTCCGGGGGTGGGTGTGTCCTGCTGCTCGGCGTCCGGGGTCGGGTCGGTGGCGGGCTTCTCAGGCGCGTCCACGGCGTGGGCGGCGGCGGGGGCCACGACCGTCTCCTCGCCGGTGCGGTTGCGCGCCCAGAACAGGTAGGCGACCGCCCCGACGAACACGACCAGCGCGGTCCAGTCGTTCAGGCGCATGCCCAGGAAGTGGTGGGCGTCGTCGATGCGCAGCCACTCGATCCAGAAGCGGCCGACGGTGTAGGCGGCGACGTACAGCGCGAACGCGCGGCCGTGGGTCAGCTTGAAGCGGCGGTCGGCCCACAGCACCAGCAGGGCCACGCCCACGCACCACAGCGACTCGTACAGGAACGTGGGGTGGTAGGTCGCGATGTCGAGGTACTTGGGGTCGGACGGGCGGTGCGCGCGGTCGATCTCCAGGGCCCAGGGGGCGTTCAGGGGGCGGCCGTAGAGTTCCTGGTTCCAGTAGTTGCCCCAGCGGCCGATGGCCTGCGCGAGGGCGATCCCGGGCGCGATGGCGTCGCCGAGGGCGGCCAGGGACACGCCGTGGCGGCGGCAGCCGATCCAGGCGCCGACCGCGCCGAGCAGGACCGCGCCCCAGATGCCGAGGCCGCCCTCCCAGATCTTGAGGGCCCTGATCGGGTCCTGGCCCTCGCCGAAGTAGCGCTGCCAGTCGGTGACCACGTGGTAGAGGCGGCCGCCGATCAGGCCGAACGGGACCGCCCAGATGGCGATGTCGATGATCATGCCGGGGGTGCCGCCCTTGGCGGCCCAGCGCCGCTCGCCGAGCCATACCGCGACGACGATGCCAAGGATGATCATGATGGCGTAGGCGCGGAGCGGGATCGGTCCGAGGTGCCAGACGCCCTGGGACGGGCTCGGAATGGAGGCGAGCGGCTGCATGAGCGTTGACGTTACCGCCTTCGGCGCCCGGTTCGCGTCGTGTCGGCGATCGTTTTGCGGTCGGTGGCCCGGTAACGGCGTGAGCGCCGCTCCCCGGGCGGGGAGCGGCGCTCACGGACGGGTCCGGGCCGGGTTACTTGGCGGCCTTCCCGGCGGACTCGACGGTGGCCTTGAGGTTGTTCAGGGCCTGGCCCTCCAGCTTGCGGCCGTCCAGCATGACGGTGGGCGTGCCGGTGACCTTGCGGTCGTCCAGCGCGTACTTGGTCATGGCGTCGACCTGGGCCTTCTTCTCCTGGCCGGTCACGCACTTCTCGAAGCCGGCGTCGGTGACGCCCACGTCCTTGCCCCAGCCGACCAGGTCCTTGGGCGCGAAGCCCGCCGAGCCCTCGCGCGGCTGGAACTTGAACAGCGCGTCGTGGTAGGAGAGCCACTTGTCGGCCGGGACGCACATGGCGGCGGCGGCCGAGCGCAGCGAGTTGGACTTGATCGGGTCGGGCTGCTGGCTGAACAGGTGGAACGGCCGGTAGACGACCTTGACCTTGCCCTCGGCGGCCAGCTGCTTGATGTCCTTGCCGAGGGTCTCCTCGAACTCCTTGCAGGCCGGGCACTGGAAGTCCTCGAAGACCTCCAGCACCGGCTTGGTCACGCCCGCCTTGGCCATCGCGATCGAGCCGTCGGCCTCGCGGGTGAGCGGGGCCTGCGGACCGGTGTAGGGCGCGGCGACCTGGTCGCGTTTGCTCTTCTGGTCCAGGACCACCACGGTCACCGCCACGATCGCGCCGATCACGACCACCGCGCCGAGGACGATGGCCAGCAGGCGCTGCTGTTTCTGCCGGGCGGCCTG
Organism: Actinomadura kijaniata NBRC 14229; assembly: GCF_001552175.1. Lineage (GTDB taxonomy): Bacteria > Actinomycetota > Actinomycetes > Streptosporangiales > Streptosporangiaceae > Spirillospora > Spirillospora kijaniata. The sequence goes on from NZ_BCQR01000270.1 coordinate 3,808, forward strand.
CTTGGCGCGTTCGGCGGCGAGGCGCTCGCGCGCGGACCGCTCCCGTGCGGCCTTGCTCATGGGAACTCCTATGTCGGGCGCGCGGCCCTGGCGCCGCGCGGACGAAGACCTGGTGTGGGTTCGAAAGGCTAGTCGGCCTGGCCGATCCGACGGAACTCGTCGGCCAGCACCAGGACGAACAGCAGGATAGTGATCGCGTGGACACCGGTGCACCACAGGCAGATCTTGTGCAGGATCGCCAGTTCCACGGTCACCAGGTAGATCACGAACAGCATGCCGACGATCACGCTGCCCAGCCGCGCCCAGCGCGGCAGGGGGCTGGGCGAGCGCAGCGCGGGCGGGGTGATGAGCACGGCGAAGGCGACGAAGAACCCCAGTCCCAGCAGCGGCAGCGGAATGCCGAGCAGGTCGGAGTAGTCGCTGTTGGTGACCGAGTGGCAGTCGATGGTCGAGCTGGTGGTGCAGACCATCGCTCCCTTGTTGTAGTGCGCCACCGTCAGGTAGACCGAGATCCCCAGTCCGGCCAGGGTGAGGACCCAGGCCGGGAGCGTGAACCACCGGGGGCGCGCGGGTCCGGGGCGGTTCCCGGCCGCGCCGCTGTCCGGCGCCTCGGCGTGCTGCACCATCGTCGATCCTTCCGCGTCCGTCCGGTCGCCGGGGCGGAGGGGGTCGTGGGCCCCCGGCCCCGGCGGACATCACCTTAGGGGACCGGGCATAAGGTCCGCGTACGAACGCACCGGGGGAACGCGGTGTGTCCCGCGCTCCCCCGGGTTTCCGGTCAGCCGTTACCGGTCACATACCGTGGTCACACCTGGCGGCGGACGCCGGCGGCCAGCTCCGCGGCGAGTGCGCCGACGGCGGCCAGGCCCGCCTTGCGGTCGGGGGCCTCGAGGAGGCGGCGGACGAACGCCGACCCGACGATCACGCCGTCGGCGAACCCGGCGATCTCGGCGGCCTGCGCGCCGTCGGAGACGCCCAGGCCGAGCCCGACCGGCAGGTCCAGCTCCCGCTTGGCGATCATCTGGCGGGTGCGCTCCACCAGGCGGGGCGCGCCGGTGTCCAGGGCCGTGCGGGCGCCGGTGACGCCCATCAGGGACGCGGCGTAGACGAACCCCCGGCACGCGGTGGTGATCTTCTCGATGCGCTCGTCGGTGGACGACAGCGCCACCAGGAACACCTTGTCCAGGTCGTGGGCGTCGGCGGCGGCGATCCACTCGCCGCCCTCCTCCGGGGACAGGTCGGGGGTGATCAGGCCGCAGCCGCCCGCCGACCTCAGGTCCCGCGCGAACGCCTCCACCCCGTACCGGTCGACCGGGTTGTAGTAGGTCATGACGAGGGTGGGGACGCCGGTGGCGGCGACGGCCTCGACGGTGCGGAACACGTCGGCGAGGCGGATGCCGCCGACCAGCGCCCGGTGGACGGCGTCCTGGATGATCGGACCGTCCATCATCGGGTCGCTGTAGGGCAGGCCGATCTCGATGACGTCGCAGCCGGAGTCGACCATCGCGCGGGCGGCGTCGACCGCGCCCTGGTAGTCGGGGAACCCGGCGGGCAGGTAACCGACCAGCGCGGCGCGCCCCTCGGCCCTGGCCTTGTCGTAGGCGGTCTTGGCGCTCACTGGCCCTCTCCCTGCGGCATCAGACCGAAGTACTCGGCGGCGGTCTCCATGTCCTTGTCGCCGCGGCCCGACAGGCACACGACGATGACGCCGTCGGGGCCGAGCTCCCGGCCGACCTTGAGGGCGCCGGCCAGGGCGTGCGCCGACTCGATCGCCGGGATGACGCCCTCGGTGCGGCACAGCAGCGCGAACGCCTCCATCGCCTCGGCGTCGGTGATCGGCCGGTACTCGCCGCGGCCGGTCTCGTGCAGCCAGGAGTGCTCGGGGCCGACGCCGGGGTAGTCCAGCCCGGCGGAGATGGAGTGGGACTCGACGGTCTGGCCGTCCTCGTCCTGGAGCAGGTAGGTGCGCATGCCGTGGATGACGCCGACGCGCCCGCCGGTGATGGTGGCGGCGTGCCGTCCGGTCTCCACGCCGTCGCCGGCGGCCTCGAAGCCGCACAGCCGGACGTCCTTGTCGTCGATGAACGCGTGGAACGCGCCGATCGAGTTGGAGCCGCCGCCGACGCAGGCGACGACGGCGTCGGGCAGGCGGCCGACCAGGTCCAGGACCTGCCGGCGGGCCTCCACGCCGATGATGCGCTGCAGCTCGCGGACCATCATCGGGAACGGGTGCGGGCCCATGGTGGAGCCGACGCAGTAGTGGGTGTCGTCGACGGTGGCGACCCAGTCGCGGAACGCCTCGTTGCAGGCGTCCTTGAGGGTGCGGCTGCCGGTCTTCACCGGGACGACCTCGGCGCCCAGCATCCGCATGCGGGCGACGTTGAGGGCCTGGCGCTCGGTGTCGACCTCGCCCATGAAGACGGTGCACTCCAGGCCGAGCAGGGCGGCGGCGGTGGCGGTGGCCACGCCGTGCTGGCCCGCGCCCGTCTCGGCGATCATGCGCCGCTTGCCCATGCGCCGGGTGAGCAGGGCCTGCCCCAGCACGTTGTTGATCTTGTGGGAGCCGGTGTGGTTGAGGTCCTCGCGCTTGAGCAGGATCCGGGCGCCCCCGGCGTGCTCGGCGAACCGCCTGGCCTCGGTCAGCAGGCTGGGACGGCCGGCGTAGTTCTTCAGCAGGTCGTTCAGCTCGCCCATGAACGCCGGGTCCTGGCGGGCGGCGGCGAACTCGCGGTCCAGCTCGTCCAGGGCCGCCATCAGGGCCTCGGGAGCGAACCGGCCGCCGAACACGCCGAAGTGGCCGGAGGCGTCGGGAAGAGAGGATTCGGGCAGGGCAGAACCCCGCGCGCCGTCGATGGTCATGAGGTTTTCGCGTCCTGTCGTGCGAGAGAGGGCTTGTCCGGGATCATCCCCGCGGGTGCGGGGACCACGGCCCCGACGGAAGGGGGCCGTTCAGTTAGACGTCGGACAAGCGCGCCATCGTTCGCGCAGAGGTTCCATCGGCATGGCCGGATCCTATCCTTCTCGGCCCGCCCGGGCTCAGCCGCCCTGCCGCAGCGCCGGGTGCGCCCCGGCGGCGACCAGGTCGGCCACGGCCGCGCGCGGCTCCCGGCCGATGACCAGGCTCTCGCCGACCAGCACCGCGTCGGCCCCGGAGGAGGCGTAGGCGAGCAGGTCGTGCGGGCCGCGCACCCCCGACTCGGCGATCTTGACGATGCCCTTGGGGATCGACGGGGCGACGCGGGCGAACACCTCGCGGTCCACCTTGAGGGTCTTCAGGTCGCGGACGTTGACGCCGATGACCTTGGCGCCCGCGTCGACGGCGCGTTCGGCCTCCTCCGCGGTGTGGACCTCGACCAGCGGCAGCAGGCCGATCGACTCGGCCCGCTCCACCAGCGACACCAGGGCGTCCTGCTCCAGCGCCGCGACGATCAGCAGGGCGAGGTCGGCGCCGTGGGCGCGGGCCTCCCACAGCTGGTAGGAGGTGACGATGAAGTCCTTGCGCAGGATCGGCAGGTCCACGCTGGCGCGCACGGCCTCCAGGTCGGCCAGGCTGCCGCCGAAGCGCCGCCGCTCGGTCAGCACGCTGATGACCTTCGCGCCGCCCGCCTCGTAGTCGCGGGCCAGCGCCGCCGGGTCGGCGATGGCGGCCAGCGCGCCCTTGGAGGGGCTGGACCGCTTGACCTCCGCGATGACCGACACGCCCTGGCTCCGCAGCGCGCCCAGCGCGTCGCGGGGGGCCGGTGCCTGGGCCGCCTTCTCCTTGAGGGCGTCCAACGACACCTCTCGCTGCCTTTCGGCGAGATCGGCCCGAACTCCTTCGATGATCTCGTCGAGAACGCTCACCGCGGTAGGCCCCCTATGTTCCGCTCGATCCGTGCACCGATCGTAGCCGCACCCGCCGGGCGCGACCCAACCCGGCCCCTCCGCCGGGCCGCCCGGCGGCCGGTCACGGCGCGAGGAAACCCGCGAACGGCAGGTTGCGCGCGGTCCCGAACGCCACCGCCACCACCAGCAGGGCGATCCCGGCGTTCCGCGTCAGCAGCGCCGACCGCGTCGGCAGGCCGCGCGCCCGGTGGATCGTCCAGACCGTCCACAGCCAGGCCGCCGCCGGCAGCAGCAGGAACGCCAGGGGGTTGCTGTCGAAGGCGGCCCCGACCCGCCCGTGCGCGAGCGCGTTGACCATCCGCAGGCCGCCGCACCCCGGGCAGTACAGGCCCGTCATCATCAGGAACGGGCACGCCGGATAGTGGCCGGGCTCGTGCGGGTCCCGGACGGCCAGGACCGCCACGGCGGCGGCGACGCCCGCCAGCACCGCCAGCGGGAGCAGCAGGCCCCGGCCGGTTCCGGCCACCGGAGCGGGTGCGCGGGTCACGCCGTCCAGCCTATTGCAGGGGCCGGGCGCGGATCAGGGTTCGGGGGCTCAGGGGTCGAGGACGTAGCCGACGCCGCGCACGGTGCGGATGGGACCGGTGGCGCCGATCTTGGCGCGCAGCTGGGCGATGTGGACGTCCACGGTGCGGCTGCCGGTGTCGGCGGCCGGGCCCCAGACGGCGGCCAGCAGCTGTTCGCGGGTGAACGCCCGGCCGGGGTTGCCCATCAGGAACGCCAGCAGGTCGAACTCGGTGGCGGTCAGCGCCACCGGGCTCCCGCCCGCCGAGGCGGTGCGGCGGGCCGGGTCCAGGGTCAGCGCGCCCGCCCGCAGCGGCCCGTCCGCCGGGCCCGCGGCGCCGGAGCGCAGCGCCTCGG
>NZ_BCQR01000271.1 GCF_001552175.1 Actinomadura kijaniata NBRC 14229
CCGGGCCGAGGATCGCGGTGTCCAGGCCCGCGGCCGTGACCGTCGCCGCCGCCAGCGCGATGGTGAACGCGGCGGGCAGCGCCCACGAGACGGGTGCGGTCGCGGCGAGCGCGGGCGCCGTGGCCGCCGCCAGGAGCAGCCACGGCACCGTCCGCGCCGACCGGGCCAGGGGCCCGGCCACGGCGGCGATCGCGACGGCCGGAACGGCCGTCCACGCCAGCAGGGCGATCGGGTCGGAGCCGACCATGTTCCAGCGGAACAGCAGCAGGTGGAGCCCGCCCTGCACGGTGACGGCGACCGCCGCGCCGCTCGCCGCGTAAGCGGGCAACGCGGGCCGCGCCACCGCGAACGCGTCACGCGACCCGAACCGCGAAGACGATCCGCCGACGCGAACGCGACCGTTCAGGTCGGCGCGTCCCCGGTCGGAGCGCGCCGGGGTGGGATGCGCCGGGTCGCTCTCTTCGGGGCTCGGAGTGGTTCGGGGGACACCGATGGCGACGACCGCGAGTACGGCGGCCGCGACGCCCGCGACGATCAGGGCGCTGTCCGGTGTGTCCGTGAACGCCGCCGCCACCTGGGCGGCGGCGGCCAGCCCGGCCAGCGCCGCCACGTGCGGCCAGACGTACGCGCGCGGTCCGGCCGCGGACCGGGGCAGGACGAGGAGCGGGCCGCCGAGGGCACCCGCCAGCACCATCGCCGACGCGAACACCGGAACACCCGGGACCAGCCCGGCGGCGGCGACCAGCAGAGCGGCGAGGCCGCCCGCCACGGCCGTCATCCTCGGCGCGGGCACACGGCGCGCCAACCTCAGGACCAGGGGAACCCCGAGGCAGGCGAGCAGCAGACCGGTGAAAGCCGTGTAGGAGACCGCGTCCCCCGGCATCCCGACAACGCCGCCGAGCGCGTCGGTCAGCAGCAACACCGTTCCGGCGAGCAGAGGCCCGGCGGCAGCACAGGCCAGGACCGCGGCACGGCACACCACCGCACGACGACCACGCGTATGCGTGCCCATGCTCACCCCTCCCGTTCCGGGATGGACGCCACGCCCACCAGCCCGGACCAACGGCTCACTCCGATGCCGCCGAGCACCACCGCGCGGCGGTCCCGAACGGACGCCGACACGGTCCGGCGGCTTCTTCCGGGGACCCCGAGCAGACGACCGACCACAGCGCGGACCAAGAGCACGGCGCAGGCCAACAACACGGCACGGGCCAACAACACGGCACGGGCCAAGAGCACAACACGGGCCAAGAGCACAGCACGGGCCAAGAGCACAGCACGGGCCAAGAGCACAGCACGGGCCGAGAGCACGGCGCAGGCCGAGAGCACGGCGCAGGCCGAGAGCACGGCGTGGGGCGGGGCCGCGTGGCGGTCGCGAGTGGGGGCGCTCGTGTTCGCCTCGCTCCTTCGCGAACGGGCGCCGAGCGGAGAGCCTCCGGTGGCGCGGGCCGGGAGCACGGCGTGGGGCGTCGCCGGGCGGTGGGGGTGGGTGGGTGTGCCCATGGTCAGCCCTTCCGTTCGGGGACGGTCGGCTCGCCGGGTTTCAGGTAGCGGTCCAGTGCCGCCAGGTCCACCGGTCCCGACCGGCGGCTTTCCAGGAACGTCCGCAGTTCGTCGCGGTCGTAGCCCGCGCGGCCGAGGTGTTCGAGGAGTTCGTCCAGTCCCGGCGCGGGGGTGGGGGCCGGTCGGCGGCGGCGTGCCGCCCGGCGGCCCAGGGACAGCCGGACGCCGAGGAGCAGCAACAGCGCCGCGAGGACGTTCGCGCCGAGCAGGCCCCAGGGGTAGGTGCTGAAGGAGGTCGTGAACGGCACCGTCCCGGCGAACCGCCCGCCCACGACGAACCGGCCGGACGAGGCGCGCGGCAGCTCCACCGGGATCCGGTAGGTGGCGGTGCGGCCCGGCTGGATCGTGCCGGTCCCGGGCGCGGCCAGGGACGAGTCGGGGGTCGTGCCCGCGCCCCAGCCGACGACCAGGGGCGCGTCGGTGATCGGTCGGGTGCCCGCGTTGCGGACGCGCAGCACCAGGGTGCGGCGGGGTCGGCCGCCGAACATCTCGCCGCGTCCGCCGCCGCCGGTCAGTTCGGCGCTGACGATGTCGGCGCGGACCGGGGCGACGTCCTTCCGCACGGGTCCGGTCGGGTGGCCGGGCAGCGTCAGCGGTGCGGTGGCGGTCGCCGGGGGCCCGGCCGTTCCGGGGAACGTGGCCACGCGGACGACGCAGGGGCAGGAGGCGGGCGGCGCGCCGACGGTCAGCCCGGCCTCGAACGTCCCGGCGGGCGCGACCATGGCGGTGACCGCGCGCGGGGTGTCGCAGTCGGCGGAGCCGTGGACCGCGTTCGCGCCGCACACCTCGACCTGCACGGTCGAGCCGGGCGCCCACGCGCTGCCCCGGACGCGCAGCGACGTGCCGGCCGGCGCGCGGCCGGATTCGACGCTCACCCCCGGTTCGGGCGCGGCGGCGTGCGCGGGCACGGGCGTGAGGACCAGCAGCAGCGCCGCCGCCGTGGCGCGCGGTCTCATCCGCGCCCCTCGTAGGACGGGTCGGTGTACCGGTCGGAGGCGGCCGGGGGCGTCTCCGGGAGCAGGCCCGCGCGCCGCCGCCAGCGGTGGATCGCGCGGGGCAGCGCCGACCAGGTCAGCAGCACCGCCCCGGCCAGGGCGAGCAGCGCCGCCCACGGCACCGCGACGAACCCGGTCCGGGCGTGCGCCGTCACGCCGTCGGCGGCGGTCAGCTCGACGCGGACGGTGACCGCGTCCAGCGGCGGCGGGCCGTTCCAGGGCAGGTCGACGACCGTGGACTGGCCGGGCAGGATCTCCGGGAGCCGCCGGGCCGGCCATTCGGCGACGGTGCGGCCGAACAGGCCGGTGGCCCGGACCCGCGCGGTCGGGGTGATCCGCAGGTTGCCGGTGTTGACGACGGTGTAGCGCAGCGTGCCGCGGGACTTGTTCAGGACCGGGACGAGGGGTTCGCGGCGCGTGACGGTGAGGGCGTCGGCGCGGACGCCGGGCGCGGCCGGTCCCGGGACGCGCAGGTAGACGCGGGCGGCGACGGCGCGGCGCAGCCCGATGCGGGCGCCGCCGGTGCGCTGGACGGCCTCGACGGCGGTGTGGAGCGCGACGATCCCGCCGATGTGCTCGCCGGGCGTGGCGTTGTCCGGGACGGCGATCCGGAACGGGATCTCCCTGGCGGTGCGCGGCGGCAGGACCAGCGCGCCGGCGTCCAGCCTGGTCCACGCGCCGACGCCGCGGCGCGGTTCGTTCTCGGCGCGCAGCGCGAACCCGGCGTCGCGCGGGGTGTTGTAGGCGTCGGCGCCGTAGAGCCGGAACGTCAGGGGGCGGTCGGTGAGGTTGGCGACGCGGACCGAGTCGCGGACCGTCGCGCCGGGCGGCGCCTGGAAGGCGAAGTGGGGGCGGGCGGCAGGCGCGCCGCTGCGGTTGGCCGGTCCGACCGACCACGCCCCGTTGCCGGTGGCGGGCGGCGGACTGGGGGCCGCGTGCGCGGGGACGGGCGGCAGGGCGCAGGCCGCCGCGACGACGGCGGCGCGGACCGGGAAGCTCACAGGGGCCACCTCGCAGACCTGCTGTCGGGGTAGGGGCCGGCCGGACGGGGAGGTGCTGGCCACCGCCCGGCCGGGGCCGGGGCGTCCGGGATCAGGACAGGGTGAGGGTGAGGACGGCGGTGTAGCGGTCCGCGCCCGTGGCGGGCGGGACCTTCAGGTCGAGTCCGGCTCCGGCGGTGTAGGTGCCGCCGACGACGGTGGAGCCGCCCGGCCCGCCGCACAGCGTGGCGGCGGTGGCGGTGTCGAGCGGGCCCGCGCTGCCGGGGGTGACCGGGGTCGCGCCGTCCCGGGCCGCGCAGGACGGTCTCCAGGTGAGGCGGCCCGCCGGGATCCTCGTTCCGCTCGGGCTGGTGAAGTCGGTGAGCACGCCGGTCAGCGACCATCCGGCGGTGCCGCCGCGCGCGTCGATGACCTCGACCTCGCGCAGCTCGCCGGTGGCGGAACGCTCGGTCCCGTCGAGGGTGACGGGGGTCAGCGCGACCTCGCCGGGTTTCTGGGACATGGTGAGCGGGCCGCCGTTGACGGTGACCTTGAGGGTCTGCTCGCCGCACCGGTCACCGGGTTTGCCCGCGCAGCCGCCGGTGGGCGGCGGGGTGTCGGCGGTGACGGTGACGGCGGTGCGCCTGGTGACCGTTCCCTGGGTGACCGCGAGGGTGCGGGCGCCGGGCGCGGCCTCCTCGGCGACCTTGGCCGATCCGGTCAGCCTGCCGCCGGCGTCGGCGGTGGCGGTGGCGTCGGTGAGGTCGCCGGGTTCGCAGTCGGCGCCGTTGGCGTCGCACAGGGCGAGGGACGCGGCGCCGGGTTTCCAGCCGGTGCCGCCGACGGTGAGGCCCGCGCCCCGCTTGACGGTGGCGGGGGTGACGGTGACGTCGGGGCCGGGCGGTTCGCCGCCTCCGCCGTCGGTCACCCTGACCGTGGCGAGCACGGTGGGGTCGCCCTTGGGCGCGCAGTCGATGGTGGCCTCCGCGCCCGCGTCGGCCACGATCCTCAGGGCGGCGGGGGCGAGTGTGACGTCCCCGGCCCTGGTGAGGGTGAGCTCGCCGGTGGCGGTGCCGACGGGGATCGGGGCCCTGGCCGGGATCGGCCCCTGGCGTTCGGGAACGGCGATCGGGACGCTGCCCGGCTGCGCCCCGGCCACCGTCAGCGCGCCGCCGGTGCGCCACTTGTTGACCGGCAGCGGGGCGACGCCGGGCAGGTCGGAGAAGTCGGCCTCGACGGTGACCCTGTCGCCGACCTTCGCGGTCGCCGGGGCCCGCACCGTCACCGTGGCGTCGTAGGCGAACCGGGTGGAGAAGATCTGGCACGCGTAGGCGACCTTGCCGGGCTGCGCCGTGGTCGCCGCCGCGTGCGCGGCCGGGGCCGCGAGCCCGGCGACGGCGGTCGCCGCGGCGGTGGCCGCGGCCAGTCCCGGGCGTCGTGCGTTGACGGATGTCCCCATGGGTGGTGCCGCTCCTTTTCTGCCGGCTGCCGGGCCGCGGGGCCGGGCAGGTCCACACCGTGCCGACGGGCGCCGCACCACGCGCCCATGCGTTTCGCTGTGAGAAACGCAGTTTCGCAATTGCCCCAGAGTTCTCCGCGTGGCCACCCGCTGTCAAGGGTCAGGCCCCACCCGAAACAGATTCGTTTCACTCTGAGGATCGCCGTTTCCATCTACTCGGGTTAGGTTGCGGCCCCATGCGGACGCTCATACGCGGTCTCGGGGAACTGGCGGCGACGGCCGGGCTGGTGCTCGCGCTCGGGGTCACCTACCTGGTGTGGGGCACCGGCGACCACACGCGGCGCCAGCAGGCCGGACTGGCCGACGAGCTGGAACGGCGATGGCGGGCCCGCCACCTCACCGCGACACCGTCACGGCGGGACGAGGACGGGACCGTCGCGGAAACGGCCCCGCCGGCACCGGGCGGCGCCTTCACCCTCCTCCGCATCCCCCGCCTCGGAGCGAGGTACCGCTACGTGGTCGTCGAGGGCGTCTCCCCCGCCGACCTGCGCAAGGGGCCGGGGCATTACCCGGGAACGGCGCGGCCGGGCGAGGTCGGCAACATGGTGATCTCCGGGCACCGCACCACCTACGGCGCGCCGTTCCGGCGCGTGGACGAGCTGGTGCGCGGCGACGAGATCCACGTCGGCACCGCCGCGGGCACGCACGTGTACCGGGTCACCGGGCGGCGGGTGGTGCGGCCGGGCGCGATGGAGGTGATCCTGCCCGTGCCGGGACGGCCCGGACGCGCGCCCCGCCGCCGGCTGCTCACCCTGACCACCTGCCACCCCGAGTTCTCCGCCGCGTACCGGCTGGTCGTCAGCGCCGAGCACGCCGGATTCCGGGCGGGACGCGGCACCACCTGACCCATCCGTGTTACGTTCCGCTCCTGGTAACGATGTTTCCCTATGAGTGAGGTGACATGGGAGCGCATCCGCACGGCTGGTGGATCCTGCTGCACCTGGTGCTGTTCGTGTTCTGGCTCGGCGGCGACCTCGGCGTGTTCTACGCCAGCCGGTACGTGCTGCGGCCGGGCCTGCCCCCGGTGGCCCGCGCGACGGCACTGAACGTGATGAGCGGGCTGGACCTCGGGCCGAAGACCTGCCTGGTGCTGTTCCTGCCGAGCGGCGTGACGCTGATGGCGCTGGAGCCGCACGGGGCGCGGCTGTTCGGCGCGCCCGCGTTCACCGCCTGGCAGGTGGCGCTGGTGTGGGTGCTGGCGGCGGCCTGGCTGGCGGCGACCGTCGCCGACCACCGCGCGCACGGCAGGTTCCGATGGGTGCGGCGGGTCGACTGGGCGATCCGGATCGGGCTGGTCGTGGCGTTGGCCGGGGTGGCCGCCTACACGATGCTGGCGGACCGGCCGTTCGGGGTGGCGACCGATCCGCGCTGGCTGGGCGGCAAGCTCGCGCTCTACACCCTGGCGCTCGCCTGCGGGCTGGGCGTCCGGCTGACCCTGCGGCCGTTCGGGCCCGCGTTCGGCACGCTGATGACCAGCGGTTCCACGCCCGAGGTGGAGCGCGCGCTGAAGCGCGCGGTGGACGGGTGCCTGCCGTTCGTGTTCGGGATCTGGGCCTCGGTGCTGGCCGCCGCCGCGCTCGGCGTGTTCAAGCCGGGCGCGGACCTGTAGCCGGCCGGGCCGCTCAGCCGGTGTGGCCGAGCTGGGCGGAGACGCGCGCGGACGCCTCCAGCAGCAGCGGGACGTGCTCGTCCATGCGCGGCTCGAAGCGCGAGTCGGGGCCCGACAGGCTGAGGGCGGCGATGACGTGGCCGTCGTGGTCGAAGACGGGCGCCGCGATCGAGGCCGCGCCCGTCTCCCGCTCCCCCAGCGAGGTCGCGTGGCCGCGCTCGCGGGTCGCCGCCAGCTCGGCGCGCAGCGCGTCCGGGTCGGTGATGGTGCGGCTGGTGATGGCGTCCAGGGAGTGGCGGCGCAGGTAGCCGTCCACCTCGGCGTCGTCGAGGAACGCCAGGATCGCCTTGGAGGACGCGCCCGCGTGCAGCGGGTAGGGGATGCCGAGGCTGACCTCCATGCGCAGGGCCTGGGCGGGCACGACCTGGTCCACGTACATCCGGGTGTCGCCGCGGCGCACCGACAGCGTCGCGGTCTCGCCGGTGAGCTGCGACAGGCGGCGCAGCTCGGGCGCGGCCATCGCGCGCAGGTCCATGCGGGCCAGGTAGGCGCGGCCGAGCGCGATGGCGGCGTGGCCGAGGGAGTAGCGGCGGGTGACCGGGTCGACGGTGATCAGGTCGCGGCTGCGCAGCGCGGTGAGGATGCGGTGCACCGCGGCCTTGGTCAGGTCCAGCTCGGTGGCGATCTCGGTGACGCCCAGGTCGGGACGGCCGCTGCGGCCGAACAGCAGCAGCACGTCCATGGCGCGCTCCACGGCCGCGATCGACCGGCTCTGGCTCTCGGCCTCCTCGGCGACGGCCGTTCCGGTGGCCCTGCGCGGCACGGCGTTTCCCTTCCCTCGGCGGTTGGTGACCGAAGTCTAGGGCAAGTCGTTTCGCTTGGGGAAACGCAACGCGGGGCGGGTTGGCGAACGCATTGACACCCCGCCGTCCAGCTCGTTACCTTGAGCGATACAGCGTTTCCATTAATGGAACAATGGACTGGGGGGCCGGGCGTGACGGTCGATGCCGAGACCTTCCGGGCGGTGCTGGGGCAGTGGCCCACCGGCGTGTGCGTGGTGACCACCGTCGCGGACGGCGCCTGGCACGGGATGACGGCCAGCTCGTTCAGCAGCGTCAGCCTGGACCCGCCGCTGGTGCTGGTCTGCCTGGACCGGCGGCTGCGCACGCACCGGCTCGTCGAGTCCTGCGGCGCGTTCGCGGTGAGCGTGCTGGGTCGCGACCACGCGCGCCTCGGCCGGGTGTTCGCCGGGCTGGAGCCGGGCGAGCGGTTCGACGGCCATCCCTGGCGCACGGCGCGGACCGGCGCGCCGGTGCTGGAGGAGGCCCTGGGCTGGCTGGACTGCCGGGTGGCGCACGCCTATCCCGGCGGCGACCACACCATCTTCGTCGGGGAGGTGCTGGCCGGGGCGACGCCCCGGCGGGCCGCTCCCCTGCTGTTCCACTCGCGCGCCTGGGGGCAGCTCGCCGACCCGCTGCCGGACGAGGTGTCGGTGTCCGACACCGGCCTGGCGGCGGCGCTGCACCGCCGGTCCCGGCCGTCGGGCACCGCGCCCGCGCGGATCGCCCCGGCGGAGGCGGCGCGGCTGCTGGAGACGGTGCGCGCGGCGGGCGTGCGCACCCGCGTCCACCCGGCC
>NZ_BCQR01000272.1 GCF_001552175.1 Actinomadura kijaniata NBRC 14229
GCCAGCGCGCGGCCCTCGTCGGCCTGCGCGGCGACGCGGCGGGCGACGGCCGCGCCGACCCGGTCCTCCGCGCCGCAGGCGACGATGTCGCGCAGCCCGGCGGCCAGCTCCCCGGTGGCGGCGGCGGTGCGCTCGTCGGCCAGCAGGTAGGCGCGCTGGCGGCGGGCCAGGGCGGGCAGCGACAGCAGGAACAGCGCCAGCCCCGCCAGGAACGGCGGCGCCACCGCCAGCAGCGTCGGCGGAGCCAGCGCCAGCAGCCCCAGCACCACGCTGACCACGGTGAACACGAACGACCGCACGACCGTCACCACCGCCGCCAGCGCGTCGCGGGCCAGCTCCACCTGGAGCCCGGCGCGGGCGACCGCCGCGGCGTCGGGCGGACGTCCCCCGCCGGTCGCGCGATGCAGCGCGCCGGTGACGACGCGGGTCAGCAGCAGGTCCCGGAACGGCTCCACCAGCTCCGCGACGGTGAGGATCACCTGCCGGGCGCCGACCGCCGCCGCCAGCCACACCGCGCCGAGCAACGCCAGCCACGCGGCCCCGGTCCCCGGCCGCCCGGCGGCGAAGCCGTCCTCGATCGCCCGCGCGATGGCCACCGCGACCGCGAACGCCGGAGCCGCCTCCACCGCCGACCAGGCGACCAGACGCACCAGCAGACGCGGCTCGCCCAGCAACGTGCGAACGACCAGCGACGCGACGGCCCCGCTCACGCCTCCCCCTCCGAACCGCCCGGGGACTTCGGAATGCCTGAGGACCTGGGGGCGGACACAGGCGCCGGGACACCCGGAAATTCCGAACCGACCGAACCCTCCCGACCAACCGAAGGCCCCGGACCGACCGAAGGCTCCAGGCCGACCGAAGGCTCCAGGGCGGCCGGAGCCTTCGCGGCGCCCGGAGACTCGGGCACGGTCGAAGAGCCCGACACGCCCGAAGACCCCGACACGCCCGAAGACCCCGACACAGCCGAAGACCCCGACACAGCCGAAGAGCCCGGGATGGCCGGGGGTTCTGGGGCGGGTTGGAACAGGGCTCGGTAGGCGGGGTCCTGCCACAGGTCCTCGTGGCGGCCTCGGGCGCGGATGTGGCCGTCGTCCAGCCAGATGACCTCGTCGGCGCGGCGGACCGTGGTGAGGCGGTGCGCGACGACCAGACGGGTGCGGCGTTCGGGGCCGCCGGTCAGGGCGTCGGTGACCCGCTGCTCGGTGACGGTGTCGAGGCTGGAGGTGGCGTCGTCCAGCACCAGGAGCCGTTCGCCCTGGGCGATGGCGCGGGCCAAGCCGAGGCGCTGGCGTTCGCCGCCCGACATCGGCGCGGCCTCCAGCGGGGTGGCGTGGCCGTCGGGCAGGCCGCGCACGAACGCGTCGGCGGCGGCGGCCGCGACGGCGCGCCGGACCGCCGCGGGGTCGGGGGCGGGCAGGCCGAGGGCGACGGCGTCGCCGACGGTGTCACCGACCAGGACGGGGCGTTCGAAGGCGTAGCCGACGGCGCGGCGCAGTTCGGCGCGCGACAGTTCGGGCAGGGGCGTGCCGTCCAGCAGGACCGTGCCCCGCTCGGGGTCGGCCAGGCGCCCGGCCAGCGCCGCCAGCAGGGACTTGCCGGTCCCCGACCGGCCCACCACCGCCGTCGCCGAGCCGCCCCGCACCACCAGGTCCAGGTCGCGCAGCCCGCCCCCGCCGGCCGCGGTCGCGGTGACGCCCCGGAACTCCAGGGTGCCCGGTCCGGCGGGCAGGCGGCGGGCGCCGTGGGCGGTGGGGCGCGCCGCCAGGGTCTCGGCGATGCGGGCCGCCGCCGAACGGGCCCGCGCCAGCCGCCCCACCTGGCCCAGCGCCGCCGACAGGCCCGCGCCGAGGACGGCGTAGCGGGCGGCCGCGTACAGCTCCCCCACGCTCAGGTGCCCGGTGGCCAGGCGCCATCCGCCGACGCCGAGCACGACCACCTCCAGCAGCGGGACGGCCAGGCCGACCCGGACCCCGGCGCGGGCGTTGGCGCGCCACAGCGCCATCCCCTGCTCGCGCAGCCGGGGCAGCGGCTCCAGCACCCGCCGGACCTCCGCCGGGGCGGTCCCGGCCGCCGCGACGGTGCGGGCCCCGGCGAGCGCGCCGGTGAGCCGGTCGGCGATGACGCCCAGGGTGGCCTGGTAGCCGCCCGCCAGCGCGGTGGTGTCGCGCAGGAACGCGCGCAGCGCCACGGTGATCAGCAGCAGGCCGAGGACGAGCGCGGCGGGCAGCCACGGGTCGAGCAGCGCCAGCGTAACCAGGGCCCCCACGGTGGGGACCAGCAGCGCGGCGGCGGAGATGACGGCCTCGGGCGCGTGGCCCGCCTCCTCGGCGTTCATGCCGACGCGGGTGACCAGGTCGCCGTCGCCGAACCGGCGGGTGACGGCCGGTCCCGCGCCCAGCACCCGCCGCACGACCCGTTCGCGCAGCCGCGCCGAGGCGCGCGCGCCGGTGGCGCCTCCCGCCCAGGCCCCGAGCGTCTCGGCCACCACCACGCCCGCCACCAGCAGCGCGCACGCCGCGAGCCAGCCGCTCCGGGCGGGCGTTCCCGCGACGAGCGCGTCGATCGCGCGGCCCAGCGCGTACGGGAGCGCCAGTTGCAGTGCGGCCCCGCCGAGCACGGCCGCCGCGAGCGCGACCGGCCAGGGGCCGCCGTCCCGCAGGGTCCGCGCGACCAGCCGGTCCGCCTCGCGCATCGGATGCTCCTTTCCGGGGTGTGGACGGGCCCCGAACGTCCGTCTGGACGTCCGGGGCCCGGTCGTGCTGGGCGGTCAGGGCCGCCTGGTGGGGTCGGCTCAGTGGCAGAGCGCGACACTCAGGTTGCTCGGCTTGGCCGAGCCGCACGTCGCCACGGTCAGGCTGGAGCCGCCGCTGGCGCCGCCGGAGGCGGCGGGGGCCTTGAGACCCTGCAGGTCGAGAAGCGCCATGGTGGGGGGTTCACCTCCTCCCTCTTCCGGTCCCGGGCTGGGCGGAGCCGTCCGGCGTGTCGCCGGGCGGTCCGATGAAGGGGAGGGAGGGGCGGCGCTCGTCGAGCGCCGCCCCGAGCGCCAGCAGCACCCCGGCGGTCCCGGTGGCCAGGTCCATCGACAGCCGCAGCAGTTGGTCGCCGGTGAACGCCAGGCCGCCGCCGTAGGGCAGCGCGTGCCAGCGCAGGCCGCGTACGTGCGCGGCGAGCAGCGGACCGGGTCCCTCCGGGCCGGTCCGCCCGTGGTGGGCCAGCGCGGCGATGATGCCGGCGCGGCCGGTGAACAGGCCCGACTGCACGAAGTACCGGGACCGGGTGACCAGGTCCAGGTCGTGGCGGGCCTTCTCGAGCTCGGGGTCGGGGCGGTGGTACAGGTAGCGGTCGAGGACGAGGGAGACGCCGACCGATCCCTCGTCGAGGTAGGGCAGCAGCCGCCAGCCCTGGTTGACCTGGAGCGAGCCGTCGTCGGCGTGCTTGCAGCGGCGCAGGTCCTGGCGGAGGGCGTCGGCGGCGCGGTCCAGCAGGGCGGTGTCGCCGGTGCGTTCGTAGGCGTGCAGGAACAGCAACGCCGGGCCGCTGGAGCCGTGCATGAGCCCGGCGCGCGGGTGGTCGCCGCCGCTGGTGTCGGGGACGTCGTCGGGTCCGCCGAGCCGTTCGGCGCACAGTTCCACGGCGCGGTCGGCGGCCTCGGCGAACGCGGTCTCGCCGGTGGCGCGGTGCAGGTGCGCCAGGTTCAGGCCGACGCCCGCCAGGCCGGAGAACAGGTTCGTGCCGAGCCGCTCCCAGTCCTCGCGCAGGCAGATGTCGGTGACGTCGAGCGCGTCCTGGCGGCGGCCCAGGCGTTCCAGCACGTAGGCGGTGCCGTGCAGGCCGTCGTAGAAGCCGAGGGGCGTGCCCGGCGCGGGTTGCAGGGCGCGTTTGGCGAGCCATTCCTCGTGGTCGGGGCGGGGGTCGGCGCCGGTCTCGGCCAGCGCGTACAGGACCCCGGCCGCGCCGGTGGCCACGTTGATCCCGCCGCCGTCGTCGAACTGGGCGACGTCGCCGGGGAACAGGCGGTCGTCGCGTTCGGGGGTGGCGGCGGCCAGGATCGCGCGGTGCAGGGCGTCGCGGACCTCCGGCCAGGGGGCCTCGCCGGGGAGCGGCGGGGCGGTGACCGGTGCCGGGTCGGGTTCGGGGTCGGGGCCGAGGATGGTGGCGCACGCCTCGTCGAGGAACGCGCGCGGCACCGGGAACGTCTCGGCGACCAGGTCGGCGATCTGCCGGACGCGGGGGCGGTGCAGCAGCAGGGTGACGGTGGTCATGGGGGCGAACAGGCCGAGCCGCAGGCAGGCCAGCGCGTACTCGTCCACGGCGGTGCCGGTGCGGTCGGCCGGGGCGAAGAAGGCGGGGTTGGCGAGGGTGGCGCGGCCCTCGTCGGCGGCGAGCATGGCCACCTCGAAGTCGATGAGGCAGATCCGGCCCGACGGGGTGAGCAGGATGTTGTTGGGATGCAGGTCGCCGAAGACGACGCCGCGTCCGTGCAGCGTGCGCACCGCGTCCTCGACGGCGGCGACCGTCTCCAGCGCCCAGTCGGTGTACTCGGCGATGGTCGTCTCGTCGCAGGTGGCGCTGGTCAGCGGGTAGCGGCTGACCAGCCGGTTCTGCAACGGGACGCCGTCGACGAACTCCTCGACGAGGAACTCGTGCTCGCCCAGGGTGAAGTGGTCGAGCAGGGCGGGCACCGCGTCCAGCCCGGCGAGCCGCCGCAGGATGTCGCGTTCGTGCCGCAGCCGGGTGACGGCGTCGCGTCCCGCCGCGTCCAGTCCCGCGTGCGGCCGGGCCTCCTTGAGCACCACCCGGGAGCCGCTCCTGCTGTGGCGGCCCAGGTAGACGCCGCCGCCGTTGGAGAAGTGCAGGACGCTCTCGATCTCGTAGGGCAGGCCCTCGACGGTGACGGCGTTGCGGGCCGCCAGGTGCGGTTCGAGGAAGGCGGGCAGCGGCACCCACTCGGGGGTGGCGAAGGTGGCTCCGCGCACGTCGGGGACCAGCTCGCCGTCGGCGTTCTCGATGGCCAGGACGAGTTCGCCGTCCTTTCCGACGCATTTGCGTTCGGCGAATCCCCCGTATCTGACGAAAAGCGGTCCGTCGTCGTATCTGAGATCGCTCAGAATGTACGGACCCTGGACTCCGTCGAGAAGCTCGTCGAGTTCCCTCAGGGTTGTTTCGAGTTCTTTCTCGTCACGCGGGTAGAGGGTGGCGAGTTTCCCGCTGGCGCCGCGTGAGGCGGTCTTGGCGTTGCGCATCAGGAGGGTCGCCTGGCCGCGCAGGTACTTGAAGGCGATGCCGCGTTCGACGCAGTAGTCCCACATCACGCCCAGGGCGCGTTCGGCGTCCTCCAGCCGCGCCGAGATGTGGATCTTCCAGCCCTGGGCGGGGAGGGGCGCTTCCCCGGCGGGACCGTAGTACATCCACACATCGGATTCGTGTCTTTCCCAGCCGTCCGGGACGGGGCGGGAGACGAGCGAGAAGTCCGAAGCCTCGTTCTGCTGCCGGCCGAGCACGTCGTAGAAAAGTCGATCGGCGAGACAGTAGGGCTCGTACCGGTCCATCCCGCTCCTTTCGTCGGCCACCGGTGAAAGCATTGCCGATCGTTCGGGAAAGGGATAGTCGGTAACACAGCATTGCGATGTGCGTATCGCACGGCCGCGGTGTGCGGCCGCCACCGCCGCCGCCGTGCGGTCCGCCCCGGACGGCGGCGGTACCGGTGGCGACGGCGGTGGGGGCTCAGCGGACGTAGGTGACCGTGACGTCCTCGTCGACGCCGTCGCCGACGCCGTAGAGCCAGGCGGCGGCCCAGCGGTCCCCGAGGGCGGTGCGCAGGAACATGCCGCTCCACCTGGCCGAGGCCCGGATCGAGGCGTCCTGTCCGAGCGTCTGGGGGGACGGGTCGGGCAGGGCGCCCGCCGGGTTCTGGCCGTCGGTGAGGTCGTAGTGGTTCGCGCCCGTCACCGACACCAGCATCTTGGGCGGCCGCTGGATCGCGTCGTAGGTGCCCGCCGCCGCGGCGGGGGCGGCCACGCCGTCGGCGGTCCCCTGGACGAGCGCGACGGGGACGGTGTTGGGGACGGGCGGGTTCGCCCCGCCGCCGCGCGGGGTGTTGTTGGTGCCGTGGAGCGCGGCGCCCCTCAGCTCGGCGGGCCGGGCGGCGGGGTCGGCGCAGAACGGCGGGGCGCACGCGCCCGTGGTGAGCGCCAGCCCGGTCGCGCCGCCGAAGGAGTGGCCGAGCAGGACGAGGGAGCGTTCGTCGATGCGGCCCCGCAGCGGGGATCCGGCGCGGGCGTCCTCGGCGCGCATCCACTCCACCGTCCAGGCGGCCTGGGCCGTCTCGGCGTACAGGCCCGTCCGCCCGAACACCGCGCGGCGGTGGTTGGGGACGACGACCGCGAAGCCCAGCCGCGCGACGGCGCGGGCGAACGCGGAGTAGTGGGACTTGTCGACGTCGGCCCCCTGGAGCAGCAGCGCGACGGGCAGGTTCGCGCGGTCCCCGGGGGCGTACACGTCGGCGGCGTCGCCGTGCACGGTCGTGGGGTACTCGATCGGGCCGGCGGACGCGCGGGCGGGGGACGCGGTCGCCGCCGTCAGGGGCGAGGCGGCCAGGGCCAGGGCGGCCGACGCCGACGCGGCGAGCCTCAGCAGGGCGTTCACGAGGCGCGGCGACGTCGGCGCGGAATGATCAGCAGCGCGGCGGAGCCGCCCATGACGAGGGCGGACGCGACGAGCGCGTAGGTGGGGACACCGTCGGGGCTGCCGGTGTGGGGCAGCTTCCGGTCGTCGCCGTCGCCGCTCCCGTTGCCGCTCCCGTTGCCGTTGCCGTTGCCGTTGCCGTTGCCTCCCCCGCCGTCGACTCCTCCGCCGCTTCCCTGGCCGATGGTCAGGGGGACCATGGCGGTGTTGGCGGTGCGGTCGGCGCCCGAGACGCCGATGAGGGTGACGCCCACGACGCACGCGCCGGGCCTGGCGGTGCAGTCGGTGCCCTTGACGTTCTTCTTGATGGTGACCCGCACCGAGGACTTCCCGTCGGACGAGGTCCACCGGCCGTCGGCGACCTGGCCCATGTAGGCGTGGGGCGCGGCGAGCTCGCAGTCGTCCAGGCCGGCGGCGGGCGGCTTGCACAGGCCGAGCGGGGACTGCCCGGTCCTGGTGAACCCGGACGCCGACACGGTGATCTGGTCTCCGTCCTTGAGCCCGGTGGTCTTGCTGACCTGGAGCCGTGGTCTGGCGGCGGCGTCGGCCGACACCGCCGCCAGGGTCGCGGGCGCCACCGCGAGGGCGGCGAGCGCGGGCAGGGCGGACAGGCGTTTCATGGCGTTCTCCTTCGGGGGGTGCGGCGCTGGGCGAACGCGATGCCCGCGCCGGTGAGCACGAGGACGGCGACGGTGGCGCCCCACAGTGCGGTGGACGGCCCGCTCTCGGCGGCGGGCGGTGCGGCCGGGGCGGCGGGGGCCGCCGTCCCGCCCTGGAACGGGGAGCCGCGGAAGCCGACGGCGACGGCCGCGGTGTTGGCCCTGACGATCGCGGGCGGCGCCTTGCCCGGCAGCGGGGCCGCGCCGATGACGCACCGCCGCCTGGTGCAGTCGGTCCCGCCGAACCTCGCGCGGGCGGTGAGGGTGACGGTGGGCAGGGCGCCCCCGGCGTCGACGTTCACGAACGTCGCGCCGCCACCGAGGTCGCAGTCGCCGGGGCCGGTGTAGCCCTCCCGGCACAGGCCGACCGCGACCGACTGGAGGCCGGGCCGGAACCCGGCGCCCGTGACGGTGATCTTCTGTCCCTCGGTGAGGTCGGTGACGGGGGTCGCGTTCAGGGTGGGGCCGGGGGCGAGGGCCGCCGCGAGCGCCAGGGCGGCGGTCAGTGACGCGGTCATGTCGGTCGGCCTCCTCGGTGGAGCAGGTGGTGGACCTGTTCGGGGGTCGGCGCGGTGAGCTCGGCGGCGGTGCGGCCGCGCCGGAGCACGTGGACGCGGCCGCACACCGACAGCACGACGGGGATCACCGGCTCGGCCAGCAGCAGGGCGGTGCCCTCGGCCAGCAGCCGCCGGACCGTCGCGGCCAGCACGTCGGCGGACACGCGGTCCAGTCCCGGCGACAGGCCGTCGACGAGCAGCAGCCGGGGCCGGGTGACGAGCGCCTCGGCCAGGCCCAGCAGCCGCGCCCGCGGCTCGTCGAGGTCGGCGGCGGGCTCGTGGGCGCGGTCGCGCAGCGACGGGAACACCTCCAGGACGGCCGCCGCGGCCGTGCCGGGGTCGGCGCGGCCGAGGGCGGCGGC
>NZ_BCQR01000273.1 GCF_001552175.1 Actinomadura kijaniata NBRC 14229
CGGCCCGAGCACGGCGCGGTCGCGGGCGCGATCGGCGCGGCCGTCAGCCCGGTCGGCGGGCAGGCCGAACGCCTCGTGCGCGTCGGCGCCCGCACCGACCTGGAGGCGGTGCTGGCCGAGGTCCGCGAGGAGGCCCGCGCCAGCGCGGTGCGGGCCGGGGCCGACCCGCGCGCCGTCGAGGTGTCGGAGGTGACCCGCTCCCCCCTGCCCTACCTGCCGGGCGTCACCCTGCGGCTGCACGCGCGCGCCGCCGGGCCCGCCCGCCTTCCCTGACCCCTGGCCCTGCCCCCTGGCCCCGACCCCCTGGACCGAAAGGCCGTCCCATGTCCCAGCCACTCGACGAGGACTTCCCCCTCGAACGGGTCCCCCAGTCCGCCCGCTATTCCTGGTTCAACGTCGCCGTGCAGCGCTTCGGGCAGCTGTCGGACCTCACCCAGTTCCTGCTCGGCGCGACGCTGGGCGCGGGGCTGTCGTTCTGGGGCGCGTTCTGGGCGTTCACGCTCGGCTCGGTGATCCTGGAGGTGGTGTGCGTCTTCGTGGGCATCGCCGGGATGCGCGAGGGGCTGTCCACCTCGGTGCTGGCCCGCTGGACCGGCTTCGGCCGGTACGGGTCCACGCTGATCGGCCTGGTCATCGCGGTCAGCCTGTTCGGCTGGTTCGGGGTGCAGACGGCGGTGTTCGCCCAGGGCCTGCACTCGCTGGCCGGCGGCCCGCCGCTGTGGGCGTGGGCGCTGATCACCGGGCTCGGCGTGACGGTGCTGGTGCTCAAGGGGTTCCGGGCGATGGGATGGACGGCGTTCGTGACCGTCCCGGCGTTCCTCGGCCTGGCCGGGTGGGCGATGAGCGTGCAGATCTCCAAGCACAGCCTGGGCGACCTGGTGGCGTCGCCGCCGTTCGGCGAGGCGATGTCGGTGGCGACCGGCGCGACGATCGTCGCGGGCTCCTACATCGTCGGCGCGGTCACCACGCCCGACATGACCCGGTTCAACCGCACCACCGGCGACGTCGTCAAGCAGACCCTCGTCGGCATCTCGCTCGGCGAGTACGTGCTGGGCCTGGCCGGGGTCCTGCTGGCGTACGCGGTGAAGACCTCCGACGTCGTCGCGATCATCACCGCCTCGTCCGGCGTGGTCGGCGTGGTCATCCTGGTCTCCGCCACCGTGAAGATCAACAACTGGAACCTGTACTCGGCCGCCCTCGGCCTGATCAACGCCGTGGAGTCCCTGCTGAAGGTCCGGCTGAACCGGGTCGCCGTCACCGTCGGGATCGGCGTGCTGGGCAGCGTGCTGGCCGCCGCCGGGATCCTGGAGCGCTTCGCCGACTTCCTGACCGTGCTCGGCGTGCTCACCCCGCCGATCGCCGGGATCATGGTCGCCGAGTACTTCGTCGCCCGCCGCTGGCGGCCGGTGCTGGACGCCTCCCGCGCCACCGGGCGGCTCCCGGAGACCGAGCCCGGCTGGGTCCCGGCCACCCTGGTGCTGTGGGCCGCCGCCGCGGTGCTCGGCTGGCTGTCGGAGCACTACCACTGGTGGGGCATCCCCGCCCTGAACTCGCTGGTCATCGCCGGGGTCGGCTATGTCGTCGCCGCCCGTCTGGGCCTGGTGCGCGGCACCCGCGAGCTGCCCGTCGAACAGCCCGAGCAGCCCGCCGCCGCCCTGGAGGCGCTGCGCCGGGCCCCCGTCCGCCCCGCCTGAGAAGGAGAACCGTTGCGTATCGGCATCGACGTCGGCGGCACCAACACCGACGCGGTCCTGCTGGACGGCGACACCGTGCTCGCCTCGGTCAAGTCGCCCACCACCCCCGAGGTCACCGGCGGCGTGACGGCCGCGATCCGGGCCGTCCTGGCCGACTCGGGCATCGCCCCCACGGCCGTGACCGCCGTCATGATCGGCACGACCCACTTCGTGAACGCGCTGGTGGAGGCCGACCGCCTGGCCCCCACCGCGGCGGTGCGGCTCGGCCTCCCGGCCGGGGCCGCGCTGCCGCCCATGGTGGACTGGCCCGCCCGCCTCCGCGCCGCCGTCAGCCCCGGCCTCTCCGAACCGGCCGTGTACCTGTGCCACGGCGGCCACGAGTACGACGGCTCCGCGCTGTCCCCGCTCGACGAGGGCGAGCTGCGCCGGGCCGCCGCCGACATCGCCGCGCGCGGCGTGCGCTCGGTGGCGGTGTCGGCGGTGTTCTCGCCGGTCAGCGCCGACGCCGAGCTGCGCGCCGCCGAGATCCTGGCGGCCGAGCTGGGCCCGGACGTCCACCTGTCGCTGTCGCACGAGATCGGCCGGGTCGGGCTGCTGCCCCGCGAGAACGCCACCGTCGTCAACGCCGCCCTGCGCGAGCTGGCCGTCGACATCGTGGCGGCGTTCACCGGGGCGCTGGCCGGAGCGGGCATCACCGCGCCGCTGTTCCTGTCGCAGAACGACGGGACGCTGATGGACGTCGAGCACGCCCGCACCCACCCCGTCGCCACGTTCGCCTCCGGCCCCACCAACTCCATGCGCGGCGCGGCCTACCTGTCGGGCCTGGCCGACTGCGCCGTGGTGGACGTCGGCGGCACCACCGCCGACGTGGGCGTCCTGACCGGCGGGTTCCCGCGCGAGGCGTCCGGGGAGGCCGAGCTGGCCGGGGTCCGCACCAACTTCCGCATCCCCGACGTGCTGTCGCTGGGCATCGGCGGCGGCTCCCTGGTGGACCTGGACGCCCCGAGCGTCGGGCCGCGCAGCGTCGGCTACCGGCTGACCGAACGGGCCCTGGTGTTCGGCGGCGACACGCTGACCGCCACCGACCTGGCCGTCGCCGCCGGGCGCGCCGAGATCGGCGACCCGGCGCGCGTCGCCCACCTGGACCGCGCCGCGGTCGCCGCCGCGCTGGACCACATCGCCGTCCGCCTCGCCGAGACCGTGGACCGGATGCGCACCTCCGCCGACCCGATCCCGGTGGTCGCGGTCGGCGGCGGCAGCGTGCTGATCACCGGCCTGCCCGGCTTCGCCGACGTGCGCCGCCCCGCCCACCACGCGGTCGCCAACGCCATCGGCGCGGCCATCGCGCAGGTCGGTGGGGAGGTGGACCGGGTGTTCCAGGTGCCCGAGGGCCGCCGGGCCGCCGTGCTGGAGGAGGCCCGCGCCGAGGCCGTGGCCGCCGCCGAACGCGCCGGGGCCCGCCCCGGCACCGTCGCGGTCGTCGACGTCGAGGAGGTCCCCCTCGCCTACCTGCCCGGCGGCGCGACGCGGGTGCGCGTCAAGGCCGTCGGCGACCTGGACCTGACCCGCCTGCCCGCCCTGGAGGACGCCCGTGCGTGAGATCAAGCCCGAACAGCTCGACGACCTGGCGCGCGGCGCGGGCATCCTCGGCACCGGCGGCGGCGGGGACCCCTACGTCGGCAAGCTGCTGGCCCAGCAGGCGATCCGCGCGCACGGCCCGGTGACCGTCGTGGACATCGACGAGGTCCCCGCCGACGCGATGGTGGTCGCGATCTCCGGGATGGGCGCGCCGACCGTGTCGCTGGAGAAGATCCCGGCCGGGACCGAGGAGGTCACGGCGCTGCGCGCGCTGGAACGCGCCCTGGGCCGCCGCGCCACCCATCTGGTCCCGATCGAGGTCGGCGGGCTGAACTCGATGGTCCCGTTCATCGCCGCCGCCCAGACGGGCCTGCCGGTGGTGGACGGGGACGCGATGGGGCGGGCGTTCCCCGAGGCGCAGATGGTGCTGCCCGGCCTGATCGGCGTGACGGTCGCGCCGATGGCGGTCGCCGACGACAAGGGCAACACGCTGGTGCTGGACACGGTGTCGAACCTGTGGGCCGAGCGCCTGGCCCGGTCCGCCTGCGTGGAGATGGGCTGCTCGGTCTCCTGCGCCGACACCGTCATGCGCGGCGACCAGCTGAGGGACGGCCTGGTCCCGGCGACGCTGACGCTGGCCGAGGAGCTGGGCCGCGCCGTCCGCGAGGCCCGCGCCGTCCACGCCGACCCGGTGGCGGCCGCCGCCGGCATGCTGGGCGGCGTGCGCCTGCTGACCGGCAAGGTCGTGGACGTGGAGCGCCGCACCTCCGGCGGCTTCGCGCGCGGCGAGGCCAGGCTGGCGGGAACCGCCGGCGACACCGGCCGCACCCTGGAGCTGAGCTTCCAGAACGAGCACCTGCTGGCCCGCCGCGACGGCACGGTGATCGCGACGACGCCGGACCTGATCTGCGTCCTGGACACCGACACCGGCGACCCGGTCACCACCGAGGGCCTGCGCTACGGCCTGCGCGTCACGGTGCTCGGCGTTCCCTGCGACCCGCGCTGGCTCACCCCCGGCGGCCTGGACCTGGCGGGCCCCCGCTACTTCGGCTACGACACCGACCACGTACCGCTGCCACCCCACTGACCAAAGCCCGGACCTCCGGTCGGCGCCTTCCCGCCGGAGGCCCGGGAGCCGCCCCTCAGAAACAGCACGGCGAAGACGCCAGCGAAGCAAGGAGCTTCGACCAGCGCCCTCAGCCGAGTGAGTGGTTTCGGTCGGCCCGTTCCCGCCGGAGACCCGAGAGCCGCCCCCCAGAACCGACACGACGAGACGCCAGCGAAGCGAGGGACTTCGGCCAGCGGCCTCAGCCGAGGGAAGACCACCGGCCGACGCGTTCCCGCCGCAGGCCCGGGAGCCGCCCCCCAGAAACAGCACAGCGAAGACGCCGACGAAGCGAGAGGCTTCGACCAGCGCCCTCAGCCGAGTGAGGGGTTTCGGTCGGCGCGTTTTCGTCGGGGAGCTGAAGGGTTTCCCCATGGTGGCGCTGACCTGGGGAAACGGCCGGTGGCGGTTGTCGGCGGGGTTCCGCTTCCGATGGTCGCCGCCCTCACGGGAGCTGATCCTTAAGTTCGTTTTCGCGGTGGCTTGTTGAACTTTCTGCTGTCACTCCGTTTCGTCAGGAGGCAGCAGAGATGGCACTGAACCCGCGCATCAAGATCGCGATCATCGGGGCCGGGCTGGCGGCGGCCGGGCTCGCCGCCACCGGGACCGCGCTCGCGGCCGGTGATCCCGGCGGGGAGCGGACCGAGCTGCGGATCGTCGAGTACGCCGACGGCCCGGCCGCGGCCGACCCGGCCACGGCCAAGCCGGACTGCCCGGACAAGGGCGGCGCGGCCCCCGCGGCGGACACCCGATGACCACCACGGACACCCCCCGGGCCCGGACGGGCCCGGGGGGCCGGGCCGAACGTGTCCTGTTCGAGGTGAAGCGCGTCATCGTCGGCCAGGACCGCATGGTCGAACGGCTGCTGGTCGCGGCCCTGGCGGGCGGGCACTGCCTGCTGGAGGGGGCGCCCGGCGTCGCCAAGACCCTGGCCGCGCAGACGCTCGCCACGGCCGTCGGCGGGACGTTCCACCGCATCCAGTTCACCCCCGACCTCGTGCCCGCCGACATCGTCGGGACCCGGATCTACCGGCCCTCCACCGAGGAGTTCGACATCGAGCTCGGCCCGGTGATGGCCAACGTCGTGCTCGCCGACGAGATCAACCGCGCGCCCGCCAAGGTCCAGTCGGCGCTGCTGGAGGTCATGGCCGAACGGCAGGTCAGCATCGGCGGGCGGACGTTCCCGGTGCCCGCGCCGTTCCTGGTGCTGGCCACGCAGAACCCGATCGAGTCCGAGGGCGTGTACCGGCTGCCCGAGGCGCAGCGCGACCGGTTCCTGCTCAAGGTGGACGTGGGCTACCCCGACGAGTCCGACGAGCTGGCGATCCTCTACCGGATGGGCGGCGCCCCGCCGGTCCCCGAACGGATCCTGACCACCGCCGAGCTGGCCGCGCTGCGGGAGGCGGCGGGCCGGGTGTTCGTCCACGACGCGGTCGCGCGGTACGCGGTGCGGCTGGTGGCGGTCACCCGCGACCCGGAGGCGTACGGCGTGCCGGACACGGCGCGGCTGCTGGCGTTCGGCGCGAGCCCGCGCGGCACGCTGGGGCTGGTCGCGGCGGCCCGCGCGCTGGCGCTGCTGCGCGGCCGCGAGTACGTGCTGCCCGCCGACGTGCGCGACCTGGCCGGGGACGTGCTGGCGCACCGGCTGGTGCTGTCGCTGGACGCGCTGGCCGACGGGGTCGACGCCCGCGCGGTCGTCGAGCGGGTCGTCGCCGCGGTCCCGCTCCCCCGGGTCGCTCCCCGCGAGGAGGCGGCGTGATCGGTCCCGAACCGGCCCCCGAGGCGGTGCTGCGCCGCCTGGAACTGGTCGTGCTGCGCCGCCTGGACGGCCTGTTGCAGGGCGACCACCTCGGCCTGCTGCCGGGTCCGGGCACCGAACGGGCCGAGGGCCGCGCGTACGTGCCCGGCGACGACGTGCGGGCGATGGACTGGAACCTCACGGCCCGGTCCCTCCAGCCGCACGTCCGCGAGACCGACGCCGACCGCGAGCTGGAGACGTGGGCGCTGGTGGACGCCACCGCCAGCATGGACTTCGGGACCGGCCGCGTGGAGAAGCGGGACCTGGCCGTGGCTGCGGTGGCGGCGGTCGGGTTCCTGACCGAACGGGCCGGGAACCGGCTGGGGGCGCAGATCCTCCACGGCTCCGGCCCCCGTCTCGTTCCGGCCCGCACCGGACGGGGGCCCCTGCTGACGCTGCTGCGGACGCTGCTGGGCCTGCCGCGTTCGGCGCCCGGCGGGCAGCCCGCCCTGGCCGACGGCCTGGAACGCCTGCGCCGCACCGCCCGCCGCCGGGGCCTGGCCGTGGTGGTGTCGGACTTCCTGGATCCGCCGCGGGACTGGCGGCGTCCCCTAGCGCTGCTGGCCCAACGCCACCAGGTGCTGGCGGTGGAGGTGGTGGATCCGCGCGAGCTGACGTTGCCGGACGTGGGCCTGCTGACGGTCACCGACCCGGAGACGGGCCGCCGCGCGGAGATCCCCACCGCGAGTCCCCGCCTGCGCGCCCGCTACGCGGAGGAGGCGGCCGCGCAGCGCGCCGCCATCGCCGAGGGGATCCGCGCGGCGGGCGCGTCCCGCCTGACGCTGCGCACCGACGGCGACTGGCTCCGCGACATCGTCCACCACGTAGCCCAACACCGCCGCCTGGCAGCCGTGGGGGCGCCCACATGACGCACCGGAAAACCCTTCGGCCCAGGCAGCCGGTCCCGTCCGCGCCGGTGGCCGGTGTTCGCGTGGTCGGACGGCGATCGGTGGCAGGGGAGGTGTTCCCGTGACGTTTCTGGAGCCGCTCCGGCTGTTGTTGCTCGTGGTGCCCGGGCTGCTGCTCGGTGTGTATGTCGTCATGCGGTTGCGGCAGGCCCGGTACGCCGTCCGGTTCACCAACCTCGCGCTGCTGGAGAAGGTCGTCCCGGTCCGGCCGGGGTGGCGGCGGCACCTGCCCGCCGCCGCGTTCCTGCTGATGATCCTGGTGTGCGTGCTCGGGTTCGCGCGGCCCGCCGCCGACGTGCGGGTGCCCCGGGAGCAGGCGACGATCATGATGGCGGTGGACGTGTCCAACTCGATGGAGGCCACCGACGTCGCGCCCAGCCGGCTCGCCGCCGCGCAGCGCGCCGCCCGCGCGTTCCTCGGCGAGCTGCCGGAGCGGTTCAACGTCGGGCTGGTGACGTTCGCCGGGAGCGCCACCGTCGTGGTGCCGCCCACCACCGACCGGACCGCGGTGCGCGCCGCGATCGACGGGCTGCGGCTGTCCCCGCGCACCGCGATCGGCGAGGCCGTGTTCACGTCGCTGGACGAGCTCTCCCGGTTCGGGGCGCAGTGGGGGCGGCAGGCCCCGCCCGCGCGGATCGTGCTGCTGTCGGACGGCGAGAACACCGCCGGGCGGCTGCCCGGGGTCGCCGCGCAGGAGGCCGCCGCGCGCCGCGTCCCGGTGTCCACGATCGCCTACGGCACCCCCGGCGGCGTCATCTGGAGCGAGGGGAGCGCGCTGCCGGTGCCGGTGGACGGTCCCGCGCTGCGGCGGCTCGCGGAGCAGACCGGCGGCCGGTTCTACGAGGCCGCGTCCGGCGCGGAGCTGAGCCGCGTCTACGCCGACATCGGCAGCAGCATCGGCCACCGCACCGAGCGGCGCGAGGTGTGGGTGTGGTTCGTGGGGGCGGCGCTGGTGCTCGGCTGCGCGGCCGCCGCCGGGTCGCTGCTGTGGTTCTCCCGTCTTCCCTGAGGAGTCGCACATGAACGATCGACCGCTCGGGCTGGGCGAGCCGCGCGGCCCCGACTTCGTGGCCCACGTCCCGCCGCCGGTTCCGCCGCCCCCGCCGTTCGTCCCGGTCCCCCC
>NZ_BCQR01000274.1 GCF_001552175.1 Actinomadura kijaniata NBRC 14229
GCCGCCGCAGCCCGCCAGCAGGAGGGCCGCCGCGACGGCGGCCGGCGCCGCGAGCGGTCGCGCGCGGCCGGTGCTGCCACAGATCATGACGAGTACCCGGGTTCCTTTCGCCGGGAGGCGCGCGGCCGGCGGTCGCGAAGGCCCGCCCCCAGCGCCGACAGGAAGAACAGCGCCACGGCGGTCGCGGCGATCGTCGCCCCGGCCGCGGTGCCCAGATGCCAGGAGACGAGCAGCCCGGTGACGGTCGAGACGGCCCCGAGCAGCGCCGCGCCGGCCATGACCGCCGGGACGCTGCGCGCCCACAGCACGACCGCCGCGGGCGGCGCGATCAGCAGCCCGAACACCAGCAGCGTGCCCACCACGTGGAAGGACGCGGTGATCGCCAGGGTGAGCAGGCACAGCAGCAGCGCGTGCGCCAGCCGGGGCCGCATCCCCAGGGTCCGCGCCTTGCGCGGGTCGAAGGCCAGCGCGACGAACGACCGGTGCCCCACGGCGCTGAGGACGGCGGCGGCGACCAGCGCCGCCGCCAGCACGGCCAGATCGCGCGGGCGCACCGCCAGCACGTCGCCGAACAGGAAGGCGGTCAGGTCCACCGCGAAGCTCTGCGAGTGCGACACCAGGATCACGCCGAGGGCGAGCATCCCGACGAACAGCAGGCCGATGCCGGTGTCCTGGGACAGGCGCGGCGACCGGGACAGCGCCGTCACCCCCGCCGCCATCGCGACCGCGCTCAGCACGGCGCCCACGAACAGGCTCCCGTTCAGCAGCGACGCCGCCGCCACGCCCGGCAGCATGCCGTGCGACATCGCGTCGCCGAGGAACGCCATGCCGCGCAGCACCACCCAGGTGCCCGCCAGGGCACAGATGCCGGAGACGAGAAGTCCGCCCCACAGCGCCCGTTCCACGAACGACACCCCAAAAGGGGCGAAAAGCCACTCCATGCCCGGCATCGTATAATGAAAACCGTTATCATTTGCAAGGAGGGGTGGAGCGGGTGGACGAGACGGCGATCACGATGCGCGGGGTCCGGGCGGGCTACGGCGCCACGACGGTGCTGCGCGACATCACGGCCCGCGTCCCGCGCTCCCGCGTGACCGCGCTGGTGGGCCACAACGGCTCGGGGAAGTCGACCCTGCTCGGCGTGCTCGCCGGGATCCTCGCCCCCACGGCGGGCGAGGTGGAGTCCTCCTGCGCGGGGCGGCCCGCGCTGGTGCTCCAGCGCACCGCGGTCCCCGCCGTGATGCCGATGACGGTGCGGGAGGCGGTCGCCATGGGCCGCTGGGCGCACCGCGGCTGGTGGAGGCCCCTCACCCGGCACGACCGGACCGTGATCGCGGACTGCATGGAACGCGTCGGCGTCGCCGACCTCGCCCGGACGCGGCTGGGCGAGCTGTCGGGCGGTCAGTACCAGCGCGTCCTCATCGCCCAGGGGCTCGCCCAGCAGTCCGACCTGCTGCTCCTGGACGAGCCCGCCGCCGGGCTGGACCGCGACTCCCAGCGGCGGATCCTTGAGATCTTCGACCAGCTCGTCCCGACCGGCGTCACGATCGTCCACGCGACCCACGACGCCGAGGCGGCCGGGAACGCCGACCACTGCCTGCTGCTCAAGGACGGCCGGCTGCTCGCCCAGGGCGCTCCCGGCGAGACCCTGGACGAGCCGGGACGCCCGCTCCGCGCGGCCCGCCACTGACCGTCCGGGCCGGGCCGCCTACCAGCGGTCCCAGTGCGGGACGTGGTCGCGGGGGATGCGCGGGGCGGGCTTGAAGTCGGCTCCGATGGTGTACGCCAGCGGGACGAACGCGGCGAGCATGACCTCGTCGTAGGGAACGCCCAGCGTCCGGGCCGGCTCGCGTTCGAGGGGAGCGTGCGCGGTCGTCCACACCGTGCCGAGGCCGCGGGCGCGGGCGGCGAGCATGAAGCTCCACATCGCGGGCAGGATCGACCTCCACGCCCCGGCCTGGGCCGCCACCGGCGCGTGGTCGGCGCGTCCTTCCACGGCCGGGATGACGAAGGCGGGGACCCGGTGGATGTTGTCGGCCAGGTGGCGCAGGCCGTCGAAGACGCGCTCGGTGGAGCGGGGGTGGTGGTTCATGCGCCACAGGCCGCGTTCGCTCAGCGGCTGGCCGGTGGCCAGGGGCAGGGAGCGCGGGAAGACGTCGCCACCGCCCGCCGCCGCGCGGGCTCGGTGACGACCAGGAAATGCCGGCGCGGGGTCTGTGGTGAGCGGAGGCCAGGGGTGTGGCCTCACGCCACCGGGCCGCGCACCTCCGTGAAGGGACGCGCTACCGGCACTTCACCACGGGCGTCTCGGTGACCATGCCGAGCCGGTTCCACAGGTAGTAGGTGCTGGTGTGGGTGGCGTTCTTCGGGCAGCTGAACTTCGGTGAGTACCAGACGCCGCTCTTGCCCTTCGGGGACTTGACCGAGAGCTTCTTGCTCAGCGTCTTCTGACCCTTGATGTAGTAGCCGCCGCCCTTCTTGGTGTAGAAGTACGCCTTCACCGGGCCGCTGAACTTCCCCCTGTAGGTGATTTTGACCTGCAGCGTCTTGCCTGAGCGGGTGATGCAGATGTGCGGGTTGTGGTTCTTGGGGTTGCACGACCACTTGGCCGCGGCCGACACGCTCCGGTCCGCCGGGGCGTCCGCGGACGCCTGGGCGGCCGGAGCGACGACGGCGGCGGACGCCGCGACGCCCGCGACGGCGAGCATGCGAATGGCAGGCTTCATGGGAAGAGCACCTCTTCTTCGGGGGGTTTCCGCGTGGGGCTTCTGTCCTGCATCAGGAACATAGAGTCCGCCCGTCGGCCGAAGAAGAGGCGCACGGCACCCATCGAGAGCAGCGGAGATAGTGCCCGAGCACTAAACGCGGGGGCGGCGCGACAGGGGAGGTCCGGCGGAGCCGCCCCGGTCGGTGCCCCTCAGGCGCCACCGATCGGGATCACCGTTCGGAGGCGGGCCCCGGTGGGCCGTCGGGCGCGTTCGGCGCGAGGTGTTCGAGCAGCGTCTCGCCGATGTCGCCGAGCTGCCTGACCTGCTCGGGCGAGAGCACGTCCATCAGGTGGGTCCGCACGCTCTCGACATGGCGGGGCGCCGCGGCCCGGAGGGCGGCCAGGCCCTCGTCGGTGAGGACGGCCAGCCAGCCGCGGCGGTCGGAGGCCAGGTGCTCGCGCCGCACCCATCCGGACCGCTCCAGCTTGCCGATCGCGTGCGTGATGCGGCTCGGCTTGGAGTGGGTCCAGCGCGCCAGCTCGCTCATGCGCATCGTGCGGTCGGGCGCCTCCGACAACAGGACCAGCAGCTCGTAGTAGGTCGGCGGCATCCCGGCCGCCTCCTGGAGGTCCCGCTCCAGCCGGTCCAGCAGCAGCCGGGTGGCCAGGCCGAACGCCCGCCAGCTGCGCTGCTCGTCGGCGCTGAGCCATCGCGTCTCCGCCATGCCCCAGAAGTTATCACGCTGAATAGTTGCGTACTGAAAGAGCGTACGGCTATCGTCCTCACATCTACTTCAGTGCTGAAATTTACGGCGCTGTACTAACGAGGAGATCGACCGATGCGTTCCTTCCGCCCCCTGACCATCGCGACGGCGCTGCTGGCCGCCACCGGCCTCGGCGCGGCACCGGCCCGGGCCGGGACCGCCGGCTGGCACGCCGCCTGGGGCACGGCCGCCCAGCCCGCCACCCCGACCGCGGACTGGTACGGCGTCAACTGGTCGCAGCAGGGATTCGCCGACGACACCGTCCGCCAGGTGGTCCGGCTCACCGGCGGCGGCTCCAGGCTCCGGATCCGCTTGTCGAACGTCTACGGGGACCGGCCGCTGCGGATCGCCGGCGCCGTGGTGGGACGTGCCGGCACCGGGGCCGCCGTGCGCGCGGGCACGCTGCGTACGCTGCGGTTCCACGGACGGGCGTCGACCGTGATCCCGCCCGGCCGTGAGATCGTCAGCGACCCCGCGGCGGTGCGGACCGCGCCCCGGGAGAAGCTGTCGGTGACGCTACGGCTGGACGAGCCGACCGGGTCCGCGACCTTCCACCACTTCGCCATGGCGACCTCCTACCGCGCCGGGGGCGACCACCTGGCCGACACCCGCGCGACGGCGTTCACGCGGAGCAGCGGCTCCTGGTACTACCTGACCGGCGTCGAGACGTCCGGCCACCCCGGCCGCCGGACCGTGGTGGCGTTCGGGGACTCCCTCACCGACGGCGTCGGCTCCACCGGCGGTGCCGACGCGCGCTACCCCGACCGGCTGGCCGAACGGCTGGCGGCGGCGGGACGCCCGCTGAGCGTGGTCAACGCCGGGATCGGCGGCAACCGGGTGCTGACCGACTCGCCGGTGTACGGCGAGCGCGCCCTGTCCCGCTTCACCCGCGACGTGCTGGACCGGCCGGGCGTCCGAAGCGTGGTCGTCATGGCGGGCGTCAACGACCTGGCCGCCTGGAACGAGACCGGCCCGGTGACCGCGGCGCGGCTCATCGAGGGCCACCGCACCCTGGTCCGCCTGGCCCGCGCGCGGGGACTCACGGTCGTCGGCGCCACGATCATGCCGATGGGCGGCTCGGCCGCCCACACCGACGGCGGCGAGCGGATCCGGCAGGAGGTCAACCACTGGATCCGCACCGGCGGCGCCTACGACGCCGTGGCCGACTTCGACCACGTCGTCGCCGACGGGGACCGGCTCAGGGCCGCCTACGACAGCGGCGACCACATCCACCTCAACGACACCGGCTACCGCGCCATCGCCGACGCCGTCGACCTCGACACCCTGTGACCCCGCCGACCTCCGGAGCGGACACCATGGACACGTCCGTCAACATCGCCGTCATCCACTACTCCTCCACCGGAACGATCACCGGGATCGCCCGCGAGATGGCCGAGACCGCCGAGAAGGCCGGTGCCCGGGTCAGGCTGCGCAAGGTGGCCGAACTCGCCCCCCGCTCCGCGATCGACGCCAACCCCGCCTGGGCCGCCAACGCGGCGGCGACCGCCGACATCCCCCTGGCCGCACCCGACGACCTGGTCTGGGCCGACGGCGTGCTGGTCGGCTCACCGACCCGCTTCGGGAACATCGCCGCCCAGCTCAAGCAGTTCCTGGACACCCTCGGGCCGGTGTGGCGACAGGGTCTGCTGGCCGACAAGGTCTACAGCGGCTTCACCTCCGCCGGCACCGGGCACGGCGGACACGAGGCCACCCTGCTGGCCCTGTCCCACACCTTCCACCACTTCGGCGGCGTACTCGTCCCGCCCGGCTACACCGACCCCGCCAAGTTCGCCGACGGCAACCCCTACGGCACCTCCCACTTCGACCAGGGCGGCACCGCACCCGTCGACGACACCACCCGCGCCGCCGCCCGCGTCCAGGCCGAACGCGTCGTCCGATTCGCCCGCGCTCTCAAGAGCGCGTAGACGCTCACCCCGCGACCGGACGCGGCCCGTCCCCACCGGCCAGGACATGACCGCACCACACGGGAACGTCCCGCCCTCCCGGGAAGAGGGCAGCCGCCGTTCCGTCGCGCTCAGCCGCCGAGACCGGTCTCGGCGGCCAGGGGAACCTCACCCGCGGTCTTGCTGTAACCGAGGGCCTCGACGATCAGGCCGTCGCGGACGCGCATGAGGTTCACGCCGCTGACCCACTCCTCAGCTCCGGGACCGAAGCGGTAGTGCCAGCGGATCGTCGCCCGGTCCCCGGCGACCACGACCTCCTGGGGCCGGAACTGGCTGGTGCGGTCCTCGGCGAGCGCCGCCCACCAGGCCAGACACGCCTGGCGGCCTTCGACGCGCTCCCCGGTGGGGGCGGGCTGGACGGACTCCATCACGCAGTCCTCCGCGAGCAGGCCGTCGAGCAGACCGGGATCGTGCTCGACGAAGGCGCGGTTGAAGCGGTCCATGATCTCGGAGGTGGTGCGGGGGGACATGGCGACTCCGGTAGATAGAATGTTCGGTCTACTTCTTGTATATCGACCGGTTGTTCTACCCGTCAACCCATGGCAGGCTGCCGTCATGAGCGTTCGCACCGCGCCCGGCCCCCGAGAACGACTGCTGGACGCCGCCCAGCGGCTGCTCTACAGCC
Organism: Actinomadura kijaniata NBRC 14229; assembly: GCF_001552175.1. GTDB lineage: Bacteria > Actinomycetota > Actinomycetes > Streptosporangiales > Streptosporangiaceae > Spirillospora > Spirillospora kijaniata. The sequence continues at coordinate 6,061 of NZ_BCQR01000274.1, forward strand.
ACGGCGTGAACGTCGGCGTGGACTCCCTGCTCAAGGCCGCGAACGTGGCGCGGCGCTCGCTGTACGAGCACTTCGGCGGCAAGGACGGCCTGATCGCCGAGGTGCTGCGGCGCAGCGCCGCCGAGGACGAGGAGCAGTACCGCCAGACGATGCGGGCCGCGGGGAGCGACCCGCGCGCCCGGCTGCTGGCGGTCTTCGACCGGCTGGCCGAGGTCGTCGACCGGCCGGACTTCCGGGGCTGCCGCTACCTGGCCGCCGATCTCGCGCTGCCCGATCCCGGCCACCCCGGCCATGCTGTCACCCGCGACTACCGGGAGCGCGTGCACCGGCTCCTGGAGGACGAGCTGGTCGGCCTCGGACACCCGCGGCCCGCGCACGCCGCCGACCAGCTCCTCCTGCTCATCGACGGCGTCCTGGCGACCGGGGCGACCAGGCCCGGAACGCGCCCCGCGGCGTCCGCGCGCGAGCTCGCCGAACACGTCCTCGACGGCGGACGCCCCACCGCGAACTGACCGAACGCCGCGGCGCCCACTCCCACCGGCCGCCTGGACCGGGGCAGGGGGGCGGGCCCCGCCCTACGCGACCTTCTTCCTGCCCCAGCCCGCCAGGAGGGCTCCGACGAGGACCATCAGCGCGTAGGACGACAGTTGCGCCGGAAACCCGCCGGGCATCCAGTCGAGGATCCCGGCGTTGTCGCGGTCGGCCAGCAACCGGATGCCGCCCTGGACTCCCGGCACGAAAAGGACCATGCCGACGACCAGGCTCGTGACGCGTTTCATGAGTCGGCTCCCACCTTGAGAAGAGGTCTCCACGTTTGTGGTTCGATCGCACCATAACACCGGCTTGGTACGATCGCACCACAACGCGTGCCGGGCCCACCGCACGCGGGACGGGAGGAACGGACCCCGCATGCCCCGACAGGTGGATCACGACGCGCGCCGCCGCCAGATCGCGCAGGCGGTGTGGCGCCTGGCCACCCGCGGCGGGCTGGAGGACGTGACCCTGCGGCAGGTCGCCGCCGAGGCCGGGGTCTCCGCGCGGCTGCTGCAGTACTACTTCGGCACCCGCCGCCAACTGCTGCTCGGCGCGCTGGAGATCCTCAACGCCGAAGGCGAGCGGAGCGCGCGGGAACGCATCGAGCTTCTCGGCGAGGACCCCGGCATGCGCGCGGTCGTGCGCGGCGTGCTGCTGGAACTGCTCCCCCTGGACGAGGAGCGCCGCAACCGGCATCTGGTGTACGTGGCGTACTTCGTGCGTTTCCTGGCCGACCCCGACCTGGCCGAAACCGTCCGCCAGGCACCGCCCGCCCTGGAACGCCTGATCGCCGACCTGCTGGCCCAGGCGCAGGAACTCGGCCAGGTGCACCCCGAGGTCGACGCCCCGGCCGAGGCCGCGTTCCTGGTGGCGGGGGCCGAGGGACTACAGGCCAGCGTCCTGCTCGGGCAGCACACGCCCGAGCAGGCCGTGAGCCTGGTCGACCACCAGCTCGGCCGTCTCTTCGTCCGCTGACCCGCCCCCGGTCATTCGGGCCAGTCGGACCCCTTGATGACCTCCACGAAGTCTCCGCGCGTGAAACCGGGGACATGGTGGGCCAGCACGTCGGCCTTGACGTTGCCGAAGGTGGTCTGCGGACGGTCCCTGACGCCGTCGGTGAAGGCGGCGAGGATCCGGTTCTTGAAGTCCGGGCGCGGATGCGCCGCGACCACGGCCGCGCGCTGCTCGTCGGAGATCGCGTGGTAGCCGAGGCCCAGGACGTCCAGCTCCACGCCGCGGGTCACCAGGGCCACCTCGGGCGCCATGCGCAACGGGATCTCGGGGGTGGTGTGCAGGGCGATGGCCGTCCAGACCCGGTCGGCCCGTTCACCGGTGATCCCGTGCGTCCGCAGGAAACGGCGGGCCTCGTCGGCGCCGTCGATCTC
>NZ_BCQR01000275.1 GCF_001552175.1 Actinomadura kijaniata NBRC 14229
GGTCGGCCCCCGTGCTGGCGGCGTGCGCGGGCGCCGCGACGGCCGCCGCGGCGATCGCCCAGGTCGTCCACCCCCGGTACGGCCCGGTGGCGGCCGCCGGCTGGACGGCGGCGTCCTGGCTGCTGCTCGGCGGCGGCTGGCTGGTCGGCCACCTGCTGTGGCGCCGCGCCTGGAACGCGGCGTGCCTGGAGGAGCAGCGGACGCGCCGGATCCTGGCCGACGAGCGGTTGCGGATCGCGCGCGAGCTGCACGACGTGGTCACGCACGGCATGGGACTGATCGCCGTCAAGTCGGGGGTCGCCAACCACATCGCCGAGACGCGCCCCGAGGAGGCCCGCGAGGCGTTGCGGGTCATCGAGACGACCAGCCGCGACGCCCTGGCCGAGATGCGGCGCCTGCTGGAGGTGCTGCGCCATGACCCCGCGCCGGGGACCGGCCCCGTCCAGGCGGGTGTCGGCGGGCTGGAGGACCTGGCCGAGCACGTCCGGGCCGCCGGGGTCGAGGTCGATCTCGCGGTCTCCGGCGGGTACGGTCTTCCCGAAGCTCTCCAGCTCACCGTCTACCGGATCGTCCAGGAGGCCCTCACCAACGTGGTCAAGCACGCGGCGCCCACCCGTTGCCGGGCCACGGTGGACGTCTCGCCCCGCCGGGTGAGCATCCAGGTGGTCGACGACGGCGCGGCCCGCCCGGCCCCGAGGCCGGGCCCCGGCGGTCACGGGCTGGTCGGGATGCGGGAACGCGTCGCGATGTACGGCGGGTCCTTCAGCGCCGGGCCCCGCCCCGGGGGCGGCTTCGCGGTCACGGCCACCCTCCCGCTCCCCCTCGGCGGGGACGGCCGGTGACCGGGCCGGTCCGCGTCCTGGTCGCCGACGACCAGGCCCTGCTGCGCGGCAGCTTCCGCGCCCTCATCGAGACCACCCCCGACCTCACCGTGGTCGGCGAGGCCGCCACCGGGGCCGAGGCCGTCGAGCTCGCCCGCGCCCTACGGCCCGACGTCGTCCTGATGGACGTGCGCATGCCGCACCTGGACGGCATCGAGGCCACCCGCCGGATCCACCAGGCCGCGGACACCGCGGAGGTCCGGGTGCTCATCCTGACCATGTTCGACCTGGACGCGCACGTCTTCTCGGCCCTGCGCGCCGGCGCCGCCGGCTTCCTGCTCAAGGACACGCCGCCGGCCGACCTCCTCCACGCCATCCGCGTCGTCGCGGCGGGCGAGGCCCTCCTGGCCCCCACCGTGACCCGCCGCCTCATCGCCGAGTTCACCCGCCACCCCCGGCCCGTCCACTCGCTCCCGCGCGAGCTGGACGGCGTCACCGACCGGGAACGCCAGGTCCTCGCCCTGGTCGCCGGCGGCCTGTCCAACACCGAGATCGCCGAGCACCTGCACCTGAGCCTGTCCACCGTGAAGACCTACATCGGCCGCCTGCTCGCCAAGCTCGGCGCCCGCGACCGTGCCCAGCTGGTGATCGTCGCCTACGAGTCCGGCCTGGTCGCCCCCGCCCCCTAGTCGGCGGGCGCGCGGCCGCGGGAGACCGCGATGGTGGGCGCCGCCGGGCGTTCCAGGCCGAACAGGGCCGCCGTCTCGTCGAACGAACGGCTGCGGCCGCGCGCGTGGGCGGCGGCGAAGTCGGCCTCGGGCAGCTCGGCGCGCAGGCGTTCCTCCAGCTCCGCCGACTCCGGCTGGGACAGGTCGCGGCCGCCGCGCAGGCCCTCGGCGTTGCCGAGCAGCTCGGCGGCGCGGACCGGGTCGCCCTCGTGCAGGGCGAGCGCGGCGTGGCCGGTCAGGGCCTCGGCGACGATCGGGTGGTCCAGCGCGCGCACCGCGTCGCGCAGCGCCTCGGCCACGCGGGACCGGGCGGTCCCGGCATCCCCCGCGGCCAGCGCGAGCCGCCCCCGCGCCAGCATGATCATCGCGCGGAACTGGGGCGGGCGGGGCTCGACGGAGACCAGTTCCTCGGCGCGGACCAGCCGGTCGTCGGCCTCGGCGAGATCCCCCGAGCGCAGCGCCAGCACGCCGAGGCAGTAGTGCACCGAGGCCGCCCCCTCCCGGCTCCGCACGCGCTCGGTGTCGCGCAGCGCGGTCTCCAGCAGTTCCAGCGCGCGGTCGCGTTCGCCGACCAGGTCCAGTTCGTTGGCGAGCTTCATGTAGTTCTGCAGGAGGGTGACCGCGCCGCCGCCGAGCATGGCGTTGAGCCGCAGCGCCTCCTCGTACAGGGCGATCGCGGCGTGGTGGTCGCCGACGCGGCTGCGCGCCTCGGCCAGCGCGGTGAGCGTGAACGACAGCCCCCAGCGGTCCCCCGCCTCGCGGAACCGGTCGCGGGCGGCGGTGAAGCGCCGTTCCAGGCCCTCGGTGCGGCCGAAGTTGTGGTCCATCTGGCCGCGGATGAAGTGCCCGAGGCCGCTCAGCCACGGATCGGGATCGTCGACCAGCCGGTCGACCAGGGTCAGCGAGCCCTCGTCCCAGCCCCGCAGGTACATGTCGAAGGTCACGTTCATCATCCGCAGCACCGGGTGCAGCGGCACGTCCCCCAGCTCCTCGCAGATCCGGTTGGCGCGCACCAGCCAGTCGCGGATCTGCCGCTCCCGCCGCTCGTTGTCCATCGCGGTGATCGCGGCGATCGCCAGGGCCAGCGCGGTGGTGGCGTCGGCGGGCGGGTCGGGCAGCGCCAGGGCGGCCTCGACGTACTCGCCGCTCTCCCGGAACTGTCCGGTCAGGAACCAGTACCAGCCGAGCGCGGCGCAGAACCGCACGGCCAGCGGCGCGTTCCGCCGCGCGGTGGCCCAGCGCAGCGCGGCGTGCAGGTTGTCCCGGTCGTCCGCCAGCCGGGCCAGCCAGTCGAGCTGCTCGTGCCGGTACAGGTGCGGTTCGGCCTCCTCGGCCAGCGCGGCGAAGTATCCGGCGTGCGCCAGCCGGACCCGCTCCTCCTCGTCCGCCTCGGCGAGCCGTTCCAGGCCGTAGGCGCGGATCGTCTCCAGCATCCGGTAGCGCGGGCCGTGCGGCGCGTCGGTGTCGGTGAGGACGACCAGGGACTTGTCGACGAGCGCGGTCAGCACGTCCAGGACCTCGTCCCGGTCGAGGACGCCGCCCGCGCAGACGTGTTCGGCGGCCTCCAGGGTCGCGCCGCCGGGGAAGACCGCCAGCCGCCGCCACAGGGCGCGTTCGGGCGCGGCGAGCAGGTCCCAGCTCCAGTCCACGACGGCCCGCAGCGTCTGGTGGCGGGGCAGCGCGGTGCGGCTGCCGGACCGCAGCAGCCGGAACCGGTCGTCCAGCCGCGCCGCGACCTGCGCGGGCGTCATGGACCGCAGCCGCGCGGCGGCCAGCTCGATGGCCAGGGGCATGCCGTCCAGGGAGCGGCAGGCGCGCACGACGTGCCCGACGTTCGCGCCGGTGACCGCGAACCCCGGCGCGACGGCCGCGGCGCGGTCGGCCAGCAGCCGGACGGCGGGCGACGCCATCGCCTCCGCCGGCCCGGCCGCCTCCGGGGGCAGGCCCAGCGGGCCGACGGGCCACAGGACCTCCCCGGTGATCCCGAGGGGTTCGCGGCTGGTCGCCAGGATCCGCACGTCCGGGCAGTCGGCCAGCAGCCGGTCGGCCAGCCGGGCGGCGGCGTCCAGCAGATGCTCGCAGTTGTCCAGGACCAGCAGGGCCGCGCGGTCCGCCAGCGCCCCGGCCAGCAGGTCCAGCGGGTCGGCGGCCTCGCCGACCACGAGCCCGCCGTGCCCGGTGGACAGCAGCGCGACCTCGCGCGGCCGCAGCACCGACAGCACCGCCGACGGCACCTCCGCCGGGTCGTCGACCGGGGCGAGCCCGACGAACCACACCCCGTCGGCGGCGTCGTCCCGCGCCCGTTCCCCCGCCTCGCGCGCCAGCCGCGTCTTGCCCGCGCCGCCCGGCCCGACCAGCGTGACCAGGCGTTCCCCGGCGAGCAGCTTGCGGACCCGGGTCAGGTCCTCCTCCCGCCCGACGAAGCTGGTCAGCCGGGGCCGCAGGTTCCCCGCGACGCGCGGGGAGGGCGGGCGCGGCGCCCGCAGCGCCGGGTCCTGCCGCAGCACCGACAGGTGCAGCGCCTCCAGGTCGGGGGAGGGATCGACGCCCAGCGCGTCGGCCAGCTCCCGCTTGACCGACGCGTACTCGGCCAGCGCGTCGGCCTGCCGCCCCGCCGCGTACAGCGCGCGGATCAGCCGGCCGCGCAGCGGCTCCCGCAGCGGGTCGTCGGCGGCCAGCGCCTCCAGTTCCGGGATCAGCTCGGCGTGGCGGCCCAGCTCCAGGTCGGCGTCGACGCGTTCCTCCAGCGCCGCCCACCGCAGCCCCTCCAGCCGCGCGGCGGGCCCCTCGGCGAACGCCAGCCCCGCCGCGTCCGCCAGCGCC
>NZ_BCQR01000276.1 GCF_001552175.1 Actinomadura kijaniata NBRC 14229
CCCCGCCACAGCGCCAGCGCCGCCCGCAGCGCCTCCGCCCGCGCCGCCGGGTCGGCCAGCGCGCGGGCCGCGCGCAGCCGGTCCTCGAAGTCGTGGGCGTCGACGGCCCCGGGCGGGACCGCCAGCCGGTAGACGCCGGGACGGGACTCCACGCGCTCGCGCCCCACCGCCGCGCGCAGCCGCGACACCAGCGACTGCAACGCGTTCGGCGCGGCGGCCGGGACGTCGTCCTCCCACAGCGCGTCGATGAGCCGTTCGGCCGGGACGGGACGGCCCGCCTCCAGGGCGAGCAGGGTCAGCAACGCCCGCAGCCGCGCCCCGCCGACCTCGACGGCGCGGCCGGAGGCGGTCACCTCCACCGGCCCCAGGATCCCGATCCGCACCCGCCGATTCTCCCCCATCCCCGAAAATCCCGCCTATGGGAACAGATCCGTCCGGACGGGGAACGCCGCGCGCCCGCGCCCCGGAAGGGGCGCGGGCGCGCGGCGTGCGGACAGCCCTGCGGGAGGCGGGGTCCGTCAGGAGACGGTCTTCTGCCGGGGCTTGGCGTCGTCCAGCGCGGCCAGCTCGAAGTCGGCGCGCGGGGCCTCGACCGTGGCCAGCGAGACGGTCTCGCGCTTGAAGAACAGCGCCAGGGTCCAGTCGGCCAGGACGCGGGCCTTACGGTTGAAGGTCGGGACCATCATGCCGTGGTAGGTCCGGTGGAAGAACCACGCCGGCCAGCCCTTGAGCTTGAGGCCCAGCGGGTTGGCCACGCCCTTGTGGAGGCCGAGTCCGGCCACCGCGCCCAGGTTGTTGTGGACGTAGGGCTTGAGGGCCTTGCCGCGCAGCGCCCGCACGATGTTCTCGGCCAGCACCTTGGCCTGGCGGACGGCGTGCTGGGCGTTCGGCGGGCAGAACGCGCCCTCCTCGGTGAGGTCCGGGATCGCGGCGTTGTCACCGGCGGTGAACGCGCGGACCATGCCCTCGATGGTCAGGAACTCGGTGCCCTTGATCCGGCCGCGCTCGTCCAGCGGCAGGTCGGTGTGCTTGACGACCGGGGCGGGCTTGACGCCGGCGTTCCAGACCAGGGTCCCGGCCGGGAAGCGGCTGCCGTCCGACAGCTCGATGTTGCCGTCCACGCACGACTGCAGGAACGTCTTCATCTTCACGTCGATGCCGCGGCCGCGCAGCTGCTCGGCGGTCCACTTGCCCATCTCGGGGCCGACCTCGGGCAGGATGCGGTCGGCGGCCTCGACCAGCACGAAGCGCAGGTCCTGCGGGGTGACCTTGCGCATGTACCGGGTGGCGTCCCGCGACATGTCCTCGACCTCGGCGATCGCCTCGACGCCCGCGAAGCCGCCGCCGACGAACACGAAGGTCAGCGCCTTGCGGCGGATCTCGGCGTCGTCGGTCGACTCGGCGATCTCCAGCTGCTCCAGCACGTGGTTGCGCAGGTGGATGGCCTCGCCGACGTTCTTGAGCGAGAAACCCTCCTCGGCCAGGCCCGGGATCGGCAGGATCCGCGGCACCGCGCCGGCGGCCATCACGAGGTAGTCGTAGGAGACCCGCTCCGGAGGGCCGGCGAGCGGCTGGAGGATGGCCCATCCGTCGTCGTGGTTGATCTCGGTGACGCGGGCGTTGCGCACGGTGCACCTGCTGAGCACCCGGCGCAGCGGCACCACGACGTGCCGCGGGGAGATGTTCCCGGCGGCGACCTCGGGGAGGAACGGCTGGTAGGTCATGTACGCGTTCGGGTCGACGACGGTCACCTTGACCTCGCCCTTGCGCAGCTCGCGCTTCAGCTTCTTCTGAAGGCGCAGAGCCGTGTACATACCCACATAGCCGCCACCCACGATCAGGATGTGGGGAGCGCCAGGGGTGTCCTCGGCGGTCCTGGCCATTGCGGCCTCCAATGTTCACGGTCAGCTTGTGAAGGTATTCACAAACTATCCGATGGCCTGGACCGCTTGCGCCCCTATCACGGGGAAAGAACACAGAATCTTTCCATTTTGGAAATTTAGACCGCTCCCAGCTCGTGAAGTTCATCACTCCTTCCCACAAAACCCGGCATTAGCGGACAAACTTCTCATGACCAACGTCACATCGTCATTTCCGACGATCAACCCGGCGCAACGGGCGGCCGGACCCGACCCCGACCCGCCCGGACACGGACCGGACCCGATCCGGTACCGATCCGGACCCGTGCTCGGCTCGTTCTGGTCCCCGCCAACCCCTATCGTTGGGGCGGACTGAGGAAGGGGGCGCCGCCGGCGGGTGCGCGCACGCTCGGATGAGAGGGAATCGGGTGGCGCGCGGCGTACGATCTCGGCCGGGGAGCGTATCGATGATGAGCAGAGACCGGCGTCCGATCCCGGCCGCTGTGGGCGCCCTGGTGCTCGGCGGCGTCCTGAGCGGCTGCGGGCTGATCGGCCAGCCGAAGAACAGCAGCGCCGAGCTGTCGGAGTGGTTCACCGTGACCAGCCCCGCGTTCCGCGATGGCGGCGACTTGCCCACGCGATTCGGCTGCACGACGTACTCTGGCAACGGAGCACAGGGCAAGACCCCGCCGCTGCGTTGGTCGGGAGCCCCGGCCAACACCACCAAGTCGTTCGCGATCGTGGTGGACGATCTGGACGCCTCCGACGGCGCCCACGTGCACTGGGTGGTCGCGGGGATCGAGGCCAACCGGACGGAGCTCGTCGAGGGCGGGCGGCAGGACAAGATGGTCGAAGGTCTCAACACCGGCAAGAAGGTGAGCTACCTGCCGCCGTGCCCGCCCAGGGGCGAGCGGCACCGGTACCGCTTCACCGTCTACGCACTGGACTCCCCGGCGCCGTTCAAGAGCGGCGCCACGCTCCAGGAGTCGCTCGGCGCCATCGCCAAGCACACGGTGGGCCGGGGCCGGATCACCGGGAACTTCGGCGAACGGTAGGCGCGTTGACCGGGACCGTGGGCTCGCACGACCGGGGCCACCGAGAACGGAGTCGGCGCGCACCTCGCGTGGGACTGCGGTCACATGCGGGGCACGAGCTGACATCAGAGGTGCCGGCCGACCGGATCGGCCGTTCGACACGCACCGGGTGAGGGTGAATGTGCGCGAAGGGTGTGACAACGGTCATAGCGGTCGGCAAGAATCGTTGTAGGTCCGCCGGGAACCGGCCGCTAGCGTCAACCAGGACGAGCCCGCGGTCCACGCTGGCGACTCCCGCCGGACCAAGGCATTGGGTGGTGGCATGACTTCTTACATCGTGGTCATCGGCCTCATTGTGGTCGTGGCCCTGGTGGTCGTCCTCGTGGTCTTGGGCCTGCGGGCCAGCCGGGCCGCGCGCGACGACGATGACGAGTGGATGGACGAGCCGCAGCAGCAGCAGCAGCCGCCGCGCGGTCGCCGCGGCGCGCCACCACCACCCCAGGTGGAGCCGGGCGCCGAGGAGGACTACGGCGGCTACGACGAGTCCTACGGCCCCGGACGCGAGGATCAGCAGGCCTACGACCGCCGCGTCGCCGGCGGGCCGCTCGCCGCCCCCGCCCCGGCCCCC